>JALVVK010000095.1 GCA_027023445.1 Deltaproteobacteria bacterium | reverse complement strand
TAAGGCCCTGCGTAAAAGGCACCATAACCATATCCGGCACGGAATCTTCCGCCCCAGCGGCGGCCCCGTCCGCCCCTGAAACCAAATCCGCGGCCGAAACCCGGACCAAATCCGCGGCCCCGAACCGGGTTAAGACTACCCGGGGCAGAATATCCCGAACAATATCCCGCGGCTCTTCCTGTTCTCGGACCCATTCCTGTTGGACCAGTTCTATCTCCACCTGGCATAACACACCTCCTGTATCATATTGTATTGATTCTGTTATCTGTTTCTGCCTTGACCGCCTTGACCGCCTCGGCGACCCCGGCGGCCCCGACCGCCTCTTTTACATCCCTGACCTCGACAGGTTCCATACCCTTGTTGTTGTCGTACCCCGAGACCAAAGATATTGCCAAAACCGGAAACAATACGCCGACCAAAAGACTGTCCCCAGCCATAGGCAGGATTTTCTATCTTTTTTACGGCAGAAGACCCCACAGATCTTTGTGGAAGATTGCTGTTGCCCTGGTAACCCGATCTGTTATCTCCTGGCATGGTTGCCTCCTTTTTCCGCAGTTATTCCCTAATTATACCCTGGTGACCGACCGCGCCTGCGTCTGCGACGCCTGCCCCCGCATCCCGGCATACGAAAATCCGGGGCCGAAAGTATATTCTTTATGTACGCATCAAGTACCTGGCTTACGCTTCCCGTCACAAATGGCACAAGCCGGATGCCACGGGCCTCGATCATATTCGCCGTAGGCTCTGAAACAGCTCCGCAGATCAGGACTCCCACGTTCAGATCAGAGAGCATGGCCACCCGGCGCAGAATCCTGTCGGAACAAAAGGGTTCATAATGCCGGTTCAAAACCACTCCGTTTTCAATATCCGCCACAAGCAGCATCCGCGCGAAATCAAATACCGGAGAAATCCGATTTTCCCAGACCGTTAAGGCAACTTTCACTTCAGGTTCACTCCTTGGATAACCATAGAGCAACACCTGTGCCATCCGGGAAAACACCAGAGCCTGTCAAAAAATATTTTCTATTATCAGCAAATTAGAAAAAGCGTGCAAAAGGAAAGCAAGAAAAAATACCGAACTATAGTCGCAATTATGCGACCCTATGCAGAATCACTATCGCAATTATGCGACTCTTTATGCAACCCTGACCGTGTCGTTTGTCAAAAGAGAAATCTTCCTTTCATTCACCACTCAACATTTTAACAATTCACAATTAACAATTCACAATTCACAATTTCTCATCCAGACTCTTTTTCCTGGAACGGCCATCGATTGGAGGAAGTTTGATGCCAAGGGACCTGATTTTTCTGAACAGCGTACTCTTGTGTATACCCAGATCCCGGGCCGCGGCCAGGCGATGGTAGTTATTGCGTTTGAGGGCCTCCAGGATCATCTGCGCCTCTATGGATTTCAGGTCGGGACCGGCCTCTGCGCCACGGGAAATAGACGGCCCGGCGGAACGATTGAGGGTGTCGGGCAGGCAGGCGGGCGTGATTTCTCCCTGGGGACAGATTACAAAGGCGTGCTCTATAATGTTCTCCAGCTCCCGGATATTGCCCGGATAGTCGTGGGCCATGAGAAGAGAAAGGGCCTCCTGACTGATCCCCTTAACGGCCTTTTTCCTCAAACGGTTCAGGCGGTCTATAAACCGCCTCACAAGCAACGGGATATCCTCCTTGCGGTCTCTTAAAGGGGGAAGTTCCAGGCGAATCACGTTAATGCGGTAGAAAAGATCCTGACGAAAAGCGCCGCGATTCACCATGTCCAGGAGATCACGGTTTGTTGCGGTTATCACGCGAGCGTCCGCCTTCACCGTCCGTGTGGCTCCAAGCGGCTGGAATATACCGTCCTGAAGCACACGCAGCAGCCTCACCTGAAAGGCCGGGCTGATATCCCCTATTTCATCCAGGAAAATGGTCCCGCCCCTTGCCATATCGAAGTATCCCGGCTTGTCCCTGGTGGCATTGGTAAATGCCCCCGCCTTGTAACCGAAAAGCTCGGACTCCAGCAGTGTGTCCGGCAGAGCCCCGCAGTTTACGGGAATAAACGGCTTATCAGACCTTGAACTCAGGTTGTGAATCGCCCTTGCCAGAAGTTCCTTGCCAGTACCCGTTTCTCCCTGGATAAGAATGGTACTGTCACTGTCAGCTATCTGGGGCAACACCCCGAAGATCTTCTGCATAAGGGGGCTGCGGCTGACCATGTCGCCAAGCTGGTAGCGGGCGTCCAGCTCCTTGCGCAGTTCCTCCACCAAGCTCATGTCACGGAATGTCTCCACCCCCCCTATTATTGTCCCGTTTTCATCCTTTAGAAGAGACGTGGAGACAACCACGGGTATAAGACGTTTTTCGCTGTTGACAATGTAAGTGGATGTGTCGATAAAAGGCTTTCCCTGTTTCAGGGTACGACGCAGGGCGCAATCCGTCTCGCACATGTTGGAACGAAAAACCGACCAGCAGTGTTTTCCTATGGCCTCCTCCCTCGGGATGCCGGTGATCTCTTCGGCGGCGCGGTTGAACGACGTGATGCGCCACTTGTGATCAACTGTGAACACGCCGTCGGAAATGCTTTCAAGGATGATCGCTGTAACGTGCCCGGATATATGACGGGATGGCTTCTTTTTCATATGAACCCCGGCAGCCCGGCTGCAAAGTGGATACATCTCTACCTCCGGCCAGGACAAGCCTGCCGGAAGGTTCCCTTAAACAGGAATACCTGATGATCACGAATGTCGCAACGGAATGATGAGGGAGGTGAAGGGCGTAACCCGCTCGGGTTAAAGGCTTGCTACCCATGACCTATGCCCCATGAGCTATAGGCCATAACCTGCTTCAAACACGGTTTGACAATGCGTTCGTTTCGTGTCATTCAGATACCCGGTCGAGTAAAACATAGATTATGCAGCTCGCAAGTTTGCCGAAGATGCAAGGCAAAGGACATTTTAAAGCGCATAATCCGGAACAAAACAATTTTATTCCGGAAATGCCGAATAGATGGATATGCAGAAAGCAATATCATCCGCATGGATTGTAACCATCCTCCTGGCCTTCATCCTGAATAGCCCTGCCCTTGCGACCTATTCCCCGAGACAAAAACCATTGTTGGTAAAGGTCGGCGCCTATGCGAATCGCCCCAAAATCTTTATGGACAAAAACGGCAGGATTGCCGGCTTCTGGCCCGACCTTATCGCCATAATCGCAAAAGAGGAAAACTGGAAGATCAAATACGTCTGGGGATCGTGGGCTGACGGACTCAGGCGGTTAAAGAACAGGGAAATAGACATCATGCCGGACGTGGGGTTCACAAAGAAACGCGCCAGGCTCTACACCTTCTCCAGGGATCCGGTCATTATGAGCTGGGCCAGGCTTTATATCAGCAGGGACAGCCCGGAAATCAAATCCATACAGGACCTGAACAACAAAAAAATCGCCGCGCTCAGGGGAAGCGTCAATTTTGAGGGACCGGACGGATTAAAGGAACTTGTCAGGGCCTTTAACCTGCACTGCTCGTTCCTGGAACTGGACAGTTATCCAGAGGTATTCAAGGCCGTTGAAGAACACCGCGCGGACGCCGGCATAACCAACAGAAACTTTGGTAACAAAAACGCGGGGCGTTTCAAGGTAAAAAAGACACCCATTATCTTCCAGCCCATAAACATAAAATTCGCCTTTCCGAAAAATGGGGAATTGACCCCCCTTCTTGTCAATCGCATCAACTATCACATGAAGAAATTCAAGCAGGACCAGGATTCGCCCTATTACAAACTACTTGGAAAATATTTCGAGGCGGAAATAGCGGAAAAAAAGATCAAGGTGTTGCCCCGATGGCTTTACATCACCATGGAAGCCTTCTCCGCGATGCTCGTGCTTTTCGCCCTTGCCGCAATACTCTCAAGGATCCAGGTAAAGAAAAAAACAAGGGAGATACAGGCGAAAAACAGGGCTCTCCGGATAAGCGAACAAAAATACCGTGAGATGTTCGATTCCCCGGCAGACGCCATCTTCATCCTCGATATCTCCACGGGAAAGATTCTTGACGCGAACCGGGCGGTAAAGGACGTATATGGTTACAGCCGCGAGGAAATGCTTCGCCTCAAAACAATTGATATCAGTTCGGGCATCCATCCCTACACCCAGCAACAGGCATTAAAACTGATCAGAAAGACGGTTGCCGAAGGGCCTCAGACCTTTGAATGGAGGGCAAAAAGGAAAAACGGAGACCTGTTCTGGGTTGAGGTGGGGCTGAAATACACCGAGATCCGGGATGAAAAATACGTTATAGCCGTGGTAAGGGACGTGGAGGCCCGCAAAAGAGCCGAAAAGGAACTCCTGGCCGAAAAGGAGAGGCTCGCAGTAACACTGGCCAGCATCGGAGACGGCGTCATCGCCACGGATACCAGCAGCAGAATCGTCCTGATAAACAAGGTGGCCGCTGAGCTGACCGGCTGGCGGAGGAAAGAGGCCATTGGCAGACAGGCAACAGATGTACTTCGCACAGTGGAGGAAAAAACAGGCAAACCCTGTACAGATCCTGTTCAAAGGATTATGTACACAGGGGGCGCCTCAGGCTTTGCACACCGCTGCGTTCTTGAGGGCAGAAACGGCGTTCAACGCATCATTGCCGAAAATGGTGCCCCTATTCTTGACACCGAAGGCAGGATCATCGGTATTGTCCTGGTCTTCCGGGATATTACCGAACGGATAAGAATGGAGCAGGAAATGTTAAAAAACGAGAAGCTGAGATCCGTCGGGCTACTTGCCGGTGGTATCGCTCACGATTTCAACAATATCCTGACTACAATCATGGGCAACATCGACCTTGCCGCCCATATTGTCGGCAGGGAGAACAGGGTATTTCCCCTGTTGGAGGAGGCAGACAAGGCGTCCTTAAGGGCAAAGGATCTCACCATGCAGCTGCTGACCTTTGCCAAGGGAGGAGAACCGGTCAGGAAAACCGCGTCCATTGCAAAAATTATCAGGGAGTCAACGGAATTCGTCCTCCATGGGAGCAATATTGCCTGCCGTTTTCAGATACCGGATGATCTGTGGCTGGTTAAAATAGACACGGGGCAGATGAGCCAGGTTGTCCAGAACCTTGCGATTAATGCCCGCCAGGCCATGCCGGAGGGAGGTACAATCCATGTAACCTGTTCAAACATTGCAGACGTCACCGGAGAAAACATAAATGGGCTGCCCGACAGGAAATACATAAAGATCATCTTCCGGGATAACGGCCAGGGCATCCCGAAAAAAATCATAGGCAGCGTTTTTGACCCCTATTTTTCCACCAAGAAAAAGGGAAGCGGCCTTGGCCTTGCCATAGTACATTCAATAATCAGCAAACATGATGGTCACATCCGGGTAGAATCAAAATCAGGCAAGGGAACAACCTTTACCATCTATCTGCCAGCTGTCCCCGGACGCGAGGCGAAAACCACGGAGCCGGCATCCGGGATTGAACCTGTAGACATGAAAATACTGGTCATGGACGATGAAGAAATGATACGGGAACTGACCCAAGGCATGCTGGAACATCTGGGCTGCGAAGTGGTTTTAGCGTCAGATGGCGCCGAGGCAATAGATCTTTACCGCAGACTCATGGATTCCGGCAGGCCCGTTGATGCCGTCATCATGGACCTGACCATTCCGGGCGGCATGGGAGGCAGGGAGGCCGTACAGGAACTCCTCAAAATCGATCCGCAGGCCAGGGTTATTGTATCAAGCGGTTATTCCAATGATCCCGTAATGGCAGACTATGCGAAATATGGATTCCGGGCAGCCGTTGCCAAGCCCTTCACCCTCTCCGAACTGAGAAAAGCCATCGGCTTGGTTCTGTAACGCAAGGACATACGACAATGGCAGGAAAGGCCCAGCTTTTAAGCAAACGGCTGTATTCTCATCCCGGGAGCATAGTCATCCTCGGATTTATCCTTACGGACCTGGTCGGAGCCGTGCTGCTCTGGATGCCCTGGATGCACACGAACAGCATGTCCTTTGTGGACGCGCTCTTTACATCTACCTCCGCTGTATGCGTTACAGGACTTAACGTCGTGAACGTGGCAGACGCATTCACCGTTATAGGCCAGTTTGTCATACTGTTGCTCATGCAGGTAGGCGGCCTTGGTGTCATGACTTTCTCGGTACTGTTGTTCTACTCCCTTGGTCAGCCGGTAAGACTCGCCCACAGGACCGCTATCCAGGAAAGCTTTCTGGCCAGCGGCACGCCTGACCTGAAACAATTGATAAGACTGATATTTCTTTTCACCATGATAACCGAGGCAATATCGGCTCTATGCCTCTCTATCCTGTTCATGGGCTCCATGCCGCCTGCAAACGCGGTTTTCAGCGGCGTCTTCCACGCGGTTTCAGCCTTTTGCAACGCGGGTTTTTCCACCTTTAAAAACGGGCTCCTTCCCTTTTACGGAAACTGGCCGGTTTGCATGGTCATAATGCTTACGATACTCTTTGGCAACACGGGGTTCTCCGTGGTTTATGAACTGGTTGAACGCCTGAAGACCAGGAAAAAAGGCCGGTTTTCCCTGCACTTCAGGCTGACCGTGACCACACACCTCATCCTTATTGCCGTGGGAACGGCAGGCATTCTTTTTTTTGAAAGACACGGTATTCTCTCCACCATGCCCTTGTCCACAAAATTCCTTGTAGCCATGTTTCACAGTGTCAGCGCGAGGACAGCAGGCTTTAACACGGTGGACATGTCCAAATTCACAGAAGACAGCCTGTATCTTATCCTTCTCCTCATGTTCATCGGGGCCTGTCCGGGATCAACAGGAGGGGGGCTCAAAACGACGACCTTCGCGGTCCTGCTCTGCAGCGCATGGAGCAGGCTGAAGGGACACGCGAAAACCACGGTAGCCAGACGCTCCATAAGCGAACCCGGTGTGCAGCGGGCCATGGTGCTTTTCATACTCTATGTTTCCACGGTCATCCTGGCGCACACGCTTCTCATGATGGTAGGCCCGAACATTCCATTTTATAAGACAAGGAGCCAATTCCTGGCCTATCTCTTTGAAACCATATCCGGGCTCGGCACCGTTGGACTCTCAGTTGGCATAACCACCCACCTGGACGTCCTTGGAAAACTGGTTGTGATATTTATAATGTTCATCGGGCGCGTGGGCCTGCTGTCTGTAATGTCCGTTCTCACAGGGGTGACGGCGCGTCCCAGGCCATATTACTATGTTGAAGAAGATGTGATGGTAGGTTAACCATGAAAAACTATGATTTTGCCGTTATCGGCCTTGGGAAATTCGGTTTCTATCTGGCAAAGGCACTTTCCGAACAGGGACAGCGGGTCCTGTGCATAGAAAGACAGCAGACCCTGGTGGAAGCAATAGCTCCCTTTGTGTCGGATGCCGTAGTGGGAAACGCCGGCAGCAGGGACGTCCTGGACAGCCTGGACCTTAAACAGACTGACAAGATCATCGTCGCAGTAGGGAATCTCACCCAGAGTATACTTATCACCCTGTATCTCAAGGAAATGGATGTTAATTACATACTGGCCAAGGCGAACGACGAGGACCACGCGACCCTGCTTTCCCTGGTAGGCGCTGACGAGGTAATCATCCCGGAAAGAAACTCCGCCGCAAAGGTAGCGCAGTCCCTTGTCATGCCCAACGTGGCAGACTTCCTCCCCATGCTTCCCGACTACTGCATAGCCGAAGTGGAACCTCCATCGTCGCTGATTGGAGACACCCTTCAGGAGATCGATCTCAGAAAAAAACACCGGGTATACGTAATAGGAGTAAAAAGCAAGGCATCAGGGAAAATAACCCTGATGCCAAGAGCGGAATACAGGATAGAGAAAGACAGCATCCTGTTTCTCATAGGACGAAAGGAAGATGTCCAAAAATTTTCAGGCCTTAACTGATCAACGCAGGCATCAATATTTCCCGTTTGATTTTACCCTTGACCAGCCCCAATCTCCCATGATAAAAAGCGATTCGTCATTGAGATTGAGCCGGCATAGCTCAGTTGGTAGAGCAGCTGATTCGTAATCAGCAGGTCTGCGGTTCAAATCCGCATGCCGGCTCCAGGAAATCCAATAAACCCGGATTATGCACTTCAAATCTCTGAAGAAAGTAATTTCATTTACTTATGCATAGTTAGCATGTATTTGTTCCCGTTGTGTTCTCACCCAAAAAGTGCGGTTCAATCCGGGATAAAAGCAAGGCGTAACAAGGCATCTTTTTATTACCTGCCGCATTTCCCCCCAAAAAACCATAATAAGTCCCGGCTTTTGCCTGCTTTTCCTAAAATAATATCTCTTTAAAGCGCTTATCTCCTAATTAATATCCTTTTTTCCATTTTTCTATATGCCCAAGGCTATACCGGATTACGCGGCCCGCAGATTTGCCTGAGATGCAGGGCAGAAGATAATAGGCAAACCTGTTTATTTTTAAAAAAGAGATTCCGATACAATAATAACTAAGGGCTTTCCATTTCTTCAGGATGGATCTGTTGGGGTTTTACAATGGCCGTTCAGGCCAACAACCTAACGATATCAACAAATTGTTGCGTAATATAACTTATTGATATTGTTAAAGGCTCATGAATCCCATAAACATATCTTCTAATTAAAACAATATGTTAAACAACAAAAGCAAGTCGATGTCATGTTATATTGTAATCTCCAAAAAAAAAATCATAACAGGGCCTTGCTACGCATATACAACATTCACCCGGATTATCT
>JALVVK010000094.1 GCA_027023445.1 Deltaproteobacteria bacterium | reverse complement strand
GCAGGGGATTTCGTGACATGAATGCCATCACCCTGGACCTGGACTCCCACGTCATACCGGTCTTTGGCAGGCAGCACAGGGCCAAGAGGGGTTACAATCCCAAGAAACCTGGCAGGTCCAGCTACCATCCCCTTATGTGCTTTATCGGGGAGACAAGGGACTATATCGGAGGAGTCTTTCGTCCTGGCAATCGCACCAGTGGTTACAAGGCTCAGGACTTTCTCCAGTCCATAATGAAAAAGTTGCCGGAGAACAAGGCAAAGAGGCTTCGGGCAGACAGCGGGTTTTTCAAGGTCGAATTCCTGCGCTGGCTGATGACGCGCAAGATCGAGTTCTATGTAGTGGTACCCCAGCAGGTATGGCTCCAAAGAATGATCCTCAGTATCGGCAACTGGAGGGAGTTTGGCGAGGGTTTTGCTGTGGGTGAGTTGAGTCTGCCGTTTCCCTCCCTCAAGGACATGCGCCTGGTGGTGATTCGGGAGCTGGTTCGAAAGGGAGAAAAGCCCCGCAAGGAGCTCAAGCTTCTGAGCGTTCAGGAGGATCTTTATAATTATCAGGTGATTGCCACCAACAGCAAGGCTCCTGGCGAGGATGTCTGGCGGGTTTACAACAAGCGTGCCTGCTGCGAGAACTTTATCAAGGAGGGCTTCTACGGATTCGGCCTGGACAAGAGTATTACGAGGCATTGGGCAGGAGCCAGACTCTATTTCGAGTTGGTCATGCTGGCCTACAACCTGATGAAGTAGCCTCACAAGGAGGAATTCACCAGGGCGCTTGATTCGCTGATTTTTATCCCCGGGCCATCCCCAAAAGAAGCCTTGATGCAAATTCGTGCCACGAACATTAAAAATCATGTCATAATAGATCCCCTATGCCTTGAGCTGCATAATTCGGGATAAAGTTCAGTCTGTGATTTCTTCATCTGGCGCGTGGCTTTTTGTCGTCCGTTAGAGTTTTCATCTTTTTAAAAAACCTTTTCGCCAGCTGCCGTCCATTTTAAATTCCACCTGATTATAAATATAATCCACTTTTGCCTGAGCCTGTATACGGTCATCCGCAACCAGTACAAAGACTCCCACTCTCTGCCCGTGGTTCTGAATAGGCGGAATGATCTCGCCTTTTTTATAGTACAGTTCAAATTTATGGATATAATCCTGCGCTTGTGCCTCCCCGACTCCCCTGATACCATCCAATCTGCCGGGCGGTAAAAAGAAATAGCGGTTGGCGACAGCTTTATTCCATCGAGGCCGCAGAGCCGCCGGATCCGGTTTTTCGCCCGTGGCGATACGCAGAACTTCTTTTACATAATTCACCCCGGTTCCCAGTGGAACCAGTGACTCGCAAAAATCACCGCCACTCAGACGCGCGGCAATTTCAATAATCATCGGTCCCTGCTCCGAAAGAACCACATCCCCTTTCGCAGGACCTCTGCTTATACCCAGAGCCCGGGCTGCTCTTTCAACGAGTTCTGAAATTTTTTTCTGCACATCTGCATTTTCCCGGGACGGTACCCAGCCGCCGTTTTCCATAACCTGCGGCCAGAAAACCTCCATATCTTCGTACACGCGGTCTGCAAATCCGGGCGTTGCTGAAAAATCATCATAAAGAATAGATTCAGTGCTGATTTGCGGACCTTCAATATAGCGTTCCAGTAAAATCCGCCCATTCAGGGAGTTGTCCGCTGCATTTTTCCATGCATCGGCAATTTCGTCTGTAGAAGCCAGAATGCTCACACCGCGGGATCCTGCTCTGTCTGTAGGTTTCAGTACGACTTTTTGCGCACCCCATTCTTTCCATTGCCTGAGGACGTCTTCTTTTCTTTGTACTATGCAATAATCCGGAACGGGAATACCTGCTTTGCGTAAGCACTCTTTCATGGCAAACTTGTCGGTAGTCAGATAGCCAGTTTCGCGTGATGGTCCGGACCAACCAAATTCTTCAGCCACTTCCGCAAGTAGGTTAGGTATATCACTACCCATCGTACATACACCAGACAGAGGTATTCCTTTATCCAGCAAACATCGGACATAGGCTTTCACTTCACCAATATGACTGAAGTTTATGGGCTCAGCATAATCCGCTTCAGACAACCCCGGAGCAGAAGGGTTACCATCCACTGCCACGGTCAACAAACCCATTTCTTTGGCAGTGCGGATCATAAATAGTTGATCCCTGCCCGCACCTAATATCAGAACCGCTTTCCCCTGCATTACAAACCCCAGCGCTCCTGCATTTTATGAAAAATGCTCAGCGCATCAATACCGGTTTTTTCCATCAGCTCTCGTTTGTTACCGGCCGGAACAAAGGATGTGGGTATTCCACTCCGTAAGATCTGTACCGGCAATTCCAGGTCTGCCGCCAACGCGGCCACATCACTGCCCAAACCACCATCTAATATATTTTCTTCCAGCACAACAATACGGTAATATTGCTGCATCTGTTCTTTCAGCCAATCCACCGGCAGGGGACGCAGATGACGGATATTGGCGGAAGCATAGTGCTGCCCTGCAGACGCAAGTAACGCCTGTAATTCTACAGCAGTGTCCACACAATTCCCGGGAAAAAGGATAAGCCCATCTTTCCCTTTATGCACAATTTGAGGATTTTGCAGGTCAGTGAAAGAATCCACTAATAAGGAATCATATGCACTCACCTCTTCATAGGGATAGAGTATCGCCATCGGATGGTCAGCATTCTGCAGGCGAAAATCTATCATATCTTTCAGATCTCGGGTACTGCCCGGATAAAAGATTTCCAGATTGGGAATGGCTTTCAAATAACTGAAATCATAAATACCATGATGGGTAGAACTGTCCAGGCCGGCAAATCCTGAACGCACCGCCATAACAGTTATCGGTAGATCCATATATGCTGCATCATGGATCAGCTGATCAAAGGCTCTCTGCATGAAGGTGGATTGAAAGCAGACAAAAGGCTTTTTACCTTCCAGGGCCAAGCCGCAGGCCATTCCTATGGCATGCTGTTCAGCCATGCCCACATCAATAGTCCGCTCCGGATAATCTGCAAAACAGGCATCCAGAAAAGAAGCATAGGGAGTGGAAGGAGTAAGAATAACCATATCCTTATCCTTTGCCATTAGTTCATGCATCTTAGCTCCGGCTACTGCACCATAGGTTGTACCCGCCGGAAGGGGTGAAATACCAGCACCACTTTTCGGATCAAAAGGCATGGAAAAATGCAGTTTATAAGGATGTTTTTTGGCCAGATCTAGGCCACGACCTTTTTCGGTTTTTGTATGAACAACAACAGCTCCCTGGCGTACTGCGCGGCGGGCCTGCTTAAAAGTGTTCACCAATGCATTCAGGTCATGACCATCCTGCACTCCATAATACTGAAAACCCAGGCCTTCAAAAAAGTACCGGGATTTTTTTAGTGAGTCTTTGCCACTGAATAATTTACTTATGCCCCCTACATTGGGGGGAATAGCCATACCGTTATCATTGATGACTATCAACAGAGGAATATCAGATGCTGTGGCAAAATTCAGACCTTCCAGCGACATGCCTTCAACCAGTGCTCCATCACCCACTAAAGCTACTACGCAGTGATCGTCGCCATTTAGTTTATGGGCCTGAGCCAAACCACTGGCAATCGATATGGCCGTACCAGCATGTGAAGCGTCAATAGTGTCATAGCTGCTTTCGCGACGGTCAAGAAAACGGGACATACCACCCGGCTGATTCAGACTGGCAAATAATTCTTTACGACCGGTAAGCAGCTTATGTGTATACCCTTGATGGCCAGTATCAAAAATAATCTGTTCCTGAGCCCCAAAAACATAGTGTAAAGCAATAGTCAGCTCCACCACTCCCAGGTTTGCGCCAATGTGCCCGCCAGTACGGGAAATGGATTCAATTAAAAAGCTGCGAATTTCGGCAGCCAGCTCTGGAAGTCGCTCAATCGCCAAGGCCTGCACATCACGGGGATCTTTAATCCTGTCCAGTAATAAATAATTCATGAATTCTCCTACCCCATATGCAATCCACCGTTCACATTTAAAATGTGACCGGTTATATATGATGCTTTGGGAGATATTAGAAATCCGACAGCATGGGCAACTTCGCGGGGAGTACCCATGCGTCCCAGAGGAACCTGAACCTTCGCTTCTTCTTTAATTTTTTTTGCCTGCTCCGGTGAGAAAATTCCTGTATCAATCCATCCTGGCGAAACCGCATTTACCCGAATATTCATCTTTGCACCATGACGAGCCATCGACTGGGTAAGGCAGATAAGAGCCGCTTTGGATGCCGCATAGTCCGGAGCCTTAGAGCCTCCGGTCTGCCCCCCTATGGAAACAATATTCACCACTGTGCCTCCACCCTGTTTCTTCATCCGGGGCATCACCAGCTGTAATAGGAAGAAAGGACCTTTTAGATTTACTCCAAAGGTGGTATCCCAGTCTTCTTCACTTAGCTGAAAAATATCTTGCTGCTTTAGCACTCCGGCATTGTTTACCAGCACATTTAGGCGGTTATGCTCTGCATATATTTTTTCAATCAGCGATACATTTTCCTCTTTCTGGGAAACATCGCAACGCAGCAGATGAAATTCCCGGTTGGCAAAACTCAGGCCCAGCTCATGCTCCGCTTGTTTTGCTGATTCTTCACTATGACTCCAAGTAGCATAAACAATATAATTCGCAGACATCAGCTCATGGACTATAGCCAGTCCTATACCCTTTGTTCCACCGGTAACCAGCGCGACCTTCTGTTCACCGGAACCCTGTTCCTCTGCTTTTTTATTCATATTGCACATCTACTTTCTGCAAAGCCCTTTCCAGATTTTCATTCAATTCTTCTATCGTATTTCCGACTCCCACAAGAAAACCGATCAAATTACGATTATCCTTCATGGCTTTTATACGACTGCCCGGAACACGCCGTATTATCACATGCCGCACACCCGGCATTTGCCCAAGTTCCTCTTCATTAGCCACCCCGTTGAATACTCCTTCTCTTCCAGCAATAACACGAAGGCCAACATAATTGAATTCCGGATTATTCACATAATCACTGCCATTCCAGTAGGCAAAAAGTTGACGTGGCGGTGCAAATTCCGTGGCTTCCGGCAGCATAAAGGAGGTGGAAATATCGCCATGAAAGCGGGGAGTGACTTCGAGCAGATAATTTTTATTTCCTTTGAGGATATAGTCCGCTTTTACCGGACCTGTCTGCAAACCTATGGCCCGAGCAGCATTATACAGGGTGTCATACAGCTCCTGCTGTCTTTGGGCAGGCAGACGTGATGGAGCCAGAGCTCCTACCGGGACACAATAAGGCGGTGCCGAAAAATAACGGTCCAGCACACCGCAGGGTACATAAGAATCTTCTGTCAAAAACAAATTTACATCATGGTGCGTGCCTTCTATATACTCCTCGAAAATAACCTCACCGGTGGAGGACAGTTCCTGAGCAGCACGGAATTTTTCTCTGATTCCTTCTGGTGAATATAAAATCTCCACCCCGCATGATCCGGATGAGTCAGCTGGCTTAATCACCTGCGGAAAATCAAGTTCATGAATTTCACTGCTGAATGAATGGTAGACCTTCTGCTGCGGGACATTTATACCCCGCTGTGCAAAAATCCGGTGCTGTATTGTTTTACTGAGACCGTTACGAATACTCTGCGCACTATTGGCCGAAATTCCCAGTGCCGCCTGCAGGGCGGCAACGGAAGATAGTCCGAAATCGCTCCCGCAATACACCCCTTTTATATCCAGCGATGCATAGGCATCCATATTCTGCAGATCAAGAAGAATCCCGTTGCTGTCCCGGGCATTACGGCATATCCGGTAATCCGCATTCTGCATACCCGGTGAGTCCGGGTTCTGATCACTGACAATGACCTTAGCAAATGATTCACCGGCCCATTCAATCACCCGCTGCTGCAAAATACTTCCACCCAGAATAAGCACCGCACTTTCTTTTCGTGCAGGAATCTCGTAAATGCGGTGGCCGACCAGAAAAACCTGCTGCGGATTCATTTTATAATCCCCGGTGTATACCAGCGTCTTCTTCTGCTCCGTACTCATTACTTTGAGATCGTGTGTATATACCATCTGCAGACGTAGCGCTGCGGAATTATATCGCAGGTCTGGCAGAGACTTCCGGTGGAGCAGAGCGTCGGCAGTAATACCTAAAAAGGAATGGCCGGATTGCTGCACATTTTCTTTGAAAACCTCATCCAGCAGAATATCAAAAATAAAGTCACCGCCAAAATCCAGGTGAACTTCTATTATATAGTATTGCCCCCTGTGTTTTTTCAGGTCCAGTTGAATCAGGGAGTTCTTGACAGAAAAGGCATGAATCAGTTTTTTCACCAGGGGAGTAATTTCCGCAAAATCCTGATTCTCCGGACGGTATACAAAACCTTTGGACAGAAAATCGGGGGGGCCTTCAGAAACCTGTTCCAACAGCACCGCCGGCTGTTCATTCAGATAAATTACCGAATAGTCTGGTCCCTCCAGATATTCTTCAATATTGATTTTTCCATTTACACTGTACGTCCGGGCCACTTCAATTGCGGCATACAGAGATTCTCTATCCCTGACCAGAGTTATGCCTTTTTTACTGATATGGGAAAGTGCTGGCTTCACCACACAGGGAAGATCTACTTTCGTCTCATCATCAAACAGTTTTGCCACGGGAATACCGCTCTGTGCCGCTTTTTGCAGGAACTCCTTTTTATCCGTCAGACTGCGGGCATTCGCTTCACTCACAAAAGGGATATGAAGCCATTCCGATAAGGCCGATGCCGTTAAAACCGGCATGCCGGATGATTTAACGGCTATTCCTGTAATCTTTGCAGAAAGATTTTTTTCTTCGAGCAGGCTGAAAATTCCCAGAGCATCCCATGTGCTGTGCAGCAGAACCTCATCAGCCAAGGCAAAGCAGGGGGCATCAGGGTTTTTATCGACAACAGCAATATCATAGCCCTGCTTTTTCAGGGCATGCACAAGTGAATATTGGCTGTTACCGCCAGCCAGAATCAGTATCATCACATTTTCCTTCTGGATAAATAAAAGAAGCGTCCCAGTGATATTCCGGATAACAGAAGAGCAGGAAGCCCAAAGATAATCAGGAAAAGTACGCTGAACACATTTTCAGCAGCAAGTTTCAACTGCTGATTCCCTTTGAGAACTTTAACCTCTCCTGCTGAATTCGAATGGGCAATCTGTACAGGAGACAGCCTGCGAGCCAAGTCTATCACATTGGCAAAGCCAGCTATCGAATCCCACTTATGCGCAAACAGAATTACATCATAGCATCCCGACAGTTCCTGTTTTAATTCATCCGAAAGCCTGCTCCAGGCAAAATCTGAATTCGCTTCATAGATGTATATATTGGAGAAAAGCGTTTCATAATAGGATATGTTGGCCTGCGAAGCATGTGTCAGGATATCAAAAGAAGCTTCCGGATAATATTCCTTCCAGCGGGCCAGCAGATCTCCCAGCAAATCGGCCTGAATGGTCCGGATAATCAAAACTTTTTTTACTTCCCCCGCCTGCATATTATTTCCCTTTAAAGTTGTATGTAATTCGGGCCTTATTCATGACTTCCTGCGGAAAATTCTTTCGATCCTTTAAAAGAACCGGCAGACGCCAAGCCACGCTAAACAGAGGAGCCAAAAATGCCAGAGTGCGTCGTTCAACCATTGCACGGATATTCTGATATACCCATTCCATATAATGTCTGATAGCGGAACGTGCCGGGTAATACTGTACGATAAACTGGCCCAGGGCTGCTGAAGCTTCCAGCATTCCGCGCCGGCTCACTCTTACCTTTGCGGCATCGCCTTTCTGCGATACCTTATGGTACACATAGACATCGCTGAAAAACATAACCGAGGTTCCCTCATTCCAGGCCCTGATACAGCTGGTGATTTCGTACATGCTCCGGCTGCCGGTTTCTTCCCAGTATCCGTACCTATCAAAATGTTCTTTACGCAGCAGACCGCCGCAGCCCGACCAGCCCCGTACTTCCCGGCTTTCTGCTTCCTCTTCCGCAGGCACTTCATCCATGTAACTGTCCGCATTAAAAAAACGGGCATAGTTTTTGACCCCGAAACTCACAATCCCGATGCCTGCATTCTCTTCCATGCGCTTTACGGCACGTTCCAGAGACACAACTCCAGGAAAAGAATCATCATCAATACAGAAAATATATTTGCCCGTGGCATTGGCAATTGCAATATTGCGGGAGGGCACATTAAACATATTCCTGGCAAGGCGAATATACCTGACCTCGGGGTATTCTTCGCGGCACAGCCGGGGAGTATCATCCCTTGAGTTATTGTCAACTACTATAATTTCCAGGTTGCGGTATAATTGCTTGCGCAGATAATACAGCGTTTCCGATAGATCTTCGTAACGATTGGCCGTGGGAATGATTACTGAAACAAGAGGCAGTTCACCCATACTATATCACTTGATCTGTCCAGCGGGCCAGAACATACACATTCCATAAACGGTTTTTCTGCAGAGGATGCTTCTGTGTCAGCATATTTTTCAGGGCGTCTCTGTCCATATCATAAAACTCACACAGGGAACTTTGCTTCAGGATATAATTCAGCACATTATCCTTCTGCCGTTCCATCCATTTTTGCAGAGGTACACCAAAACCCTGCTTGGGCCGCGATACATATTCCTCTCTGTAAACCTTTCGCAGGAGATCTTTCAAAATTTTTTTACCCTGGTCCGGCATCTTATGATCCGCTGGAAGTGACATGGCATGTTCTACCACCCGGTGATCCAGAAAAGGCTGCCGTAATTCCAGTGAATGAGCCATAGACATACGATCGGCAATTGCCAGCAGCTGATCCACCAGATAAGAGCGCACGTCTATCCACATCAGGCGATTGGCTTTGTCCTCAATATTTTCGTCCACCAGATTTTGCAGAAACTGTTCGGGCCGGGAGGAAGCTCTTGTCAGCTGTTTTACTTCCTCCAGAGAAAAATAACACATCTGTTTATAAAAATCTGAGGCAGGAGACCGCACACCTCTGACATAGCGTCCGTATCCGCCGAAAAGCTCGTCACCGCCTGTGCCTGAAAGCATGACTTTCACAAACTCAGACGCCTTCTGGTTGATCAGATAGTTGGTTATCATGGCACTGTCACCAATAGGTTCATCCATAAAATTCAGGCAGATGTCGAGGTGCTTGTAAAATTCATCCAGCTCCACCGGAATTTCCACATATTCCGCCCCGATAAATCCGGCAAACTCGCGGGCATAATGTGCTTCGGATTTTTCGCCCGGCATACGGGCATGAAAGCAGAGTATTTCATTAGCGTCACCGGCTGCCTGCTGCGCATAATAACTGACCAGTGAGCTATCGAGACCGCCGCTGAACAATATTCCTACCGGAACATCACTCTGCATCCGCAGGCGCACAGAATCAGCGAACAAAGACTCCAGTCGGGCACCATCTGCGGGATAATTACTGCCGGCCGGTGAAAAATTCGGTTTCCAGTATGGAACAATATCCACACCGCCCGGCTGCACACTCATATAGTGACCCTGCGGAAGTTTGCAGATACCTTCCCAGGCCGTATTGGCTCCTGGTATATACTCATAAACAAGATAGTCAGACACCAGCTCTCGGCGCACCTTCGATTCTTTTACTGAACGAATTGCTTTTATCTCGGACGATACGATTATTGTGTCATCTTCACTGGTATAAAATACCGGTTTGATTCCCAGACGGTCACGATAAACCAGTGTTATATTCCGACGCAGATCATGTACTGCAATAGCAAACATGCCATTCAGAAGCTGCACAAAATCCGCGCCATATTCTTCGTATAGATGAGGGATCAACTCCGTATCATTTTGCGAATAAAAACGGTGACCTTTTTTCTGCAATTCACTGCGTAAAGCCTTATAGTTGTACAACTCACCATTGCATATACTTATAACCGTTTTGTCTTCATTAAAATGCGGTTGCCCGCCTTCCTCGTTAAGATCGATAATACTCAAACGGCGAAACCCCAGACCAATGCCGTCTGCATACCACAAACCCTCTGCATCGGGGCCGCGATGCACCAATGTTTGATTCATGCGCAAAAGCGTTTTTTCAATATCATAACGGTTTGAAATGACTACATTGATTCCGCACATATTAATCTTTATGGCGAGCTATAATCAATAAGGCATAGGCCTTGCTATAATTTTTTGTCAGTGGATAATGCTTCTCTGATAGTTCATGGTACAAAGGAATACCAAAAATACGCCGGGTCATCCGTGCCCAGGAGGCGGGTACTTTTTTACGGATACCCAGGAGGTCTATACTCCACAGAAAACGCAAAAGGGCCGACTTATCATTTTTTTCCTGGCCGTAATACTCTTCGATAGTGAAGAATTCCTCTATTTTTTCGCGAAATTCATCAACTGTATATTCAAAAACATGCTCCGGATTGGTGTTTTTAGTAAACTTGATATTGGGAGTTGCGCAGATGAAGCGTCCGCCCGGACGCAGGTGTTTACGAATTGAATCCAGATAACCATCCACATTATCCAGGTGTTCGATAACATCCATGGAATAAATTACATCAAACTTCCTGTTTTCAATATGAAAGTCCCGTACATCCATGCATAAATATTTTGTATTGGGAACATTCTGACTGTTGGCATAATCCACCGCATTCTGATTGTAATCTATGCCCACACCGCTTTTGTAGACATGCGAAAGTTTTTTTAGACCAAAACCTGACCCGCACCCCACATCCAGCACATCTGCATCCCTGACAAACTGTTCCAGCAGGCGGTGTTTTACTTCATGCAGATAGAAACTGACCTTGTCACTGGTCTCCGTTACCCGCCGGATGTTGTCATTGTCCTTTAAATCCGGCATAATAACCTCAATCGTAAATACGAATGATCCGTTCCACGCATATACCCTCGGCCAGCAGGGTTCTGTAAATTTCACCTTTAGCACGGGCTGAAGATATCAGAGTAATCGTAGTGTAGGTTTTTAAGATTATCTGGAGAATACACCGTATAACATAGCATCTCACTCCCATGAAGAGTTGTATTGGAATCAATCAATCCTTCAGGTTCTGTAATACAGCGGAACCTGAAAAACCTTATTGTTTACAAAAAAATTATAATCTGGACTTTCATGTATAAGTTCTGATTTTGCACTTTTACACACTGGACACACACGCTATTCAACATAAACTTTAAACATCGTTAATATTCCCCGTTGTTCATCATCGATCTATGTATAGGGGTTTGTTCTTTAAATAGTATTTTTTCATGTAGATTGTTTCTAATATGGTTTTGCCAGCTTTTTGTTTTCACTGCTCCTTAGTTCCTTCATGGGCCTCAATCCGTCCCCTGGATCGGCTCGCCATTCCCTGTCCGCCGCCTCTGCTTCGCTTACCTTTTTGGAACCATTGCCATCAGCATTGAATCCCTGCCTGATCGACTGGATTACCTCTCCGATTTTCCGGGGCAGCCAGCAATGACCCGCGCTGAACTCTTCACCTTTGCCCTCGAGATCCATATGGAATTCAACCAGCTCCGCCTGCCAGCGGTGAACCGCCCTGTATATAACCGCCGGGGTCACGCTGTGGTCCGACCAGCCAAATCTAATTTTGAGTTTTGAATTTTGAATTTTGAATTTGTTTCGTAAGGCTTCAATGGCAGCCAGGTTGCATTCGTTAACCGGGGTAGGATAGGCGCTCACACAGTGTAAAAGCGTAAGGTCGGTACAGCCTGCCCCGTGTAGCGTATCTACTGCCTCACGTATTTCCTCCAGTGTGGCCATGCCGGTTGAAAGGGCCACCGGCTTCCCGGTTTGTGCGCAGGCGGTAAGAAGATCCTTCCATAACAATTCGTAGGAGGCGATTTTGTAAAAACTGACATAGGGCATCAGTTCATCTACCGCCTCCAGGTAAAAAGGCGTGCACGCGAATTGGATGCCCGCGTCCATGCATCTCTTATGGAGTTTGGGCAGGAATTCCACTGGTAGCTCCCAGTTTTTCCTTCGCCTGTGTTCCTCGCTCCGTTCCAGTATCTCAGGGGCAAAGAGCTTTTCCACCCTGAAAAGCTGAAATTTTACCGCATCACATCCGATCTCCGCTGCCGTATCTATGAACCGGAAACAGCGTTCAAGATCGCGGTTGTGGTTGCTGGCTACCTCTGCCACAAATTTGATTGCCGTGCACTGTCCGCCTTGCATTTACACCTTCAATGTCCTTGGGTGTTAAACATTGAGGCCATCTCCGCGACTATACGCGGAGTCCCATCCTGAATCTGTAAGGCCTCTTTTTCGCCTTGAGCCTTGAGCCTTGAGCTTTGAGTATTTCTGACAGACTTTATTACGTCCTTAACTTCATCCGCATTAGTTACTATTAATGGATCAAGACCCAGGCGGGCGTAGAATTTCCGGGCGTCAGCCCTGTGAAAATCTGAAAGAGGCCAGGTTACGGGCCATGCGCCCAAGGCAAGCGCCTCGTAAAAGGAGTAGCCGAATCCGCTGATAAACAGGCGGCTCCGGGAAAGGAGACCGGAGAAATTATCCTCAAATCCATGCACTACATAAACCTTATAGCCGTTCTGTCTGGCCAGTCCTTCCACAACGTCCCGCTGTTCCGGCAGGTGAAGATATGCCAGCGCATCCAGGTCCCTGGGAATATCTCGTCCCTGAAGCCGTCGGATCTCTCTGCGTAGAATTATGTAGTCTGCCCCCAACAGGATTTTCGGACCTGGTGTTCCGGAAAAAGCCGTGGCCTCGTTGTACGTCACCCCGGGGATGACTATCAGGTCCGCCTCTTCTGCCCACTCTTCCAGGCGGTCCAGCACCATCACCTTGCAGCCCGGAGGCAGTTTTTTCCTCCACCCTGGCTCAAGCTGGCGCTGGCAATAGATGTCCAGCATGACCAGGTCAAAGGAATCAATGAGTTGTCCAACGTGCTGGTCTGCCGGCACATTTTTCGTCCCAGCCCCATGACCCATGATCCATGATCCATGACCTATAATATCATCCATACTCCTTATGCCGACTTGTTCCAGTATTTTCCTGGCCCTGTCGTCATTCACGAGAAAGGTCACCGGCCATCCAAGACGCTCTATGATCTGAAGGGCTAATTCACGGCTTCGCATCAGGTGGCCGTAGCCAAAGCCGTTGCCCGCATCCACGATCATCAGCACGTTTTTCCGTTTCTCTCCCACGCCCATCTGGTGTACATGCCTGTTGATTTCAAGAAGACGGGGATTCCTTTTCATGACATCAAGGGCATAGGGCAGTGAAAACGGTTTGCCCTCGGATTTAAGGGCATGATAGACGGCATTCATGAATTCCAGGTCTGCCCATGTGTCAACGGACAGCCTGTGAGGGGTCCAGTGGTAGAGGCCGTCATCAAGCCCGCATTCATGTGCCCGGAACAGATCGGGCCGCTGACCGATCACGGGGAATTGGTGTTCTTTCAGCTCCGGCCGGTCTGACAGATCATCGGCACGCTGCCAGGCGCGCCTTCGCGCAACCCCGATTCCCTGAAGGGCGGCGGCGGTTCCCGCCTCATCTTTCTTGACCCTGATCAGATCCGCATCGGGATGAAGACGAAGTTCACTGATCAGGCGGTCAATGGCAGGGGCATAGATGAGCGGGCAGTCACCGCTTACCAGCACGCAGATGTCCGCGCCGAATTCCTCTGCGGCCTTCCTCAGCCTTGTGGTGACATGATCGGTTTCACCCTCATACCAGTAGCAGGCAATCCCCTTGCTCACGCACCAGTCCCTTAGCGGCTCATTGGTCGGTTCGGCCACGGTGGCAAGAACGATTTCATCGAGCTGCCCGCATTTTCTCAGCTCGTCAAAAATCCAGTCGATAAGGGTTCTGTCCCCGATATTCCTGAACTGTTTGGCTGGCAGGCGGGAGGAACCAAGACGTGCCACTATGAAGGCAACGGCCTTTTCGCGCCTGGTTTTATATGTCTCGTTTCCCTTGCCCATATCGTCTTACGTTCGTCTTTTTTATTCCTTTAGGATCTCGGTCAGTGTGTCTGCCACAAAAATAGCGTCTTCTTTTGACATCTGCGGGAAAAGCGGGATGCTGAGGCAGTGGGATGCAGCCTCTTCCGCCACGGGAAAATCGTCCTCCTTGAACCCGTACTTTTTTCTGAAAAGGGGATGGAGATGAATGGGCCAGTAATGCACCTGGCACCTTATGCCCTTCTCCATGAGTCTTTCAAACAGTTCCTGCCTCGTTATTTTCGTTTCCGGCCCTGTTCGTATAACAAACAGATGCAGGCATGGATCGCATGATTCGGGGAGAACCGGCAACCTCAGAAGCCCGGCCTGCTCAAGCGCTGAGAGCCGTTCAGAATAAATGCGCGCAAGCCCGGCCCTTTTTGCCTTAAATTTTTCGAGCCTTGAGAGCTGACTTTTGCCAAGGGCCGCATGCAGGTCGCTCAATCTGAAATTAAAGGATATGTCCTGGACCTCATATGGCCATATCCTTCCGGGGATCCGGGTCTGAAAGCGTGAGGCATCTTTTTCCACCCCGTGGTTGGCAAGATGCCTTACACGTTCCGCAAGTTCCGGATCGTTTGTGGTTACCGCGCCCCCTTCGGCGCAGGTTATGTTCTTGACCGGATGAAAGGAAAATGTTGCGAGATCGCTGTGCGCGCACTGCCCGCAATTGAAACGCTCCCCGTCATAACAGTATGAAGATCCGATGGCATGGGCCGCATCCTCGATCACCTTGAACCCGAATTTTCGTGAGAGCTTCCATATCTCTGGGAGTCTCGCGGATATCCCCGCGAAATCAATCGGGATGACCACGGCGGGCGGTTGTTTTTGCTCGCAATATGCCCGCAGTGCCCCGGGGTCCATGCACAGCGTGTCCGCCTCTATATCCACAAAATCCACCCCTGCGCCGGCAAGAACCATGCAGCTTGCCGATGCCGCGAAGGACATCGGGGACGTAATCCCTTTGTCAGCCGGAGACAGATCAAGCGCCCTGCATGCCAGGTACAGGGCTGCGGTACCGTTCGCAACGGCTACGGCGTGCCGGGCGCCTGTTAACTGGCACAGGGCCGTCTCAAAATCATGGACTGCCGGTCCCTGGGTAAGCCAGTCGGATTTGAGCACCCTGACGACCGCATCTATATCTTCAGGATAGATGGTCTGGCGAGAGTAGGGCAACATCAGTTTAAGATCCCCTCTCTTTCCAGGAGTGACCGCAAATCCTCACTGGAGAGCCAGCGGTCGTTTGTGTTGCTTGCGTAAATAAAATGTCCGGGTACCTGTTTCCAGCCATTGTGATTTCCGCTGATATGTTGCTTTTCATGTGGCAGGACCATGAAAATACCGTCCCTGTGATAGGTGTAGCGTCCCTCCTCCTCGCTTATCAGAACCTCATGGATCTTTTCACCCGGTCGTATGCCTACCACCTTCTGCCTGCATTCCGGTGCAATGGCAGTGGCAAGATCGACAAGGCGCATGCTCGGAATCCTGGGAACAAAGATTTCTCCTCCCTGCATGAAAGCCAGGGCCTTCATGACCAGGGTTGTGGCCTCCCTTAGGGTCAGCCAGAAGCGGGTCATCTTGGGATCTGTGATGGTAACCGATCCTGTCTTTCGCTGTTCAAGAAACAGGGGGATAACGCTGCCGCGGGACGCGAGCACGTTGCCGTAACGCACACAGGCGAACCGCGACGGCCTTTTTCCACTGTAAACATTGGCGTGAATAAACATTTTGTCAGAGCAGAGTTTTGTGGCGCCGTAGAGGTTTGCAGGGTTTACCGCCTTGTCCGTGCTAAGGGCGATTACCTTGGGGACTTTGTTGATCAAGGCCGCGTCTATTACGTTCTTTGCACCCAGGACGTTGGTCTTGATCGCCTCGAAGGGGTTATACTCGCACGCAGGCACCTGCTTCATGGCAGCCGCGTGCACAATAACATCCACGCCAAGAGTTGCCTTTATCAGGCGTTCTCGGTCCCTTACGTCCCCGATAAGGAAACGCAGGCGGGGATCCCTGAGCTTCTGATGGAGTTGATACTGCTTCAGTTCATCCCTGCTGTATATGCGCACCGCTTCCGGATCATGTTCCTTGAGCAGCCTTGAAATAAAGGCCGTGCCGAAAGACCCTGTGCCGCCTGTAACCAGAACGACCTTGCCGGACCAGTCAAACGCAGTTTCGGCTTCAGCCTGTAGCTTTTCCTGTTTCAGAATGGATTTCACCGATTCAAGAGTCCTTTCACGTGAAAGGCGGATTATTTTTTGTAGAAAATCTATATCCGTCTTTGAATAACGACGTTGCCCTCCCTTTGATCGTTCAGGTTTCCAGAGATCCTGGAATACGTTTTCCCAGTACCTGATGGTGGAGGGAGGAATCCCCAGCCTCTGGCCTATATTTCCGATGGAATAATATTCCTGTTTTTTCATGTTCAGGTTCTGCAAGTTCAAGTTTAACTTCAACTTTGCAATAGGCGCGCCAGTAAACGCGCCTTACGGGGCGTCTTCCGGGAAAAAGTCGTGGTATTAGTTAACCTGCTGTTTTTTATTCTGAATAATGGTTTGTGTTTCAAGGGGTCTTTATGAGGGTTAAAACGGTATCCAGGCAGATTATTCAGTGTAGAGTGATATTATTGCCGGATTAATGCCAGCGCGTGACCGGATTTTTGACACACGACGATGTCAGATTTTCTATCTGAAAATGCATTTTGGGGTTAGTCATGGACACACAAGGACATACATGGACAAAAAACAAAATGTCCATAGGGGTGCATTGAAAATACAATGTTAAATGGTAAATTCTGAATGTTAAATTAAGGTGCTAAGTTATTATATCTTTGCGAATTTAATAAAAATTTGTTTGCCTCAATTTAAAATTTACCATTTATCATTCAACATTTTCATGCTTAGAGGCTGGGATTATGGCTTCGCTTGCGCCTGGCCGGAGTTGCTGCGGAAAGAAAAGGCCCGCTTGCCGTGTCCAGGCGGGGCGGGCCGGCAGAGGGATTCCTGTTTATGCTTGTAATAATTTCAACACATTCTGCAGGCTTGCGTTGGCTTGGGCAAGGGCAAAGGTTCCTGCCTGCATCAGGACCTGCATCTTGCTGAAGTTAGCGGATTCCTCTGCGAAATCCACGTCCCTGATCTGTGATTCCGCGGCGGTGACGTTTACCTGGGTTACGGTCAGGTTGGCTATGGTGCTTGTGAGCTGGTTTTGAACTGAACCGAGTTCAGATCGGACTGAATTCAGATTCCTGAGCGCGGCGTCCGCTATGGATATGCCGGTCTGTGCGCCTGATCCACTGGTGACATCAATGTCCGCAAGGCTGTATTTCTTCAGATTTTCCATGGCAATGCCTGAGACCCCTCCGTTGTTTGCCGCAAGGACAGACCCGCTCGCGATGACGCTGTTACTGTCGCTGCTTGAGTTGTATTTAAGGGTCATGGCGTTTTCAAGGTAATTGGTGCCGCTTGTGGTATATTGACGCTCAAGGACCGTGCCCGCGGCCACGGTAAATGTGGTGGTGCCGCCGTCATCGGACAGGGTCATGTCATTTGTAAGCACAGTGCCTTTACCCAGCTTGGTTCCATCTGCCAGGGTGGAGCCCGCGGCAATGGTCATGTCCGCGTTCAGTGTATCGGCTCCGCTTGTTGTAATATTTCCACCTATGGTTGATCCTGACGCGAGAGATGATCCTGATGCCATTACGGACCCTGATTTCAGGTTCATTGATGTGGTAAGAGTTGCGTTTGTGGTCTCGGTGGTGAAAGTGGCGCCAATCGTGGACCCGGCGACCAGGCTGGAACTACTGTCTATTATGGATCCTGCCTTGAGCACCATTTGGTCATTTACGTTCATGTCCTGGCCAAGAGTGGCATTGGCCCCAAGGTATGAACCTGCCGCTATAACAGAGGCGCTGTCAATCACGCTTCCGCCAAGGGCTATCATGTCCGCCTGAAGTGTTACGTCCGCGTTAAGCGTGGCGTTCTGGCTCAGTACAGTGCCCGCCGCTATGGTCCCCTGGGCGGTCTGGATGGCGGTCGTGATTGCAGTCCCTTTCTCAAGAATCGTCCCTGAATTTAATTGGGTTCCCGCCTTTAAAAGGCTTTGAGTCGTTGTGGTGACATCCGAGCTGCTCAGGTTGGCGGTTCCTCCCAGCACCGAGCTCCTTTCGATTACACTGCCGGCTCCAAGTGTGGAGCCTGCCTTGATAGTGCTGTCAAGGGTGGTAGTCATGTCATCATCGTTATAGGTGCTGTTAAGGGTAAATCCAACGCTGCTTCCTGCCGAGATAACCGAGCCGCTGGTCAGTACGCTCCCAGCGGCAAGGGTTGAGTCTATAGTTGTTGTGGCAGGGGTACTGTTTAGGGTGACATTATCCGTGGTCGCTATCGCCGCGCCGCCCGCCTTGTCAGTGATCTGGATTTCATTTGAGCTTGTCTGGTACAGGTTAATGTATCCAAAGGTGGACATGTTGCTGCCTGGCAGTACGTCGGCATAGCCTCCTGAAACCTTTATGGCCCTGCCATCTGTTGAAGCCAGGGTGAGGTGGCCTGCACCGTCAAGGCTTGCCGTTACTCCATGTTGAGCCGTTTTTGCGTTAATTGCCTTTACAAGCGATTCGTCCGCATCGTTATCCAGTACCTGAAGTTTGCCTATGGTAACGCCGTTTATGGCGAAATCCGAGCTGGTGGTGCCCGCCTTGACAGGGGAGGCGCTTTTGCTTTCCACAATAGCCTGTGCGCTTATGCCTGTGTCATCCGAAACCCTGTTTATGGCGTCAGCAAGGGCTCCCATGCCATGAGCAGCGGAGTTGTCATATTTAAGGTCCACTGAATTTATATCGACATGCATATTTTTTTGGTTGCTGTATATGCTTAATTCCACCTTTCCGCCTGATGAGTTGCTCAGGTGGAGTTCACCGGTAACAAGGTGGCCGATTTTGCTGGATTCAGTGGAACCAACGCTGATTTCCGCTGTCTGCCCTGTAAAGGCGCCAACCTGAAACTTTTTGTTGAAGAAATTGCCGGACAGAAGCTTCATGCCATTAAAGGACGTGGTTTTGGCAATATCATCCAACTCGGTGAGCAGCTTGTTGATGTCGGCCTGAATGGCATTTCTTGATTCCAGTGTCTGGCCGTCCTGGGCTGCCTGGATGGCCTTGGTTTTTACCGTGTTTACAATATTAATAGCCTCTTCAAGGGCGCCGTCAGCGATTTGAATAATGCTGATGCCGTCGTTGGCATTTCTTATGGCCTGTCCCAGGCCAAGCGCCTGGGCCTTCATGACGTTGGCAATGGACATGCCGGATGCGTCGTCAGCCGCCTTGTTGATTCGAAGACCGCTGGAAAGTCTTTCAAGGGATTTACTGAGCCTTTGATCGGTCTTTCTCAGGTTTGCCTGGGCCGTTAGTGAGGAGATATTAGTATTAATTTTTAAGGCCATGGGTTATCCTCCTTGATTTTAGAAACAGGTCCCTTAATTTTTATCTGGTTTCCACCCATCACCTCAATTTTCGTGCCCGATGTGGGTTACGTGTATTGTTTCGCAAGGCAATTTATAAATAATTTTTTGAAATAATTACTTTTTTATTTTGTTATGTCTGGATGGGTCAAAAGACGTGAAGGTGATATTTCAGGATACTGGCATGAGAATTTTGCCATGTTCGTGGGCAAGAAATGCCTATTTTCCAGGCGGGTCAACGATCTCCAGCCTCTGCTCCCCGAGTGTCAGCCTTTCCGGTTTCCCCCGGGTGACCAGGTAGGTATCCTCTATGCCCACAAGGCCTACCTCAGGGATGAGGAGCTTAGGCTCCACAGCCACCACCATGCCCGGTTTGAGGGACATGCGGTTTTTCCTGGCGATAAAAGGGTATTCGTCTATCTCTGTCCCAAGGCCGTGGCCAATAAAACTTACCTTATCCGGCTCCCTGCCCATGAACCATTTATCAAGGCCCGCAACTCTCATCTCTTGCTGTGCAGCCTCATATATATCCTGGCAAACGGCCCCTGGAACCAGCATTTTTTCCACCAGTTTCTGAAGCTCCAGGATCGCGGAAAAGGATTTTTCAACGATGCGGGAAGGCTTGCCCACTGAGAAAATCCGGGTCTGATCGCAAAGGTAGCCGTTATGGTATCCTCCAAGGTCTATGGATACCGGATCGCCTTTTTGGATTTCATAGGTACCCGCACCCATGCTGAATGCGTTGCTGACCCCGGTTCCGCCTGCCGGTGTGTTTGTCCAGGATGGCATAGCCGCGCCTGGCCCGGCGAGTATCTGTCCCATTCCAAGTTCCTGGTTCCAGCCTCTCATCCTGATACAGCCCGGATGCCCAAACCGCCTGAGTTCTGATTCTATGCGGGCGGCAAGATCCAGTTCCCGGATTCCGGGACGAAGGATGGAAGGCACCAGGTCCAGAACCTTTCTGACCTTAAGACATGCGTGTTTTATCTGTTCAATTTCCCAGGGCGACTTGATTGATCGTACCCTTCGGATAAGATGCGTGACATCCGCCGTCTTTGCGCCTGGCCATATCTCGTTTGTATAAAAGAGAAACAGCCCTGCCGGCAGGACATCCATTTCAAGCCCAAGGGTGGCAGGCCTGTCCAATTCCCATTTTTTGAGAATGGAAGGCAGGGCGCTCAGGCCGGCAAGGTGACGGACGTTCTCAAGGGGCGTCTGGCGCCTCGCGTGTTCAAACACCCTCCAGACAAGATAAAGGGGTGGTCCCTGGCTGGGGATCAGCAGGTGAGCATCCTGGACAGTGCCGGTAAAATAGTAAAGATCTGCGTTCTGCCGGATAAGGGCAAGGTCTATACCGTGATGCCTTAATTCGGATTGAAACCGGTTGATCCTGTTGGAGATTTCCTCAGATGGAACGGGTTTGTGCGTGGTAATCGGTATCATTTCAGGTTACATTTCTTTTTTTTCCGCATGTATGGCAAGAAGAGATTTTAACGCGAAAAAGGAAAAGGGCTTGTAAAGTATGTCAATGACCCCGGGCATTGATTTGATTTCCTCCTCATTTGGCACATATCCTGCCATTATTATGGCGTTTATGCCCGGCTCAAGATCCTTCATCCTCTGAAGAATATCCCTGCAGTCCATATCAGGAAGAAATCTGTCTATTATTACAAGATCTATGTCTTTTCTGTGTCTTTCATAAAGCGCAAGCGCCTTTTTCCCCGTTCCGGCCGTAAAGGAGCGGTATCCAAGCATTTCCAGACCCTCGGCAAGAAGCTCTCTCAGATCCTCACGCCCGTCTACCGCCATGATGGTAAGGGGGCGAGCTGCCTCATCGGGGACTGGTTTTATCTCGGCTGGTGATTCATATTCTTTTTCAGCCAGCGGGAAATAAAGGGAGAACCGGGAGCCTTTCCCAGGACGTGACCAGACCTTTATTTTGCCCCCATGGGACCTTACTATGTTGTATACCACGAAGAGGCCAAGGCCCGTGCCCTCCCTGGTCTTGTCCTTGGTGGAAAAATAGGGCTCAAAAATTTTGTTTTTTACATTGGCTTCCATGCCCGATCCCGTGTCTTCCACCTCAAGGAAGGCGCACATGCCATAGCGTCCCTTCAGGCAAGGCCTTGTGCCGGTGCGGATAATTATGGAACCTCTACCGGAATCGGAACAGGCATGAATCGCGTTTACAATCAGGTTCAGAATCACCTGCTGAAGTTTGCCCGCGTCCCCTGTGATTATCGGGGCCTGCCCGTTTTTATGCATCTCCACCCGGATGTTTTCCTTTTTCAGTGAGGGCTGCAGGATCTGTATCACTTCTTCTGCAAGATCATCTATGTTTATATCCTCCTGCCTTGAGGGCATTCCTTTGACAAATCTGAGAATCTGCCCTACAAGCTCCGAGGCCCTCTGAGTGGCGCCCGCGACCTTTTCTAACGAGGCCCTGACGTCGTTCTCATTGCCAATTCCCTTCTCCAGCTTCATCTCGAGGAGACGGATATGGCCTTTTATCCCGGTAAGGATATTGTTGAAATCGTGTGCTATCTCTACGGCAAGCTCTCCCATGGCCCGCATCTTGTCTGATTTCTGGATCTGGTCTTCAAGGGCCTTTTGTTCAGTTATGTCAACGCCGGTACACACGATCCATTTTGTTTTGCCGTGTTTATCCAGGATGCCTCTGGCACTCCACAACGCAAGTCTTTCGCGTTTATCCCGTGTGAGGAGAAGCTCTTCGGTCTGGATGGGAAGGCCTGATTGCCTGAGATTCCTGATGCCCTGGATAATCCTGAATTTTTCTTTTCGTGGAACAATCACGTCCCACATGTTTTGTCCAAGAACCTCTTTTGCCGTGTATCCCGTTACATGTTCCGCTGTCCTGTTAAAACGAACTATCCTGCCGGCATGATCCAGAACTATTATTATGACATGCGCCATGTCTATGATGGAATCGCTGAGTTGCCTGGTCTCCTGCGGATCCAGTTCAAGGCGCTGTTTTCTGTCGCTGTTTTCCGTGCTGGTGGGTAAGGTCATCAGGCCGCCGTTTTTCCCATCTCTGTCAGCCATTCCCAGGCTCGTGAATACATTTTTTCCACTGTATCAGGTTCAATCCCCGCGCCGATACCGACCTTGCGCGCGTATTCCGGGGTCATGAAATCCCCTGGAGCGTGACCATCCGAATCAATAATCATGGCCGCACCATGTGTCCGGGCCAGTTTTGCAACGTGACCATTAGTGATGCAATGGCCTTTCCTGGCCGAAATTTCCAGGAATATTCCTCTTTCAGCAGCAAGTTTTGCCTGCTCAGCCGTTATGAATCCCGGATGGGCCAGGATATCTATGTCTGCTTCCAGGGCGGCCTGGTTTGTGCCGGGCTTGACAGGTTCTGCCACGGTTTCTCCATGGCAGACTATGATTTTCGCTCCCATCTGTCTGGCCTCAGAGGCAAGAGGGGCGATCAGCTCTGGAGGCACGTGGGTGAGCTCAATGCCGGGAATAAGTTTTGTGGACATATAAGGATTAAGCGCCTTGGCCGCCTCTTTGATTCCGTCCAGAATGTGGTGGAGGTTGGAGTGGTCGGCATGATCCGTGATGGCAATTGCCTGGTATCCCATGACCTCCACCCTCCTGACGAGTTCGGATGGTATGAGTTCTCCGTCACTGAAAATGCTGTGGCAATGCAGATCAAACATCAACATGATAAGCCCTCACAGGCTGCAGGTCATGGCTCATGGCTCATGGGTCATGGTTATATTGGGAAGTATCATTATATCTTGTACTTGAATGAGTCCGGGTCCAGGTCTTCCAGTATCTCTTTCCATTTTCTCCTTTCATTCGACAGGCTTTCCCTGCTCAGGTTAACCTGGGATACGGGCCGGGTCTTTCTCAGGACGGCCTCGTCCACGAGAATGGCTGCGTCCGTTCTCAGGGCTATGGCAACCGCGTCACTTGGCCTGGCATCCACCTTGACTACCCTGTCCCCCTGTTTCAGGGTGATAAAGGCATAATAGGTGTTGTCTTTAAGGGCGGAGACCTCGATCCTGGGTATCTGGACATCCAGTGAGGCCAGAAGGTTGACAGCCAGGTCGTGGGTCATGGGCCTGACGAATTCTATCTTTTCCATTTCTGTGGCGATGGCCGTGGCCTCGAGCAATCCGATCCAGATGGGAAGGGTTCTCTCCCCTTCCAGTTCCTTGAGTATCAGGATAGGGGAATTGGATTCCGGGTCAAGGGTTATCGCATGTACATACATTGGAATCGATGCCATATTTTTCCCTCATGTCAGATTCATCCTCTGAGGTGAGTTTTCCCCTCAGGGAATGATAGCACGCCTTCTCTACAGTGACCTGCACAAGATGTCCTGTCAACGAGTCCGGACCTGGAATGTTTACCACGTGGTTGCCTCTGGTCCTTGCAATAAGTTCATCCGGCCTCGTCTTGTTCGGACCTTCCACCAGGACCTCCATTGTTTTGCCCTCAAGACTCTGATACCGCCTGAGCCCGATTTCGTTTTGCAGGGCAAGAACCTCTGTGAGCCGTCTGCTTTTTACATCTTCCGGCACCTGCGAGGAAAATCCGGCCGCCCTGGTAAAAGGCCTTGGAGAATACTTGAACGCAAAGATCTGGTCAAATTGAACCCTTTCAAGCAGGCTGATTGTCTGCTGAAAATCTTTCTCTGTTTCGCCCGGGAATCCGACTATCAGGTCAGTGGTAAGGGTGATTTCCGGACACAGCATCCGCAGTTCATCTATCAGCCGGAGGTAGTCGTCACGGGTGTAGCGGCGGTTCATGTGCTTGAGAACGCTGGTTGAACCGGACTGAACGGGCAGGTGAAGGTGTTCGCACAGATTGGGCAGGTCCCGGAAGCACTTCATCACATCCCTGGTAAGATCTTTGGGATGGCTTGTGGTAAAACGAAGCCGTTCCAGACCTGGTACCCGGGAGCAGTCCTTCAGAAGTTCGGCAAAAGAGGGCAGGGAGGATGTGCCCTTGCCGTAGGAATTTACGTTTTGACCAAGAAGGGTGATCTCTTTGACTCCCTGCTGGATTACCATCCTGATTTCCGAAAGGATGTCCTCTGCCGGTCTGCTTACCTCCCGGCCCCTCACGTAGGGCACCACGCAATAGGTGCAGAAATTATTGCAGCCCTGCATTATGGTTACAAAGGCCCTTGTCGGATTTTTTTCAGGCAAGGGGGCGTTTACAAAGGGGATGTTGTAGTCCCTGTCCTGGCTGGTGAAACATACCGGTTTCCGCCCCTTTTTAGCTTCTCTTAACAGATTGGGCAGATGAGCCACGCCCTGTGGCCCGAAGACAATGTCAACGTAAGGGGCCTTTTGAAACAGTGATTTTCCCTGTTGCTGGGCTACACATCCGCCTATCCCGATTATGAGATCCGGTTTTTCTTCCTTGAGACGCCTGAACCTGCCCACCAGGCTGTAGACCTTGTTTTCAGCCTTCTCTCTGATGGAACAGGTGTTTACAATGATGACATCCGCGTCCTCCGGCCTGGTGGCAAGTTGGTAATCCCGGCTGAGGATCTGGGCCATCTGCTGGGAGTCATACTCGTTCATCTGGCACCCGAAGGTGGCGATATAGAGCCTCCCTTTGGAGGAAGAGAGACCCCGGGGTGATTCAATATATGGAGAGGCGGTAATGGCTTTCATCCTGATACCTTATTCGATTTCTGCTCCTGTTGCATGGTCCATGCGGGCACAGGTGACAAGTTCCCGGGCCATGGCGTTATAATAGTCCGTCCATGCCTTTTTATCCTCCAAGGTAATCGAATCTCTTGGTTCTTCAAGTGCCCTTCGGGCCTCCCATATGAGGTGCCTGGCCGCCTGGACCTGATTGTGGATTCGGCCCCTGGACCACAACTCCCATGTGTCCTGTAGCATAACCAGGGCCATGTCATGGTCTCCAAATGGATAATCAGAGACATCTGCGGGGTGATGACTTTTCCCATATGTTGATGAGGTCTAACTGGGGCCAGTGACCATTTTTTGCCATGTTTGTCTCTTAGTTTGCATGCCTTAATTTTTTGGCCTTCTTGACATCGCCATTTTTTCAAACGCGTGAAGGTCCAGGATAATATATGGTTCCCTGAGTTCATCTGCCAGTTTCGCTGGAGAATCCAGGTCGCGCCTTAACAGTCGATTGAGCCCGGCCCGCATCCTGGATATATCATAATCGATTTTGCCACGAATCCCTCCTGAGAATGCCTCCCGGTTATGGCAGTATTGTTATCCGCTTAAGGACGTGGGCAAGCTGATGTCGGCAACGCCCATGCTGAGGCTGAAGTCCCGGATGATGAGGCCGAGATCCCTGCGTGCTCCCCTTGCGGCAAGCACCCGGACAGTGCCGGTATCCCTGTTCAGGGTACTCAAAAAAAATATGTTATCATAGCCCTCCAGGAGAAATTTGAGGAGATAAACCCCTGATGGTGGGATCTGAAATATGATTTTTTCCATTCCCGGAACCCCAATATGTCCTGAATGTTTGTTTTTATCAGGCATTTTCTTCAAGGTCTCCGATTTCCCTGACCAGTTCATCCAGTGGGCGCGTTGTATCAACCTGAATAAGGGCGGTTGCGGGCAGGTGATCTGCCGGATGAAAATGCCCTTTTTGTTTGAGATAAATATCCCATCCCGCATCTGATACCTGGCCTCCAGGCTTTCTCGCGGAAAGACGCTCCCTGATTACGGGCTCGGGACATGTACACAGGATGAAATGGATATTCGCGTCGGCATCTTTCGCAAGCTCCATGAGGGAAAGCCTTTCTTCTTTGTTGCTATATGTGGCGTCAAGCACAACGGAATGGCCTGTGAGAAGTTCCCTGGCGGCAAGGCGCGACAATGCCCTGTATGTCCTTTTTGTCATCTCCGGAGAGTAGATGCCCTGTCCAAAAGGCTCTGTACGGGTATCCCGCGCATTGATTCCTGCCACCATTTCCTTCCTGACCCTGTCCGAGTTGAAGACAGACAGCTTGCGCGAAGATGCGAAGGCCTGTGAAAGAGTGGATTTCCCAGTGCCGGACAGGCCGAAGAATACGTACAGATGGAGATTATTGCCCTGGGCGCCTGCGTATTTAAGGGCAAGCTGAAAGTACCGACTGGCCTGTTCCCTGGATTTTTCCCTGATTTCCTGGTCAAGTCCCTCTGATGCCCATGTGAAACAGCCGATTTTACCTCTCACGTATGCCCTGTAACATTTGTAGAAATTTATCAGACGTTCGAGATCAGGGTCGTTGAGGCCTGCGGCCATGGATGTTGTGAAATGGCGGGAGAGGGCCGGCAGCCCGTGGTAATCAAGGTCCATGGCCAGGAATGCCACGTCCGATGCCACATCTCCGCACCGGAATCGTTCATTGAATTCTATGCAGTCAAAGATATAAACCCTGTTATCAGAATCAAGGCAGATGTTGGCTGAGTACAGGTCTCCATGGCCTTCGACTATTCTCGACTCCCTTACCCTGGACAGGAAAAGATTTCTTTGTTTTTTTATAAAATTCCTGGTATATCCACGGATTTTATCATAAACATCCCTTTCTATGACCTTATCAATAAAGGGGATGGTTTGTTCAAAGTTTTCCTCTGTGTTTTGCGTTACAATATCAATTCCACCCAGGTTTCTTACCCAATTGTCCCTTGAGGCCTTTTCGTAGAATGGAATAAGACGCTGGATTATAAGGTCGATCATGGAGGTATCAATCAGATTTTTCTCAATGAGTTTGCCCATCATCCCTTCTTCAGGCATCCTGTTCATGCGCAGGGCCCATTCCATGATCTCGCCCCTGTCCCCTATCCTGATCTCACCACGGTTGTTTGTGATCGGTAACACCTCAAGGTAGATTTCCGGACACAGCCTCTGGTTGAGACGAAGTTCCTCTTCGCAGAAGTGTTTTCTTTTTTCCAGGGAAGTAAAGTCCAGAAAACCGAAGTCAACGGGTTTTTTGACCTTGTATACCTGGTCTCCCGCGATAAAAACCCAGGATATGTGTGTCTGGACAAGGTCTACCCTGCCAGGCCTGTTAGCATATGTGGATGGATTCAGAAGCGCCTTCATCCACACCGGTTCATTTGACATTGATTCCTCCTGATCTTGATTCCTTAATTGAGCGAGGTTATTGTTCAGACATGCATGAAATGTTCATGCTGAACAGGCATGAATAGTCAACCCCGTTATTCGTGCGACGTGCCCCTGGTGCCGGGCACTGGAAAACAGGACATCTCTTTTATAAACCATTCTTTTCATAACATGAAGGCCTTGGTTGTAAATGTTCTTCTGAGTCGGGGGGATTTAATTTTGAGAAGTAAGTTATATATCATATCCAGATTAGGGAGGGATGGCTGAAATGGCTGAAATTCGTAGCGCCCTTGAAATCGCCATGGAAAAGGCGGATCGTCTTGGCAAGGCAGACGCGAAGGAGATAGAGACGGAAAAATGGATTGATGAAGGACGGAGAACCGCTGCAAGCTATCTTAACGCGCTGGAAGAAAAGGATCTTAAGGCAATGGTGTCGGAGTTTTCTTCCGGCGAGCTTGGTAGTGTGCTAAAGGGCGTAACCCAGACCCTGATGCGTAATGTCGTGCTGCCCAGGGACAGAGACCAGCTTAAAACCATAAATAAGGCCCTGTCCGGTATGGTTGCCATAAAAGGCAGCGTAGCGAGCCAGGCGGTTTCAAAGATCCAGGAAATTCTGGATGGCTATCTTCAGACGAGGGAACATTATTATGAGCAGATCAAGGCCCAGATGCAGGGGCGCATGGGCGGGGTGCAGCAGGCAATGGCCCAGCAGTACGGCATGGCGGTAGCAGAGGGGGGGCTGGATCCGGAAGCCCTGCCGGAATTCCAGCAGGAATGGTCGAAACTGGACTCACAGTTGAAAGAGCAGTTTGAACAGCAGTTGGCTCCCCTTAAGGCCTACCTGGAGCAGCTTTAGCCGGCTGCCGGTTTTCTGCCCTTCATGTACGAAGACCGCATAAGAGAACTGCTTGAGTCAGTAAGCCGGGGGCGCACCTCTGTTGAAAGCGCCCTGGAGAGCCTGAGGGATCTGCCATGTGAGGAGATGGAATGGGCATGTCTTGATCACCACCGGGCGCTGCGGCAATCCCTTCCCGAGGTGGTTTACGGCCCTGGAAAGACTACGGCACAACTGGTGAAGATCGTCGAATCCCTGATCAGCAGGGGAGGGCCTGTGCTTGTAACCAGGGTTTCGGCTGACCAGGCCCGCGCGGTGACTGATTCTGTTCCCGGAATGTTATATAATGAGGTGGCCGGGACCCTGAGCAGTGCTCCGTTCAGGGGCCGCGTCTGCGATACAGTTGTTTATGTGGTCACAGGAGGCACCTCGGATATACCAGTTGCCGAGGAGGCATGCGTTACGCTGAAGATGACCGGACAGGCCTTTGAACGCCTGTACGACGTTGGCGTTGCCGGTGTGCACAGGCTGATAAGCCGTGTGGATGAACTGCGCAGGGCCAGCGCCATTGTTGCGGTGGCAGGTATGGACGGGGTGTTGCCAAGCCTTATAGGCGGGCTGGTTCGCGTACCCGTGATAGCGGTTCCGGTCGATACCGGCTACGGCGCCAATTTCGGCGGCCTGGCCCCGCTGCTGGCCATGCTTAATTCCTGCGCTCCGGGTGTGGCCGTGGTAAATATTAATAATGGCTTTGGAGCTGCGGTGATGGCCTCGATGATTTCCCGTACAGGGGAATAACCCGGGGGTGTTTTTTAAGTCCGTCCAAGATCAGGTATTGTCTAATCTTTGAGTAATCCCTTGGCGCGGAGCTTTTTCCTTTTTTCCCTTCTTCTCCTTCTGCGTTCGATTTCCCTTTTCCGTTCTATTTTTTTGTGCTTTGCCATGGATCCTCCTGTCTCTGTTTGAATTTGCCATGGAAACTAAGTCATTTCGGGAATAGAGTCAACAGGATTACCGCTCGCCGGCGCATCGATAGGATTACCCTGGACCTTCGGTCCACTATGATTACCAGGCGCTGCCGCGCCTTAGGATTATCGCTCATTCCGCCTTGGCGGGCTTCGTTAGGATTGTCGTGAACCTTTGGTTCACTGGAATTACCGTTCACCCACAAATAGTAATCTTGTTTTTTGCCTGCCGACAGGTGGGTCATTTGCTTGAAACACATTACTCGTAGCTTTTGACATATCAGGGGTGCCAGATGGTTCGGGAGTGCCCCCTCACGGGTCCTGTATATGATATAAACTGAGCGAGTTACGCCACAGGCGCAATAAGCAGTAATCCTAGCGAGGTCCCGCCTATGCGGGATGAGCGATAATCCTAGCACACCAAAGGTGAGTGGTAATCCTCGCGATGCGCCAGCGAGCGGTAATCCTTTGTATTAAACAACAGGGCTTGCAATGGGAATGGGTGTATCATAAGATGCCGGCAGGGGGTGAAGCGACGGGAAGAAAAGGTAGATCCGGCAAGGTTTTCATGGGAAGGGCTTATTGTGAAAGTTAAAAACTGGATGATCAGGAACCTCATTACAATTTCTCCATACGCCTCTATTAATGAGGCTGTGGAGTTGATGCATAAAAATTCCATAAGGCACCTGCCAGTGGTTGAAGACGGCAGAATGCAGGGTCTTGTGACTGAGAGCAACCTCAGGCAGTATTTTATGCCCGCCATGGCCGAGGGTTTGATAATATCCGATGTTATGATAGTAAATCCTATAACTGTGGATCCTAATGCCAGCATTGATTCGGCAGCCAGGCTTATTTACAGGTACAAGATCGGAGGGCTTCCCGTCCTGGAAAAAAGAAGGTTGGTTGGCATTTTAACCATAACCGATATCCTGGCCGCTTTTATCGAGTTGCTCGGCCTTTTGAAGGATAGCTCCCGTCTGGATGTTGTTCTGTCCGACAAGAAAGATTCCCTGGACGATATATTGAGGTTGATACGGCAGTTGGGAGGCAGGGTGATCAGTGTGGGAGTAGAGGCCCAGTCGTCTCGCAAGAAAGTTCACTACATAAGGCTTGAGAAGGGAGATCTTATGCCTATCGTCAAGGCATTGGAGGCCCACGGGCATAAGATTGTTTCCGTGTTGGATTGAATATGGCTGATTATCAGGTTAACAAAACCTTTAAAGAGATAAACGACAGAATTCGTTCGGGCAAGGCGGTGGTGGTTACTGCCGAAGAGATGATAGGAATCGTAAGGGAGAAGGGCAGGGTGGCCGCTGCCAGAGAGGTGGATGTGGTGACCACAGGTACCTTTTCTCCCATGTGTTCATCAGGGGCGTTTATTAATTTTGGCCACAGTGTTCCGGGTATAAAGGCAAGCAGGGTATGGCTAAACGGTGTTCCCGCTTATGCCGGGCTTGCCGCCGTGGATATCTATATAGGGGCTACTGAGCCCAGGGTTGATGATCCGCTGAACAAGGTATATCCAGGAGAATTTCTCTACGGAGGGGGGCATGTCATACAGGACCTGGTGGCAGGAAAGGATGTTGTGCTTACGGCGGATGCATACGGGACTCATTGTTATCCCAATCGGCATATTGAAAAAAAGATAAGGCTGGAACAGCTTTCCTTTGCCCAATTGTGTAATCCAAGAAATGCCTGTCAGAACTATAACTGCGCTGTAAATCTTACGGACAAAACGGTTTATACCTATATGGGGACATTGCGTCCCAGGTTGGGTAACGCCAATTACTGCACTTCCGGTCAGTTAAGTCCCCTGTTCAACGATCCTTATTACATGACCATAGGGGTGGGCACCCGGATTTTTCTCGGAGGCGGTGAGGGCTACGTGGCCTGTGCCGGCACCCAGCATGATCCGGATGTGCCCAGAACGGAAAGGGGAGTGCCAAGGAAGGCGGCCGGCACACTCATGGTTATGGGAGACCTGAAAGGCATGTCACCAAGATGGCTTGTGGGGGTGAGTATTCTGGGATACGGTTGTTCCATGGCCGTGGGTATTGGCGTGCCCATTCCCATACTCAACGAGGAAATTGCGTTTTATACAGGTGTCAGCGACGAGGACATAGTCACTCAGGTAGTGGATTATGGAAAGGCCTATCCCAAAGGAAAGGCAGGAGTTCTGGCTGAAGTCACCTATGCGCAGCTTAAAAGCGGTTCCATAAAGCTGGAGGGAAGGGATGTGCCTACAGCCCCACTTTCGAGCTATGTTAGGGCCAGGGAGATAGCTGGGGAGCTTAAGGCGTGGATTAAATCAGGCAGATTCCTGCTTGGCGAACCTCAGAAGCTTTTGCCGTCATAACCATAAGCCCAGATTATGCACTTCAAATGCCTGAAAGAAAGATTTTAATAAAATAATTAAATGGTTAGCTACAATTTTACCAGGCTTTTCGTTCACCCAAAAGGTGCGGTTTTCTCCAGCGTTATATCTCAGACACTTAAAGCCGCAAGGGGCTCGCAAGTTTGCCGGATCAGCTGCGTTGACAAGTAGGTATGTGTGTCCTTGCCTTGCATTTTCGGCAAACTTGCGAGCTGCATAACCTGGGATAAGGAGTCCTATTGTCTCCGGACGATTCCTGCCTGATTGATTCATTGAAATCGTTCAAGGGGAGAGTGTGCGTAGCCTTTTCCGGCGGCGTTGACAGTAGTTTTATCTCCTGGGCCGCCTGTCGCTATTGTGAGGCAGAGGCGCTGCCAGTGTTTATGGTTTCTGAACTGGTTCCGGAAGATGACAGAGACTGGGCCATAAAGGCGCTTGATGGTATTGGATGCGGGGTTATGGAATTAGGCTGGAACCCGCTTGAAATTGACCGTATCAGGGCCAATTCTCCTGACAGATGTTACTGGTGCAAGCATTTCATGTATTCGGCCCTTATCAGGGAATGCAGGAGCCTGGGATCGTTTCATCTGCTGGATGGAACTAATGCGGACGATTTGAAAAGTCACCGACCGGGCCTCAGAGCCATAGAAGGGCTTGGCGTGCAGATTCCCCTTGCCCGTTGTGGTTATACCAAGGATGCTGTTAGAGAAAAAAGCAGGGAACTGGGCCTTGCCGCCTGGAACAGGCCATCACAGTCCTGTCTTGCCACGAGGATAGCAACCGGAATAAATCTTACCAGGGAAAGGCTTCACATGGTTGACATGGCGGAAAAATATCTCAAAATTCTGGGTGCTTCAGGAAAGATAAGGGTCAGATACATGAGGTATGGGGCCTTGATTCAGGTTGAGGATTCTGATAAGAGTCTCTTGGAATCAAGGTGGACGGAGATAAAGTCCGGATTTTCCGGTTTGGGATTTCAGTATGTGGAATTCAAGGAGTAGTTTTTATCCGTGGGTTAATGAAAAAATGTAATATGCCGATAGGTCAATCAATTGGATTTGTCTGGTTGCCATTGACCGGGGCATGTTTGTTCAACACACTTATAATGATAGAGTAAAATAACAAAACAGGGAGGGTAGTTATGAA
>JALVVK010000093.1 GCA_027023445.1 Deltaproteobacteria bacterium | reverse complement strand
CCTTAGCGTCTGAGTTTATAAGGTTATCCGTTTTGATGCGTGTGTTGTCATGTGTCATTACCATGATGTCCCTGATGATGGTTTTCTGTATCTGTATAAAGAGCAGAGATGTTTCCCTGTCGGCAGAGATGGCATCTGCAAGGCGGAAGACGGCGGGAAGGGGATGCCTAAGCCTTTTGAATTCCAGTATGCCGTCTCTGATTTCAAGCACCTTTTGGGTGTCCAGTGCCTGAATTATGTCATAATCACCCCCGGATACATAAAAAAAGAGTTTTTGGTTGCCGGATTCTTCGGGAATCATGTTCCGCATGTTTTCAGGGGAAAGAGGGGGGCACCTGACAAGCTGGCAACGGGATATAACCGTAGGCAAAAGTTCCATGGTGGAATGTGTGGCAAGGATTATGTGTGTTCGATCAGGTGGTTCTTCCAGGGTCTTTAAAAGGGCGTTTTCAGCCTCAAGATTCATCCTGTGGGCCTTTAAAATAAGGCAGACCTTTCTCTTCCATTCGAGTGGGGGGTAGGATAGATTTTTATGTAATTCCCTTATCTGGTTGACCTTTATCATGGTGCCGTCTGGCTCGACCACGATGAAATCCGGATGAACGCCTTTTTGCGCCTTTCTGCAGCCCGTGCAGCTTCCGCAGGGTACAAGGATGTCATCCCGGTGGAGAGGAGAGTGACACAGAAGCAGGCAGGAGAGGATGCGCCCGTGTGTCTCGGACTGCGGCCCGGCAAGAAGATAGGCGTGGGCCAGGAGATTCCTGTCAAGCGCCCGTGACAAAAACTTCAGGGGCACCCTGCATCCAGGCGCGCCGGGGGGAGGGAAATCATTCATTTTTTGTGTCCCTGGGTACGGCCCAGAGGCCTTGCTGCATTTGTCTCAGGTGTTTTTCGTCCGCGTCAGGGGCCTCATCGTCCGCCTGTTCTTCCGGGGTCGCGCCGCGCAGAAAAAAGAATCTTTCCATGGGCCGCTGGTATTGTGTCCAGGCGTAGTCCCCCGGAGGCAGTTCATGGCTCAGCCTGTTGAGATAGTTAAGTTTTGCGTCCATGTCGTCCAACAGGTGCAGGACCACGGCCTCCCGTGTCATGGGAAGCACTGGGGCGCCGAATTCGCGTTGGCCGTGATGGCTCAGCACAAGGTGTTTGATGGCCATAATCCTTGGATGGTCCCTGGGGATTTCCGCCTTCTGTGTGAAACGGTCCAGTATTTCCGCGCCCAGGACAAGGTGCCCTATAAGCCGACCTCTGTCCGTGTAGTCAATAGGAGGGGCGTCAAAGGAAAATTCTTCTGTTTTGCCTATGTCATGGATAAGGGCTGCGGAAAGGAGCAGATCCCGGTCCAGATCGGGGTACTCCCCGCATACCGTCCGGGCCAGTCTGGCCACGGATACGCTGTGTTCCAGAAGCCCTCCAAGATAGGCATGGTGCATGTGTTTGGCTGCCGGGGCTGCGCGAAAGGCCGTTGCGGTCTGGCGGTCGCTGAAAACTTCCCGTAGCAGGACTCCCAGCACCGGATCGCTGATGCCTGCCATGTAACGCCTGAATTCAGACCACAGCGCAACCGTGTCCTCTGGCGTGGTGGGCAGAAAATCCGTGTGGTCCACCTTTCCCGGGGGGACCTTTTTTATGCCGGAAATCTTGAGCTGCACTGTGTCTCGATAGACCTGGGCCTCCGCCTGGACCCACAGATAATCTCCCTTTTCGAACAGTGATGCCGTCTCCTGCGCCGCGTCCCATACCCTTGCCTGTACCTCGCCGGTACGGTCAAGAAGAACCAGCGCAAGGTATGGATTACCATTGCGTGTCTCAAGCATGACCTTGGACGCAACACAGAAAAGTCCTTCTACCCGGCCCGAGTCCGGAAGGTCTGATATGAAAATGCCCTTATGCATGTAATGCCGGCCTGTATCCGTGGGCCACCGGGTATCTGCGGCCGTAACCGAATGCCCTGGCGGTCACTTTTGGTCCGAAAGG
>JALVVK010000092.1 GCA_027023445.1 Deltaproteobacteria bacterium | reverse complement strand
CCGCTGGATGCAGGTCTTACGTGTCCAAACCGTGACGGTACCGTGGGTACGGGCGGCTGTATATACTGCAATCAGACCGGGTCCGGAACCGGCGCCTTCAGCAGGGGAAAAGATGTCGGCGCACAGATGAGATCAGGGATGACGTGGGCGGCCAAACGATACCGCGCCCGCAGGTTTATCGCCTATTTCCAGAGTTTTTCAAATACATATGCCAGCCTGTCCAGGCTGCGTTCGCTTTATTCCCAGGCGCTGGTTTCCCCGGATGTGGTGGGGCTTTTCATAGGCACCAGACCGGATTGCGTGAATCGGCAGATTCTTTCCATGGTCAGGGATGTGGCACAGGGAAGGATGATCTGGATGGAGTATGGCCTTCAGAGCGCCTCGGACAGAACCCTGCGCCGGATTAACAGGGGGCATGCCGTGTCAGATTTTGTCAGAGCGGTGGAAATTACCAGATCCATGGATATCCCGGTCTGTGCCCACGTGATTTTCGGCCTGCCCGGTGAGGGCGCGGGCGAGATGCGGCAGACTGTACGTCTGCTGGCAGATCTCGGGGTCCAGGGCGTAAAATTTCACCAGCTTTATGTGGTAAGGGGAACAAGGCTTGAGCGGTGGTATCGGGAAGGCCGCTATAGCCCAATTTCTCTTGAGGAGTATGCGGATATGGTGGCATGGGCCATAAGAGAACTGCCTGCCGGGACGGTTATACACCGCCTGACAGGGGACCCCATGCGGGGAGAACTGGTAGCGCCTGGGTGGTCTTCGGACAAAATTCGCATTATTTCCATGATTAACAGCCGGTTAACTTCTTTGTAGCCTGCCTGTGGGCAGGCATACAGCTCATGGTTTAGGAGAAAAATGTAATCCTGTGGGTGATCCTGGATCTTGTTTGATCCTGAAGAGTTGCTTCAAGGGTAGGAAATCGGTAGTCCTTTTTCGCGCTTGCCTGAGATGCTTTTGTGAAATATAGTGCCTGTCATGATTTTGTCTCCTGGCCTTACAAAGGCGTTGGATTTTTATCGCGTTACGGGCGCAATGATACATTGGACGCTTTTATTCCTTGCGGTAGCGCTGGGTGTTATCCTTTTGTGTCAGGTTGTGTCCGGCAGGCAGTGGGTATGGCGTGCCGGTTTTTACCTTATCTGCATATGCGCCGTGGTCCTTGGGGCCGGTGTGCTTCTTGTGTGCTATCTGCACATGTCGATTCACCAGTCGGTGCCTCTTAGCCTGCCTCCCAGGCTTGCCTCAATGGTTAATGGCTGGATGGCATCCATGGCAAAAGGGGGATCTCCTTCCTTTCCCCCGTATGATCCCTCGGCCCCGCCCCGGTATTTTATGCCACCCTGGCTGGAAAATGAAAAATATCTGTTCTGGTTCTTCTGCTATTCCCTGATGGCCGTCGTGGCCTTTATAAAAACCAAGTCCCGGCTGTTCCGCGCGCTGGTTCAGGGGTTACTTGTATTGCAGGTGCTTATCCTGGTTTTTGTCGTGGACCCGTTTCAGGCACCGCTGCCCGGATTTTTTTCAGAAATTGAACAGTGGTTTCTGCCGTTGGCCCCCATGGAGCGGATAAAGGTGTTTATGCAGCTTTATCCAAGGATGATTTTTTATTATAACGCCCACTATATGTGGATCCATCCGCCCCTTCTTTTTATCTCCTACGCGGCGCTGACCATCTTTTTTGCCGGATGTGTCACCATGCTTGTTACCGGGAGCGCTGAGGCCGAACAGCTGGCCTGCGCCTTTGCCCGCCCCGGATACATTGCCCTTACTATGGGTATGCTGATCGGTTTCCCGTGGGCCCTCCAGGCATGGAGGGGCAACTGGTGGTGGGACCCCAAGATTTCAAGTTCTATTATGATGTGGATGGTTTTTTCCACCTATCTGCACGCAAGGCTTTATCTTTCCAGGCGTGGCATGTGGAGTTTCGTGGGCTGGCTGGGCATTGTCTGTTTTGCCGCCATGGTCTTTACCCTTGC
>JALVVK010000091.1 GCA_027023445.1 Deltaproteobacteria bacterium | reverse complement strand
CGCCGGCTACTTGCCTGCATGAAAGATCGGCCATGCGAAGCGCCGGATGCCGAGGAGGCATTCTTTTTACTTCCTTTATACCCGGGAATCCTTAATACCTGTCCCTGGTAAAGCCTTGTGGACAAAAGCCCGTTCTCAGCCATAACAGCCCTCTGGGTTACCCCGAAACGCCTTGCTATCAGCCAGAGAGAATCCCCCCTCTTGACCACATAGGTCCCATCAGACTTTGTGCGGCCACCCCACGAGGCAAACATGGTTTGCCCCCGGAGTGGAATCCGCAGCTTCTGGCCGATCCTGATCAGGTGGCATGTGTGAAGGTGATTGGTCCTTGTTATCTGTCTGACAGTGGTATGGTATTTCATGGCAATCAGGGACAGGGTTTCACCCTTTCTCACCCTGTGATACACATATGCCTTCCTGGGAGGACACCACGGCGACATTTCCGGCAACTTGGCCATGAGAATCGCCCCTTTACCCTTTGGCACCCTCAGGGGATAGACCGAGGGAGGGGTCACCTGGTACCTGAGTTCCGGGTTAAGATCCGTGAGCTCCTTAAAGGGAACATGAAGTGTGGCGGCAACTGTGCGGAGACGAAGCTGCTTGGACACAGTGACCGTTTCATAGGAGACAGGAGGATCCACCTTGCCCAGCTTGAAGCCATATTTTTCGGGATCTTTTATAATGTGAAGTATAGCCAGAAACCTTGGAACATACCTGGCCGTCTCCCTTGGAAGCTTCTCGTACAGATCCCAGAAGTTATCCAGATAGTTGATACGCTGGTGCCTTATCAACCGCAATACCGTGCCCTCTCCACAGTTATAGGCGGCAAGGACAGTGGTCCAGTCCCCGAAAATTTCATGAAGCTCCTTCAGATACTCCACGGCAGCCCTTGTGGATTTTTCCGGGTCAAGCCTTTCATCTATCCATTCATTCCTGTTCAGGCCAAACTTATACCCGGTAGAGGGAATAAACTGCCACAGTCCCAGAGCCCTTGCCCTGGAAAGTGCCCTTATTTTAAAACCGCTCTCAATAAGAGGAAGCCATGAAAGATCCTCCGGCAGCCCGACATCTCTTAATACCTTAAGAATATATGGCCGATATCTGCCTGAACGGCGGTATGAATCTATAAAAAATTTACGCTCCACACCCTGGAAACGCTTTATCTCGTACTCCACATGCCGATTCATCACCAGGGGAATTGCCTCTGAGTTACCCACCACGGCCGTATGCCGCGAGGCATGAATTTCGAGGATCCTTTTGGAAATCATGAACCGAAGATCCTCTTTCTGCTGAATAAGGTCCGGATTATTGTCCGAATGCACCTTGAGTATGAGATCGTAGGCATGATCCAGGGCATCTATGGCCCTGTCCAGTTGCCCCTGGCTCCATAAATCCTGAGCCGCCTTACAATAATCAAGGGCCGCATCCAGGAGTTCCTGCTGACTCCCAGAGGCCTCGTCTTTAGACTGCGCCTTTTCTTGGTCCGGATGTTCGCTTACGTCCTGACCACTATCTGCCTCACTGGAGACAGCTTCCTGGCAGGACGGTTCATCCTGGGCCTCCAGGTCCGAGGGAAGGCAGGCAATTTTTTCATCCCTGGATTCGCTAACGGATGTATTCTGCGCATCATCCTGATGAAGGTCTGAGACCCCGGATGTTACAACTTGACTGGATGTTGCCACATGACAGATGGAGCGATGAGACGCACAGCCAAAACACAAGAAACATATAAGCAACCAGGGGAAAATTATTTTTTTTGACACGGCGCTCCTCTCACTAACAACCTGCTGACTTTAGTCTTCCTGCAGAAATATCTGGAAGTTGGTGGAGATGGCCGGGATCGAACCGGCGGCCTCCACGTTGCGAACGTGGCGCTCTCCCAGCTGAGCTACACCCCCACCGATTATTGTCAGAGCAGTTAGCATATCCTTTTAAAGGATCTTCGACAGAAAATCAACTTTCTCTTAAAAAAAACGAAAAACAGCTAAATATTTCCTCCCTTCGGAACGATAAAATCATTAGAACCACGATTACACGCTGTGCGAAAACAATGGGCAATTAGTCATTTTTGGAATATTTTTCCTATAATTACAGTGAGGTAAACAGATGAAGGCTCTCGTCGTGGATGACTCCCGATCAATGCGCAACATTGTAAAAAGCGCCTTGAAGGGAATGAAGCTCTTCGATGAAATAGTTGAGGCAAAGGATGGGATCGACGCGCTGGAAAAAATAAAGGAATCCGGGCCATACACGGTCATTTTCCTCGACTGGTACATGCCAAGGATGGAAGGTTACGACTGTCTTGTAAAAATTCGTGAAAATGCCAACTGGAACAACACAAAGGTCATGATGGTCACCACGGAAAATCAGCAGGAAAATGTGATAAAAGCGGTCATGGCAGGGGCCAACGAATATCTGATGAAGCCCTTTACACCTGAAATGCTGGAAGAAAAAATCAGAATGGTGCTTGGATTATGATCAGGGTTCTTGTTGTTGACGACTCAATTGTATTCAGAAAAATTCTTCAGAATGCCCTGAGCAGGCATTCTACGATAAAAGTAGTGGGTACTGCTGTTAACGGCAAGGACGCCCTGTCAAAAATTCCACGGCTCAGGCCCCACATGCTCATCCTTGATGTGGAAATGCCCGAGATGGACGGTCTTCAAACCCTCGATGCCATAAAAAAACGCCGCATGGATGTGGGGGTTATCATGTTCTCGTCCCTGACCCTGGAAGGGGCCAGGACCACCTTAGAAGCGCTGGCCAAAGGCGCGTTTGACTTTGTTCCCAAGCCGTCAGGCCGGGGAGCCTTTGGGGAAAGCGTCAAGAATATCGAACAGGAGCTTATCCCTAAAATAGAGGCATATGCCTCCTCCCTGACGCCATCCGTGACAGGATCTTCTATACGCAGGGCAGCGCGGCCAAGATCCATCCCAAAACCCGCAAGGACAGCAGTACCCGGCCAGACAAAGCCGGAGGCAACTCCCTCAAGGGCCACTGCGGTGTCTGGCCCGAGGCATACAAGCCTATCCGGTCTGAGGCCAGAGGCAGTTGCAATCGGAGTCTCCACTGGAGGACCGAACGCCCTGGATCATGTAATACCCAAGCTGCCACAGGACTTTAACCGGCCGGTGTTCCTTGTCCAGCACATGCCCCCTGTATTTACCGGACAGCTTGCCAGACGCCTGGATGAGAAATCCAAGATAACGGTAATAGAAGCCCGGGACAGGCAACCAGTGCTTCCAGGAACAGTCTATATAGCACCTGGCAACTATCATATGATAGTTGAATCAGACAACGGACAAAAAATTATAAGGCTCAATCAGGCCCCTCCAGAAAACAGCTGCAGGCCTTCCGTGGACGTTCTTTTCCGGTCTGTTGCCGAGATCTACGGTCCCAGGATACTTGCGGTCATCATGACAGGAATGGGCAAGGACGGCCTTGAAGGATGCAGACAGCTCAAAGCCAGGGGAGCCTTTGTCATGGCCCAGGACAAGGAATCCTGTGTTGTCTGGGGAATGCCCAAATTTGTGACAGAAGAAGGTCTTGCAGACAGGGTTTGCCCCCTGGACCAGATAGCCCCTACCATAATGAAGGCGTTTCTTCCGGGGCAAACATACAATACCAGACAAAACCGTGCTGGAAGCAGGGCACAGAAGAAGTTCCGAGGAAGGGAAACCCGGTCATGATCAGTGCGGAGCAATTTCGGTTCTTTGTGGACCTGGTAAAATCTACCAGTGGAATATCCCTGAGCAGAGGCAAGGAATATCTCATTGAAAGCCGCCTTAATGAATTGGCCAGATCCTTAGGGATGCGTGGCTTAGACGAGCTTTACCGCAAGGCCAAGACTCATATGACTTCCAGTCTTAAAGAGGAAATCGTCGAGGCCATGACCACCAATGAAACCTATTTTTTCAGGGATATACACCCTTTTGAGGCCCTAAAAAAACATGTGATTCCAGAAATCTCGGCCCAGAAGAAAGACAAGCTGGACATCTGGAGCGCTGCCTGTTCAACAGGCCAGGAGCCATACAGTATTGCCATTCTCCTGGCCGAACATTTCCCGGCCCTGATTAACGGCAGGGCAAAAATTCTCGCCACAGATATCTCCAAAAAGGCCGTCAAAAAAGGGGCGGAGGGACGGTTTACCCAGGTTGAAGTCAACAGGGGGCTTCCCGTAACTATTCTTGTAAAATACTTCAAACAGCAAGGCGCTTTCTGGATCGTGGATGGAAAGCCCAAAAAAATAATCAATTTCCGGCAGATGAACCTGTTATCCCCAATGGTGGGCCTTGCCCACTTCGACATCATCTTCTGTCGCTATGTGCTCATATATTTTGACCAGGAAACCAAGAAACAGATTCTGCAAAAACTCGTGAAGTCGCTTAATCCTGGAGGCTATCTGTTCCTGGGGGCCACGGAAACCCCCATGACATTGCCCCCTGGCATAAAAAAGCAAAAATTTGGACGGGCGATTTGCTGGAAAAAGACATAAGACGCCCCACCAGGGAGATAGTCCCCTGAACGGCCATAGAAAGGCAGAGATGTTTTAACTCCGCCCCTGAAAACGTAAAACGGAGGACAACAATATGGGAATGGACGAAGATATCCTGAAAGATTTTCTGGCGGAATCAAAAGAAAACCTGGAACGTCTGGACCAGGAATTTGTGGAGCTTGAACAGGAACCGGACAACGCCGAGCTTATTAAAAGCATTTTCAGAACCATACATACCATAAAGGGAACATCCGGTTTTTTTGGCTTTACCACACTGGAGGGAATCGCCCATTTCGCGGAAGACATACTCTCCAAACTTAGAGACGGCGTTGCCGAGGTAAACGAGGAAATCACCACGGTATTGCTCCAGTCAGTGGACTACATCAAGGCCATATTGGCATCCCTGGAACAGACAGGGAAAGAGCCTGACGACGTTGTCTACCTGGACTTCATAGTCGATCTGCGCAATTTCGCCGAAAAGGTGGCAAATGGATCCGTTGGGGCAGCTAATGACACGGCCCCGGCTGAAGCATCTGAATCCAATACCGGCGGGGAAAACGCATCAAAGGCCGAGCCTGTTCAGGAAACCAGTGAAGAAAAGGCCGCTGATCAGCCAGAAGATACCAAACAGGAAGACAACAAGGAGCCGGAGACAACGGGGAAAGCAGAGGAACAAAAAACCGCACCCAAGGCACCGCCTGCCCCAAAGCCTAAAAAACGGGCGCCAACCACTCCCGCTCCCACCACCCACCTGACCGAGACGCATGTCCGGGTAGACGTGCATCTACTGGACAAGCTCATGAACCTGGCAGGTGAGCTGGTACTCTCAAGGAATCGCATGGCACAGATTGCCACCCAGCTTGACGACGCTGATCTTCTCACAGCCAATCAGCGCATGAGCCTTGTTGTCACCGAGCTTCAGGAACAGATAATGAAAACCAGGATGCAGCCGGTTGGCAACGTGTTCAACAAATTTCCGAGAATCGTCCGCGATCTTGCCAAGAGCGCACAGAAACAGATACAGCTTCAGATCAAGGGGGCCGAAACAGAGCTCGACCGTTCCATCATAGAGGTCATCAAGGATCCCCTGACGCACATGGTACGCAACTCCATAGATCACGGGGTGGAACCTCCTGACATCAGGGTGCAAAAGGGAAAACCCCAGGTCGGAACTCTCATCATGAAGGCCTACCATGAAGGCGGACAGGTAATCATTGAAATCCAGGACGACGGCGCGGGCATGGACCCTGAAAAGCTGAGGGAAAAGGCCGTTGAAAAGGGTATAATATCGCCGGATCAGGCGACATCTCTCTCGGACAGGGAAGCCCTTATGCTCATCTTCCAGCCAGGTTTCTCCACGGCCGAAAAGGTAACCAACATCTCGGGACGAGGTGTGGGCATGGATGTGGTCAAAACCAATATCGAAAAACTGGGAGGAACAGTGGAGCTTAAAAGCGAAGTCAACGTAGGCACCACGGTTCGCATAAAGATCCCTCTCACCCTGGCTATCATTCCCGCCCTCATAGTAAGGGCGGCAGGCCAGCGTTATGCCATCCCCCAGGTAAACCTCGTAGAACTGGTATGCCTGTCTCCAGAGGCCCAAAAAAAGGACGTGCAGGTTATCGGAAATTCGGAATTCTACCGTCTGCGGGGCCAGATCCTCCCTCTGGTCCGCCTGAAGAAAATTCTTGGAGCCGGGATGGAACTGGCATCCGAACAGGATGAAGAAGACAATAAGGCAAGCATGAATATCGTGGTCCTGAATTCCGGAGACCGCCAGTTCGGCCTTGTGGTCGATGCCATAAACGATTCAGAAGAAATTGTGGTAAAGCCCCTGGGCAAACACCTGAAACACATAAGCTGCTACGCAGGTACCACGCTTATGGGCGATGGGAGGGTGGCCCTTATCCTGGACATTGTCGGCATAGCCTCCACCCTGAACCTGAGAGCGGAAGACTCCCTGCATGAGACCAAGATGGTCGCCGAATCCAGGACGGCAGAAGAAGAACGGCAGTTCCTGCTTCTCTTCAGTGTCGATCCATCGGAATGTTTCGCCCTGCCCCTTGCCCTGGTCAACAGGCTGGACAAGATACCAGCATCCAGGATCGAACACGTGGGAAGCAGAGAGGTGGTCCAGTATCGAGGAAAATCAATGCCTGTTATACGCCTGGAAAACTACCTGCCCATAAGTCCCTTGTCCGAGCAGGAGGAATACCATCTTATTGTGTTCAATTTTAACAACAAGGACGTGGCCTTCCTGGTATCACAGATAGAAGACAGCGTGGACATCGTCATAGATGTGGAGGAGGAGACCTTCAGGCAGGAAGGCATCCTGGGTTCTGCTATCATAAAGGACAAAACCACCCTGTTCATTGATATATATCAAATACTTCAGATGTATGACCCGGATTTCCTGCGACAGGAACAGGATGGGAGTCCAATCAATGCCAGAATTCTCATGGCAGAGGATTCCGCATTCTACCGGAACCTTTTGCATTCCTATATATCTGCTGAAGGATATGAAATTATCACCGCAGAGGATGGACAGCAGGCATGGGAACTGCTGCAGACAGAAGAAGTTGATCTTGTGATGACGGATATTGAGATGCCCAGGATGAATGGCCTGAAACTTGCCCAAAAAATCAGGGGCAACGCGAAGTTTGAGAAACTGCCGATACTGGCAGTGACTTCTCTTTCCGGAGAAGAAGACAAAAACAAGGCTATGGAGGCAGGCGTGGACGAATATCTGCCCAAACTTGACAGGGATCAGGTCCTGACCGCAGTGAAAAACCTGTTGAAATCCAGAGAAATAAAAGAAGCGGCTTAATGATTCCGCATAAGAACCATGATTCTCCCGGCAAAAACCTAAAAGGAGGAAATCAGCATGGCCAGACAGACCGAGACATTACCTGCAGAGGCCGAACCAGGGGTCATAGACATAAGATCTGCAGATACCATACAATTTTCCACCTTCTATTTTGGCAGACATCTGTTCGGCCTTCCCATAGAAGAGATCATTGAAATAAACCGTGCTCTGGACGTCACCCCTGTTCCGCTTGCCCCTGACTACGTGGAAGGGGTGGTAAACCTGAGAGGCCAGATCCTCACCGCCATACACCTGGGAAGAAGGATAGGACTCTCGATTGAAGAGGAAGATGATTCCAGATATAACAATGTAATAACCGGAAACAGGGAAGAACCTATATGCCTTATAGTACAGCGCATAGGTGACGTAATGGCAATACCCAGAAACCAGATAGAGCCGCCGCCGGATCTCATATCCGGCGTGGACGTGGAATATGTGCGAAACGTCTGCAAATTGCCGGAGAACCTTCTTATAATCCTGGACGGTAAGGCCCTTGAGGCTCCACCTAACGCCAACTGATCGCCCTGCGTGATCCAGGATGAAGGGATAACCCGTTAAAAAAGACGCGATACATGCCAAAAAACAAAGACCCTTATAAAATACTTGGTCTTTCGCCCCGGGCAACACTGGAGGACATAAAACGGGCATACAGGCAGAAAATAAAAACCTGCCACCCAGACCTGTGTCGCGCCGAGCCATCCGGGCCAAGGGCATTCCAGGTCCTGACCCAGGCCTATGAAACCCTGATCAGGGGGAAAAGCCACGTTGAACGTATCAGCCGGACTCACACGACCGGAGGGTATCACACATCTGACAACATACAGGAAGATGGCGTATTCCTGTTCCTGGAGGCATCCCCTCAACAGGCTCTGATGGGTGCCGTCATTGAAACCGAGATCTGGGACGGTGAGGAGTTCTGCCTCAGATGCGGAGGAACAGGGAAAATCTCTCAAGGGGGCGAAAAAGAGTGCCCTGCATGCGGGGGTTCCGGGCATACCACCATCCCCTGGGGAAACGAATTGCTGCGCATGGTATGCAAAAAATGTTCTGGCACTGGATTTATAGGACAACAGACATGCCCGGTATGCAAGGGTAAAGGCAGGATTTCAAGACCCCGCAAAATAAGGATATCCCTGCCAAGGGGTATCGTGTCCGGTACCCTGTTGAGACTACCCGGGCAGGGCGCATACATACCCGAACGCCAGGCAAGAGGCCCTCTTTATGTTGAGGTAGGGGTACGACTTCCAGAGAGCTGGATGATTCAGGGCCTTGATATCCACGCCCCAATCGACGTAGACATCTGGACTGCCATTGAAGGGGGACAGATAGCGGTACGCACCATAGATGGATATCAGATGTGTCTGGTACCACCATGCGTCAAAAACGGAGACCTGATCAGGTTAACGGGCAAGGGATGGTCGGATGAGCTGGGCAGGCGTGGTGACCATGTTGCGAAGGTAAGAATCATGATGCCGGAGGGGAAACCATCATCCCTGGTAAAAACCTTTATTGCCATCCTGAGAAGA
>JALVVK010000090.1 GCA_027023445.1 Deltaproteobacteria bacterium | reverse complement strand
CCGGTGCAAAGGATTACCGGCATGTCTGGACGTAATTCAAGGACCTTCCTGGCCAGATGTTCCCCTGTCATTCCCGGCATGGTCATGTCGGTAATGAGCATGTCAAAGGCATCCGGATTGCCCCGTATCAATTCCAGGGCCTTCACCGGGTCAGTAAATTTTTGGACCTTATAACCATATACTTCAAGCATCTCTGCACCAAGATCCGCGATAAACGATTCATCATCAACAAATATGATGTTCTCATGCCCTCCCCGAACCGATCCATTGTGGTGGTTTTCTTCCGGCGCGGCGGACAGGGCGGGAAAATACAGATTAAATTCCGTGCCCCTGCCCGGTTCGCTGTACACGGTTATGGCCCCTCCGACGGCGGTGACGCTGCCATGGACCACGGCAAGTCCAAGTCCTGTGCCAACGCCCTCCTCCTTGGTGGTAAAATAGGGCTCAAATATTTTGTCTATGATGTCCGCCGGAATACCGTTTCCGGTATCCTTAACCGTCAGCTTCAGGTAGGTGCCGGGTGAAAAATTCGGATGGGTCTCGGCAAACTCCCGGTCAATGTTGATGGCACCAAGGGCCACGGTCAGGATTCCGCCATCAGGCATGGCCTGCTGCGCGTTGGTGCACAGGTTCATGATGATCCGCTGCATCTCAGAGGGATCGAACATGATGGAATGCGAGACAGGCTCTATGTGTTCCCTTATCTCAATGGTTGCGGGGATAGCGGCCCTCAACAGCTTCAGGGTCTCCTTGAGCACCGGAACTATGTTTAAGGGCTTGGGTTCGCGGGCTGAATTCCTGCTGAAGGAAAGGATCTGCTTAATAAGCTGCCTTGCCCGATTGGATGCCGTAAGAACCTGCCTTAGGTAGTCACTCAGCCTGCTCCCGGGCGGGGCCAGGCCCATGCAAAGTTCTGTGTAACCCATTATGGGTGAAAGAATATTGTTAAAGTCATGGGCAATGCCGCCTGCCATGGTACCGATGGCCTCAAGACGCTGATTCTGCTGGACACGGCGCTCGATTTCCCTCTCACGCGTGACATCCCGGTGTACTGAAACAAAATGTGTAATTTCCCCCTCGCTGTCCAGGATAGGCGTAATAGTGGCAAAAACCTCGTAATAAGAGCCATCCTTTCTCCGATTGACCATATTCCCGCGCCACGGACGTCCCGCATAGATATCCGCCTTGAGCCGGCTGTAAAATTTCTGGCTATTTCTGTCGCTTTTCAGGATGCCGGGAGTTTTGCCACGCGCCTCATCGCGGCTGTAACCGGTTATCTTTTCAAAGGCCTTGTTTGCGTAGATTATCCTGTTGCGCCGGTCGGTAATGAAAACACACTCTACCGTATGCTCTATGGCCGTTGCCAGGAGCTGCCTGTCCTTTTCGGCCCTGACCCTGTCGGTGATATCCAGCACGGAGACAACTACCTGCCTGGTTACGGGAATACATCCAACACTGAGCAGGCTGTCCCTGGCCTCGCCATGGGCATTGATCAGGCGGGCCTCATAGCGGCTGGGCGCAAGTTCCGGCCTGTCAAACCGGAGCTTGAAATACGTTTTCATGGCCTCAAGGCTTTCCGGGGCCACGTAATCCGTCCATAGGGTTCCCTGCAGATCTTTAGGACTAAAACCCATGATGGATTTGCATTCCTCGTTGGCAAGGGCGATTGTGCCGTCCTGGTTTATAATAAGGGTTGCCGTGCCCGTATGTTCGAAAACGCCTTTATAACGATCCTCGCTCTCTCGCAGGGCGGTTTCGATCTGTTTTTGCCGGGTAATATCGCGGCAGATTCCTCCTGCCATTTTTTCGCCGTCAGGCAGTTTCACAGGATAAAGGGTGACAAGGTGATGAAGAACATCCCGTGAGACAGGTAAATCGTACTCAAAGGTCCTGGTGCTGCCGCTGGCCAGCACCTCTGCCAGATGTTCCCTGTATCTGCGGGCAATGTCCTGTGGATAGACTTCCTCAAGGGATTTACCTGTAATTTCATCGCCGCTGG
>JALVVK010000089.1 GCA_027023445.1 Deltaproteobacteria bacterium | reverse complement strand
TCCCCGCGCCGCACCGCCTCCAGCGCGGGCCCTGCCAGGGATGAAACCTTGACGAACCACTGCTTGGAAAGCCTTGGTTCCACCACGGTCTTGCACCTGTAGCACCTGCCGATGGCAAGGCTGTGGGGTTCAATCTTTTCCAGAAAGCCTTGGGCTTCGAGGTCCGCAACGATCCTTTTCCTTGCCTCGTAACGCTCAAGCCCCTCATAGGGACCTGCCTCCTGATTGAGCACGGCATTGTCATCAAATATGTTTATATGGGCGAGCCCATGCCTTCGGGCTATTTCAAAGTCATTAAAATCATGGGCAGGGGTTACCTTTACCGCGCCTGTGCCGAACTCAGGGTCCACTTCGGAATCGGCAACCACGGGTATTTTCCGGTTCAACAGCGGCAGGACCAGGTTCTTTCCCACGACATTCCTGTACCGGGGATCATCCGGATGAACCGCCACCGCCGTATCCCCAAGCATTGTCTCGGGCCTCGTGGTTGCCACGGTTATAAAATCCGGAGATGGGACGCCGCTTTCATCATCCGGGATAGCCACCGGATACCGTATATACCAGATCTGCCCATCTGTGGGCTCATGCTCCACCTCAATATCAGCCAGGGCCGTATGGCACCTGGGACACCAGTTGATGATATAATCGCCCTGGTATATCAGCCCTTCCTCATAAAGCCTGACAAAAACCTCCCGCACAGCCCTGGAAAGCCCCTCGTCCATGGTAAACCGTTCCCTGGACCAGTCACAGGAACAACCAAGCCTCTTGAGCTGCTCAATGATCCTTCCCCCGCTCTTTGCCTTCCACTCCCATACCCTTTCTATGAAACGGTCCCTGCCCAGATCATGCCTGCTCAGGCCCTCTTCGGCCAACTGGCGTTCCACCACGTTCTGTGTGGCAATGCCCGCATGATCCGTGCCGGGAACCCAGAGGGTGTTGTACCCGTCCATGCGCTTGTACCGGACAAGTATATCCTGAAGGGTATCATTCAAGGCGTGTCCGATGTGAAGCACTCCGGTAACATTGGGAGGCGGGATAACCATTGAAAAACAGGGCCTTTCAGGATCCATTGACGGCGCGAACAGATTTTCGCGCATCCATTCCTGATACCATCTGGATTCCACCCCCTTGAAATCATAGGCCTTTGGGAGGGATTTATCTGAAGCCTCTTGAGGCATCTCTGACCAGCTCCTTTCCAAATTTTCATGCTAAGTGGCGCTTCGCACCCAAGAGCATGAAAATGTTAAATGATAAATGGTAAATTGTAAATTGTGGTAAACAAATTTTTATTAAATTCAGAAAGATATAACAACTTAGTACCTTAATTTAACATTCAGGATTTACCATTTAACATTGTATTTTCACGGTAACTGCCATTCCCGGCACGCCGGGCACAACGAAGTATGAAAAAGCACCTGCAAAATCTCACGCAAAGACAATCTTTTGTTATTAAAGCAAAAAACTTTGCGTCTTTGCGCCTTTGCGTGAGGATTTTTTTACGAGACAATTAACGTTTAAACCCCTGTGTGTCCGAACCCGCCCTGATTCCGCTCCGTGACAGGCAGTTCATCCGCTTCCCGCCATTGGGCTGTCCATACCCTTGAGAGGACCATCTGGGCGATTCTCTGGCCGCGCTCCACTATCCAGGGGGCCTGGCCGAGATTTATCAGGCCGACCTTGACCTCTCCACGATAATCCGCGTCTATGGTACCAGGCGCGTTTACCACGGTAACCCCGCTCTTGATGGCAAGGCCGCTCCTCGGCCGTACCTGGAATTCATATCCGGGGGGAAGAGCCACGCACAGCCCGGTTGGCACCACGCAGATCTCTCCGGGCCGAATGGTCACGGGCTCTGTCAGTGCCGCATAAACGTCCATTCCGGACGAGCCTGATGTCATGTATTCGGGCAGGGAAAGACCCTGGGCGTGAGGAAGCCGCCTTATCTGCACAACCACACTATCTGCCACCGGCTACGAGCGCCTCCCTGGATTCTCCCGGCAATACAGGAGGACTT
>JALVVK010000088.1 GCA_027023445.1 Deltaproteobacteria bacterium | reverse complement strand
TGGTGACAATGTAACCATGGAAGTTCATCTCATTCAGCCCATAGCCATGGAGGAAGGCCTGCGGTTCGCGGTTCGCGAAGGCGGTCGCACTGTGGGGGCCGGTGTTGTAAGCGAGATCCTGGAGTAATATCATGCGAGAAATAATCAGCCTTACCTGTACGGAGTGCAAGCGCCGGAATTACACGACTACCAAAAACAGGCGTACCACCACCGAGAAAATACAGTTGAAGAAATATTGTCCCTTTGACAGAAAACACACCCTGCATAAAGAGGGGAAGGCTAAATAGTCTTTTATTTCATGTAAGCTTATGATTCAGCAGGCCAGTAGCTCTAATGGTAGAGCACCGGACTCCAAATCCGGGTGTTGGGGGTTCGAGTCCCTCCTGGCCTGCCATTGATAAGCCCTGCGGAGTCGATTAAGTGGGTAAAAAAAGGAAGGCTGACAACAAGAATAAGGCTGGCAAGGTCAGGAATATCAGGTCGGGTGGAGGGGCCGCGGCCACAAAAAATAACAGCCCTGCGTCCGTGACAGGTTGGTATGAACGGGCTCGCACCTTTCTTAAGGAGGTCCGTATAGAGTTTGACAAGACAACCTGGTCCTCCAAGAAAGAGACTATTACGATGACTGCAGCGGTGCTGGCTCTGACCCTTTTTTTTACCGCCTATCTGGGGTTGGTGGATATGGGGCTTTCCAAGCTGGTTGGTCTTCTAATCTATTGATTTTCTTAAATTCATATGACATGGGGCCTTGGTCTAAAGTCATGCCTGCTGACGAAGTTTGATCTTACACCTCACAGGATTGGTAAAAAATGGCGCATAAATGGTACATAGTCCACACGTATTCCGGCTATGAGAACAAGGTGAAGGCCGCTCTGGAGGAGAGGATCAGGCAGTACGGCATGGAAGAGTTCTTTTCGGATGTCGTGGTTCCCACGGAAAAGGTTATTGAAGTGGTCAAGGGGGAGCGCAGGACATCGTCCCGAAAGGTTTTCCCCGGATATATCCTGGTGAAGATGGAGTTGAACAAGGATTCGTGGCACCTTGTACAGGATACTCCAAGGGTCACCGGTTTTGTCGGGGGACTTCAGAATCCGGTTCCTCTGTCTGATGCCGAGGCGGATAAGATCATTCGCCAGATGGAGGAAAGAGAGCTGAACCCTGTGCCCAAGTATAACTTTGAAGTAGGGGACAGTGTCATTGTGACCGAAGGGCCGTTCACAAATTTCCATGGCGTCATTGACGAGGTCAGGCCCGAGAAGGGAAAGGTCAGGGTCATGGTATCTATTTTCGGCCGTTCCACCCCGGTCGAACTGGAATTCGGGCACATTCAGAAGGCAGGATAATTTTTTATTTTCAGTAAATTATATTAGGAGCAGGAAATGGCTAAGAAGGTAATGACCTATATCAAACTCCAGATACCGGCGGGACAGGCTAATCCATCTCCGCCAGTTGGTCCGGCTCTGGGTCAGCATGGCGTTAACATAATGGAGTTTGTTAAGGCCTTTAATGCCAAGACACAGGACCAGGCCGGAATGATTATCCCGGTGCTTATAACCGTGTATGCGGACAGATCATTCAGCTTTGTTCTGAAGACGCCTCCCGCGTCTGTCTTGTTGAAAAAGGCCGCCAAGCTGGAAAAGGGCTCTGGTGTACCCAACAGAGAGAAGGTGGGGAAGGTGACCCGCAAGCAGGTGGAAGAGATTGCAAAGATCAAGATGCCGGATCTCACGGCAGCGGATCTGAATGCCGCCATGCGTACCGTGGAGGGTACGGCTCGCAGCATGGGAATTGAAGTCATTGATTAGAGGGAGATGAACCATGGCACGTCGTGGTAAAAAATACAATGAAGTAAGGGCCAAAGTGGATTCCTCCAGGAAATATACTTTGGATGAGGCTATCCGGCTTGCCCTTGAGACTCATTATGCCAGATTTGATGAAAGTGTGGATGCCGCAGTCAATCTGGGCGTGGATCCGAGAAAGGCAGATCAGAACGTGAGAGGTTCTGTGGTGCTTCCCCACGGCACCGGCAGGACGCCTACCGTGTTGGTTTTTGCCAAGGGAGAAAAGGTCAGGGAGGCCGAGGAGGCCGGCGCCGATTTTGTCGGAGGCGATGAGTTGATTGAAAAGATCAAGTCAGGCTGGATGGAATTTGAACGGGTTGTGGCCACTCCTGACATGATGGGAAGCGTGGGCAAGATCGGTCGCATACTGGGGCCGAGGGGCCTTATGCCCAATGCCAAGACCGGAACCGTGACCTTTGATGTGGGAAAGGTGGTCAAGGAGATCAAGTCCGGTAAGGTGGACTTCAGGGTTGACAAGGCGGGTGTAGTCCATGTGCCTCTTGGAAGGGTATCCTTCCCTGCGGAAAAGATACGAGAAAATTTTGCCGCCTTTGCCGAAACCATACTGAGGCTTAAACCCTCTTCCGCCAAGGGCACATATGTGAAAAGTGTGGCCATGTCCACCACCATGGGACCGGGAATTAAAATAGATGTCAACGAGGTCAAGGCGGCAACAGCTGTCTGACATTCGTTTTTTACATAGCTGAAGCATTTACCTTAAGTCAAAGACAGTAGGTACACCTAACGTGTTTAACAGGGTTTGTCTGGAAACCCGACCTACCGAGACAGGTGAACCTCTGCCTTTGGCAGTATGGAATAAACTGCCTGTGGCAGAAAGGGGGGATAAGTTTGGCTTTAAAAAGAAAGGAAAAGGAGGCATTGGTTCAGGAACTCAAGGAGAAATTTTCCCGGTGTGTCTCTGTTATCATGACGGATTTTACCGGGGTAAATGTCTCTGACTCCAATGCCCTGAGACAAAAATTGCGGGAGTCGGGCGCGGATTACAAGGTATTTAAAAATACCCTGCTGAAGAGGGCTGCGGAGGGTACCTCTGTGGAGGTGCTGAGTGACAGGTTTGTAGGCCCCAATGCAGTGGCCATCGCCTATGACGATCCGGTGACCGTGGCAAAGGTCCTGGTAGAGTTTGCTAAGAAAAACGAGGCGTTGGAAATAAGGGGCGGCATGCTCGACGGTAAGTACATGGATGCCGAAGGTATAAAGGCCCTGTCCAAGCTGCCCAGCCGTGAGGTCCTGCTGGCCCAGTTGCTTTCGGTTATGGTGGCTCCTGCTACCAATATGGTTCAGGTGCTGGCCGCAGTTCCGAGAAAGATGTTGTACGTGTTGAAAGCAATACAGGAAGACAAAGGGTAGGGGATACCCTGAACAAGTTTATTAGAAGGAGATATATAAAATGGCTGTAACAAAGGAAGATGTAATTGAATTCATTTCAAATATGACTGTTCTGGAGCTATCCGAGCTGGTAAAGGAGCTTGAGGACAAGTTTGGTGTCAGCGCTGCCGCTCCTGTTGCCGTGGCCGCAGCCGGTGGAGCTCCCGGTGCCGAGGCGGCTCCCGCTGAGGAGAAGACCGAGTTTGATGTTATACTTGCCGAGATCGGCAGCCAGAAGATCCAGGTCATTAAGGAAGTAAGGGCAGTCACCGGCCTTGGCCTGAAAGAGGCAAAGGAACTGGTAGAGAGTGCTCCCAAACCCATCAAAGAGGCGGTATCCAAGGAAGAGGCCGAGAAAATCAAGGAGCAGGTAGAAAAGGTAGGCGCAAAGGTTGAGATTAAATAGCCCCGGCGCACCTGTTTTCCCTGGGAAACAGGGATGCATTTATGGCGTTTATTGTTCACCGGTGCGGATGAATCCGGCAGAAGGCGGGATGCGTCCGCAACCGGTATAGTTTTTTTGTTTCATCCCTCAACATACTCTCCAAAAATATCTGAGGCAAAATCCTATGGCACAGATCCAGGCCCCAACCGTTAGAAAACAATTTGGTCGTGTAAAGAGGGTAGTAGAAATTCCGCATCTTATTGACCTTCAAAGAAGTTCCTATGCCAATTTTCTTCAGAAAGACGTGGCTCCGGAGGCCAGGGAAGACATGGGACTTCAGGCGGCTTTCAAAAGCGTGTTCCCAATTGAGGATTTCACGGGCGCGTCATCCCTGGAATTCGTACAGTATTCCATAGGAGAACCCAAGTATACCATGGATGAATGCCTGGCCAGGGGTTCCACGTATGAGGCCCCCGTCAAGATTGTGGTACGCCTGCTCTCCTATGACATTGATAAGGAAAGCGGGGTTCAGAGTATCCGGGACATAAAGGAGCAGGAGATCTATTTTGGTACGCTTCCCGTCATGACCGATACCGGCACCTTTATCATAAACGGCACGGAACGGGTGGTGGTAAGCCAGCTACAGAGGTCTCCCGGCGTATTTTTTGATCATGATAAGGGAAAAACTCATTCCAGTGGCAAACTTCTTTATTCCTGCCGTGTTATTCCTGTCAGGGGATCATGGATTGATCTTGAATTCGATCCAAAGGACATTCTCTATGTCAGGATCGACAGACGCCGCAAGTTTCCTGCCACAGTGGTTCTCAAGGCACTGGGATATACCACCCAGGACATACTCAGGGAATTTTATCTCTGGGATACCTATATCCTTGAGGGTAAAAACCTTTTTTACCGCAAGGTAAACCCGGATACCCTGGTTGGCCACAGGGCCACCATGGACGTTATCAATCCTGAAACCGGCGATGTCATGGTCAAGACCAACAGAAAATTTTCAAGGACCATGATGAAGCGTTTTGCCGAGGCCGGTGTGACCCGGGTGCCGGTACGGGAGGAGGATATCCTTGGTCTTGTGATAGCCCGGGACATGATCGATCCTGAAACAGGAGAGGTCCTGCTGGAGGCGAATACCACCATAGGGGAAGAAGAGCTGAACAAGATCAGGGAAAAGGGCATAAAGGAGATCCATGCCCTGTTCATTGACGGAGTCAAGGCATCTTCCGCCATAAGGGACACCCTCCTGATAGACAAGGTGGAGACAAGGGAAGACGCCATTATCGAGATCTATCGGCGCCTGAGACCAAGCAGCCCCCTTATTCTGGAGGTTGCGGAGAAATTTTTCAATTCCCTGTTTTTCAATCCTGACACGTATGATCTGTCCGAGGTCGGCCGTTATAAAATCAATCAGCGCCTTGGCCTGGACAGCCCTCTTTCCCAGCGGGTTCTTACCAGGGAGGATATCCTTGCTACGGTCAAGGAGCTTGTACGGCTGAAGGATTCCCAGGGACCGGTGGATGATATTGATCATCTGGGTAACCGCAGGGTACGTTCCGTTGGGGAGCTGATTGAAAATCAGTACCGCATAGGGCTGGTTCGAATGGAAAGGGCCATCAAGGAGAGGATGACTCTCCAGGAGATAGAGGCCCTTATGCCCAACGACTTGGTTAACCCCAAGCCGGTCAGCTCTGTAATAAAAGAATTTTTCGGTGCCAGCCAGCTTTCTCAGTTCATGGACCAGACCAATCCTCTTTCCGAGGTGACCCACAAGAGGAGGCTTTCCGCCCTGGGGCCTGGCGGCCTGTCAAGGGAAAGGGCCGGATTCGAGGTAAGAGACGTGCATCCCACCCATTATGGGAGGATATGTCCTATTGAGACCCCTGAAGGCCCGAATATTGGTCTTATAGTATCTCTCAGTACCTATGGCAGAATTAACAGGTACGGGTTTATTGAGACCCCTTACCGCAGGGTTAAGAATAGAAAGGTCACAGGGGAGGTTGTTTACATGACCGCCTCCCAGGAGGAAGACGAGGTCATTGCCCAGGCCGGAATTCCCCTTGATCCCGATGGCCGGATCAAGGAAGACCATGTGGGTGTCAGACGAAAGGGCGAATTCCTTATAGTGCCATCAGAGGAGGTTACCGCCATAGACGTTGCTCCCAACCAGATGGTCAGCGTCGCGGCGGGGCTCATCCCCTTCCTTGAAAACGACGACGCCAACAGGGCGCTCATGGGCTCCAACATGCAGAGACAGGCTGTCCCCCTCCTGGTGAGTGAGGCCCCGATTGTCGGCACAGGGATGGAGGCCGTGGTGGCCAGGGATTCCGGTGTTGCCATCCTTGCCAAAAGGGACGGATGGATTGAAGACGTGGATTCCACCCGTCTGGTGGTGGGCTATGATGAGGACGAGGAACACAGATTGCCGGTTGAGGTTGAGATCCACAAGCTAACCAAGTTCCAGAAATCCAATCAGACCACCACCATGAACCAGAAACCCATTGTCAAGCCCGGCCAGCGTGTGAAAAAAGGCCAGGTTCTGGTGGATGGCCCGGCTACCAATGAGGGGGAGCTTGCGCTTGGCAAGAATGTGGTGGTCGCCTTTATGCCGTGGCACGGCTACAACTTTGAGGACGCCATAATTGTCAGCGAGCGCATGGTAAAAGATGACGTATTTACCTCTGTACATATCGAGGAGTTCGAGATAGAGGCCAGGGATACAAAGCTTGGCCGTGAGGAGATAACAAGGGACATCCCCAATGTCGGGGAAGAGGCCCTTAAAAACCTGGATGATACCGGGATCGTCAGGATAGGAGCAGAGGTCAAGGCGGGAGATATCCTCGTAGGCAAGGTCACGCCAAAGGGCGAGACCCAGCTTTCTCCTGAGGAGAAGCTTCTGCGCGCCATATTCGGTGAGAAGGCAGGCGATGTGAAGGATACCTCCCTGAGGGTGCCCCCTGGTATTGAAGGCGTGGTTGTTGATGCCAAGGTCTTCTGCAGGCGCGGAGTGGAAAAAGATGAAAGAGCCAGGGCCATAGAGGACCTGGAAATCGCCCGTATCATCAAGGATCAGGAAGACGAACTCAACGTAATGCGCAGGAGCGCCCTCAAAAAGATGACCAGGCATCTTGCCGGCAGGAAACCCGCGGTTCCGGTAAAAGACGGCAGGGGCAGGGTTCTTCTTGAGGCAGGTGTTGAGATTACCCCTGAGGCTGTTGAAAAGGTACCGCTCAGGAGGCTGAGGGATCTGATCCTTGAAGGCGAGAAAAATGCCGACGTGATAGTAGCCGATATCCTGGACTGGTATCAGGGCCAGATAGACCGTGTTCGCAAACATTTCGAGGGAAAGATCGAAAGGCTCAAGAAGGGAGACGACCTGCCTCCAGGCGTAATAAAGATGGTCCGGATTTACGTGGCCATGAAGAGAAAGCTCTCCGTGGGAGACAAGATGGCAGGCCGCCATGGAAACAAGGGCGTTGTATCAAGGATTGTTCCCGTGGAGGATATGCCCTATTTTGCCGATGGCACCCCGGTGGACATTATTCTCAATCCACTTGGTGTCCCTTCCCGTATGAATGTTGGCCAGATCCTTGAGGTCCATCTGGGCTGGGCCGCCAAAAATCTGGGTGCCCAGCTCGCGGAGATGGCAAGGAAGTACCAGATAGATCAGCTGAAGAAAAGGCTCAGGGATGTATATTCCAATGACGAGATACAGAAATTGCTTGACAGCCTTGACGATGAAGGTCTCAGGGATCTTGCGCTCCGTCTGGAGAAGGGCGTCCCGGTAGCTACTCCTGTCTTTGACGGGGCCAAAGAAGAAGAGGTGCGAAGGCTCCTTGTGGACGCGGGTCAGTCGGAGCTGGGAGAGGCTGTCCTGTATAACGGCCTTACAGGGGAGCCCTTTGAAAACCCCGTTACTGTGGGCGTTATGTACATGCTGAAGCTTCATCACCTGGTGGACGACAAGATCCATGCGCGCTCCACAGGACCCTATTCCCTGGTTACACAGCAGCCTCTGGGCGGTAAGGCCCAGTTCGGTGGGCAGAGGCTGGGCGAGATGGAGGTCTGGGCCATGGAGGCCTATGGAGCGGCATACGCCCTGCAGGAATTTTTGACAGTAAAATCCGACGACGTGGTTGGCCGTTCCCGCATGTATGAAAAAATAGTGAAAGGCAACAATTTTCTTGAGGCGGGCCTTCCTGAGTCCTTCAACGTATTGGTGAAGGAACTTCAGGGGTTGTGTATTGACCTGGAGCTTCTGGAGTAGATGAAGAGGTATTAAATGGACGATCTGCTTTCTTTTTTTACCAAACCCAAGGATCCCCTGAGCTTTAAGGCGGTCAGGATTTCCCTGTCCTCTCCTGAAAAGATTCTTCAGTGGTCTCATGGGGAGGTTAAACAGCCTGAAACCATCAATTACAGGACATTCAAACCTGAACGTGATGGCCTGTTCTGCGCCAAGATATTCGGCCCGGTAAAGGATTACGAGTGCCTGTGCGGCAAGTACAAGAGGATGAAGCACAGGGGCGTTATCTGTGAAAAGTGCGGGGTCGAGGTGATCCAGTCCAAGGTCAGACGCGAGAGGATGGCCCATATTTCTCTTGCGGCTCCGGTGGCCCATATCTGGTTTCTGAAGAGCCTGCCCAGCAAGATAGGCTCTCTTCTGGATCTGAGCCTCAAGGAGCTGGAAAGGGTTCTCTATTTCGAGTCCCACATAGTCCTTGAGTCAGAACTGCCCGAGATAGCGGTAGGCACCCTCATGACGGATGAGGCCTATCACATGAACCTTGAACAGTTCGGTCCAAAATTTGAGGTGGGTATCGGGGCTGAGGCAATTTATCAGATGCTCAGCCGTCTGGATCTGGATGCCCTGTCTGCCGAGCTCCGGGAGGAGATGCAGAAGACCCGTTCCGAGGCCAAACGCAAGAAGCTTGGCAAGCGGCTGCGGGTGGTGGAGGCGTTCAGGGATTCAGGCAACCGGCCTGAATGGATGATTTTAAGCGTCATTCCCGTGCTGCCGCCGGACCTGAGGCCTCTTGTTCCCCTTGATGGCGGACGTTTTGCCACCTCTGATCTCAACGATCTCTACAGGCGGGTTATCAACCGCAACAACAGGCTGAAAAAGCTAAAGGAGCTGGACGCCCCTGAGATTATCGTCAGGAACGAGAAGAGGATGCTTCAGGAGGCGGTGGACGTCCTGTTTGACAACGGCAGGCGGGGAAGGGTTGTTACCGGTCCGAACAAAAGGCCGCTTAAATCCCTTTCAGACATGCTCAAGGGTAAACAGGGACGTTTCCGCCAGAACCTTCTGGGTAAACGCGTGGACTATTCCGGCCGTTCCGTCATAGTGGTGGGTCCTGAACTGAGGCTTCATCAGTGCGGTCTGCCCAAGAGAATGGCCATAGAGTTGTTCAAACCGTTTATCTACAACAAGCTTGAGCAGAAGGGCCTGGTTACCACCATCAAGAGCGCCAAAAAAATGGTGGAGAAGGAGGTCCCTGAGGTATGGGATGCCCTGGATGAGGTGGTCAGGGAATATCCCGTTATGCTCAACCGCGCGCCTACCCTTCACAGGCTCGGCATCCAGGCCTTTGAGCCAGTGCTGGTAGAGGGCAAGGCCCTGCAGCTTCATCCTCTGGT
>JALVVK010000087.1 GCA_027023445.1 Deltaproteobacteria bacterium | reverse complement strand
CGAATTTTCGGTTGATGATAACGGGGTGGGAATCGATCCGGAAAATCTTCCAAGGATATTTGATCCCTTTTTTACCACCCGTCCTGATGGAACGGGCCTTGGTCTTGCCGTTGCCCACCAGTTAATAAAATCCTGGGGCGGTGAGGTTTCCATCGACTCGGCGCCTGGCAGGGGATGCAAAATTACAGTTTCAATTCCTGTCAGCTCGTCTTGAAGGGGATTCCCTCTGATGCTCGTATCAAGTTCAAACGCCTCCATCTGAATTTAAAATGTTAAATGGTAAATTGTGCAAGCAAATTTTTATTAAATTCAGAAAGATATAATAGCTCGGCACCTTAATTTAACATTCAGAATTTACCATTTAACACTGTATTTAACGATTACCGGATGTTATATTATCTCAAGTTTCTGACTTAAAATAACTTTTGGAGTTTTAGTCATGCCCGGTCGGGCATGACTAAAGGTATTTGTCCATGTAAGTCCTTGTGGGTCCATGGCTAATCTAATGTTTTTTAAGCTAATTATACAATCCCGAAACTTGAGATATTATTACAAACCTTCATCCATAAGAAACCAGGCCCATTGCCTTTTCTATCATGACGGACCGGGAAGATAAATTAATCAATGTCAAGGGCATCTACTTTGCCTACAAACGCAGAGATGTCCTTGAAGATATAACCTTTTCCATCGGAGCGGGAGATTTCCTGGCGATCATAGGCCCTAACGGATCGGGCAAATCCACCCTGATCAAGCTAATCCTGGGCCTGCTGACTCCATCAAGGGGTGAAATAACCCTGTTTGGGACTCCGCTGCACCACTTTCATCAGTGGCATCTTGTTGGCTATGTTCCTCAGAAGGCCACACATATTGATCCTATTTTCCCCATTTCCGTTGCAGAGGTGGTCGGACTTGGCCTTCTTGCCGCCAAAAGGCCTCCACGCTGGATAAAAAACAACGACAGGGACATCATCAAAGAGGCCTTGACCGATGTTGGAATGTGGGGCCTGGCCCACAGGCGTATCGGCGATTTGTCCGGGGGGCAGCAGCAAAGGGTATTCATAGCCAGGGCCATTGTAAATCAGCCCAGGATCCTGTTTCTGGACGAACCTACCACGGGCATCGACGCAACAGCGCAGGAAGATTTTTATAATCTGCTTGACAGGCTTAACAGGGCAGGCATAACCATTGTGCTGGTAACCCATGATATCGGGGTGGTAAACAAATATGTGAACAAGGTGGCGTGCCTGAACAAACGTATGGTGTTCCATGGCACTCATGAAGAATTCTGTTCATCTCCCAGGGCACAGGCACTGATCCCGGGGGAAGATCATCTGATCCTTCACAGGCACTGAAAAGGCAGGAAACCATGTCTTTTGCTTTGAGCCTTTTTTCCATGTAGGTCCTTGTGTGTCCATGGCTCATCAAAAAATGTATCAGATTGTTTTTGCGAGCCTTGCGCCTTTGCGTGAGAAAAAATTGCGAAGCCGAAATCCGTTACGTTGTCATGAAAAAGCTTGACACTCCGGCTTAACGGAGAAAGTATATCATACATGGCTGAACTGCTTCATCCGAATGAATTTATCAACAGCAGGGGCGATTGCTGAAAGGCCCTTGCGGGCGTAGGGCTGCGCCTGAGAAATCCGTCCACCCCCAGGGGCTACCAACTGGAGGTTCTTATGGACGTGGATATAATGCCCAAGATGAACAAGCTCCTTCCAGTCGTTGGCGGCAGAATCCTTTTAAAGGAAGTTCATGATACCTACATAAGACTCATCATCGAAAAAACCAGAAACTGACAGCCTTTTCCTCTTTAAAAGATCATGTCCGCCATCAGTATTCCCAGCGAGATAATCCCATGTCCTGTCATCCTTGCCCCCATGGCAGGGATCACGGATTTACCCTTCAGAAACCTGGTCAGACGCTTCAGTCCCTGCCTCGTGACGAGTGAGATGATCGCCTCACAGGCATTGGTCAGAGACAGCAGGCGATCCCTTAAAATGGCCGGAAGCGCCCCCGATGAATTTCCCCTGTCCGTCCAGATAAGCGGTTCAGACCCTGAGGTGATGGCGCGTGCGGCTGGGATAATCCAGGATACAGGAGCCGCGCTTATTGATATCAATATGGGTTGTCCCCAGCCAAAAATCGTCAGGACGGGAGCAGGGGCCGCGCTGATGAAAGACGAGGTCCTGGCAGGACGCATTATCAGGGCGGTGAAACGTTCAGTCAACATACCCGTTACCGTCAAAATCCGCCTTGGCTGGGATTCCGGGCATCTAAACGCACCGAGAATCGCAAAGATCGCTGAATCGGAAGGGGTTTCCATGATCACTGTACACGCGAGAACCAGATCCATGATGTTCGGCGGCACCGCTGACTGGATTCAGGTCAGGCCGGTAAAAGAGGCCGTGCGGATACCCGTCGTGGCAAACGGAGACATTAAAACCCCGGAGGATGCCAAAAGATGCCTGAGACTCTCAGGGGCGGACGGGCTGATGATAGGACGAGGCGCGCTGGGACGGCCATGGCTGATCAGCCAGATTGATCACTTCATGAAATCCGGGGAAGTGCTTCCTGACCCCGGTCATGAAACGATACACAGGCTCATGCTGGATCACCTTGACATGATTCTGGATTTTTACGGGGAACCCGTGGGGATCTGGCTGGCGAGAAGACATCTTTGTTATTACACAAAAGGAAGGCGGGGAGGAGCGATATTCAGGGAATCCATAAACAGGGCTCAAACACCTTATGAAATAGCATCCCTGATCGACAATTTTTTCAATGACATGTAGCCCTTGCGTTTCTTTATTGCCGACCGGTTACTTTCTTTTGCCCGCGCCTAAGGTATTTCTGGCTTGATCTCCGCTGAGATGTTTCCCTCATCGGGCTCTCCCCCTGCCTCAGCGGAACTGGTGCCTTCTTCTGTCTCCGGGTCATTAACCTCAGAGATGGAAACCGGGGCGTCTGACTGTATTGCCCGCATCTCGGAGGCCGTTTCCTCAAGCAGCTGGTCGAATTCTCCTGTGGGCAGGGCCTCGTCATCCAGGATCCGGAGATACCCCTCGATGTTGGAGCGAATTTTAAACAGGGCCTCCCTTTGCAGCCTCCTGAGGCCCCTTATCCTGGCCTCAAGCTGAACTGCCTCCTGGTGGGCGTCAGAGACAATGCGCTCAGCATCCACCTTGGCCTGCTCCACTATCAGTTCAGCCTCCCTGCTGGCCTGAGACTTCATCTCGTCGCAAAGTTTGTTGGCCGTGGTCAGCGCCCGGCGAATATCCTCTTCTCTTTTCTCAAACTCCTCCACCCTGGCCTTGCAGGCCGCGAGTTTATCTTTAAGGGTATTTTTTTCCTTGATGGTCTCTGACAGAACGTCGGCAACTTTTTCCAGAAAAGAGGTCACCTCTTCAGGATCATAGCCACGAAATTTCTTCGGAAACTCCTGGTCCAATATATCATTGGGACTCAATGTCATGTCGTACCTCTAAGCGAGTTTATATGCCATCATGTTTAAGGTGGGGACCAGAAAGCTTCTTAGAAATATAATGAGCAATATCAGCAGCATCGGGCTGAAATCTATGCCTGAAAACTGCACGGGAAGATATCTTCTTACCCGGTACAGAAGTGGCTCCGTTATGCTGTAGAGAAATCTTACAATGGGATTATACGGGTCAGGGTTCACCCACGATATGAGCGCGCGTATAATCAGCACCCACATGTAAAGATTCAGGACTATGTCAATTACAGTTGCAAGGGAATGTAGCAGATTACTGATCACAAACATGATATTTTACCCCTTTCCAAAGGGACATGTTGGGTATGTACATTTTTTACAGCCCAGGCAGAGACCGCCATGGCCCAGTTCCGCTATCTGCCTCCTGCCGATCTTCTCTCCCACAAGGACCCTTGGCAAAACCAGGTCCAGAACCGTGGTGCGGAAAAACATGCCACATGCAGGTATGCCCAGGACGGGAATCCCACCCAGGGAAGATACCAGAAACATGGCGCCCGGTAAAACCGGGGAGCCGTAAACTATATCCGTGGCCCCGGCCCGCGCGATGCCGGCCCTTGTTACGTCATCCGGATCAACAGACATGCCGCCGGTACAGAGTATCAGTTCCGCGCCTGAATCCACGGCCCTTTTTATTTCATCGGATATTGTCTGAATATCATCAGGGGCCAGAGTGACAGAAAGGACCTCAAGGCCAAAATCCTGGAGTTTCTTTTTCATCCTTGGACCAAAGGAGTCCTTGATCCTTCCCTCATAAACCTCCTGGCCGGTCACCACTATGGCTCCCCTGTTGATCATCCTCGGCACCACCCGCAGGAGTCCGCCATCACCTGAGGATATTTCCACCGCCTTGTCCACAACGGCCTTATCAATTACAAGAGGTATGGCCCTTCCCGCCGCAATGGTGTCCCCTGCTTTTACCATTGAGTTATCATGTACGGTGGCAAGCATAACATCCCCAAGCAGGTTAAGGGCCAGGAGCCTTTCTCTGTCCACACGGAAAAGGCCGTCTGTTCCGGCCTTGTAGGCTATCTTACCCTCGGATGGATTCGGATCAAATGTTACACCCGGACCCGCGATGGCCTCGGCCATTGCGATGGCCGCATCATCCTCGTGCATTTCATCCCCGGAAACCTCTATCACATAGATATGATTTTTCCCAAGGCATTTGAGGTGTTCCACATCGTCGGATGTTACCACATGGCCCTTTTTAAAGGCAGGCCCTTTTGTTTCCCCTGGCACGATTTCCGTCATGTCGTGCGGAAGTACCATTCCCACAGCGTCTTCAACATCTATCAGTTTTTTTACAGACATTACCTGTTTTCCTCTTCCTTTTCCGCCCCGGATACCGGACGGTAATAGGCCCCGTAGGCGCACGCCCTGCACAATATCCTGCCGTCCTTTTCCACCTCCCGGCAGTCCTGGACGTAATCCCCGCACAATTCGCAACGGACCCTTTTTATGGGTCTGCCGGGAAGGTCGCATTGAGGGACATCCACCTGGACCTCCTGCACGGAAAAAAGCTCTTCATCACTCATGATCCTGTAGGCGGCAAGCTGCCTCTTGTATTTATTTTCTATTTCCGGGAAATAATTTTTGGAGGTCTCCCTGGATTCCTCCCTGGCCACGATCCTGTAGCCCCTGCCCCCAGGTAATTTTATAAAGGTGGCTGCCATTATCCCGAAATCCATCCATTTAAGCGACCGTTTCCCAAGGGAACAACCCGTGACCGACTGTATGGCGTCGGTAGCGCAACGGTCTATCTCCGCGTACACCATAAAGGATTTTCTGTCCGCCCCTCTCGGATCATCAATCCCTAAAAGGCGCAGACCCAGCATGGCCATCCGGACACCCAGCACCTGGCCGGCGCACAGGTGGCCGTGGATACGGACCGATTCGTCCAGAAGTTCATCAAAAGATCTGTTCATTATCTACCCCCTGTTTTAACCCGGATTATGCGGCTCGCAGGTTTGCCGAAGATGCAAGGCGAAGGGCACGCAGACGTAATTGTGTACTTCAACTGCGCGACAACGTAGCAGATTCGGTAAAATTGCGAGCCCCTTGCGGCTTCAGGTGCCTGAGACATAACACTGGAGAAAGCCGTACCTTTTGGGCGAAGGAAAAGCCTGGCAACCATTTAATTATTTTATGAAAATCCTTTTTTCAGGTATTTGAAGTGCATAATCCGGGTTTAAAGGTTTGAACCGTTTGTTATAAAAAAGTGTATAATCATAAATTGTAAACCGTAAATGGTAAATGGCAAAAAAAGACAACTTTTTGGTTTGTCGATATAAAGGTGTGAACATGAATGATAAAACAGAATACCCCCATCACCTGACCCCTGATTTCTGGAAGGACTTCAGCCGCAGGCTGGCCGGGGACTCTGGGCACAAATATCTTAAAGGAGATTGCTGGGACAAGGCCGCCTCCACATATGATGATCTCGAAGTATGCTCCGATTATATGTATCAGGTAAACACCATAATGAAGGCGTTGAAAAAACACGGTGCCCTGTCACAGGATCAAAATGTGCTGGATGTGGCCTGCGGGACCGGGACCTACGCGCTTCGCATGGCCCCCCACTGCAGGGAAGTAGTGGCCCTGGATATTTCTGAGGGGATGCTGAACCGGCTCAAAGAAAAACAGATAAAAACAGGCATACAAAATGTCAGAACTATCCAGGCGGATTGGCACCATTTCAGCTGTGATGAAAGGTTTGGCCTGGTTTTCGTGTCCATGACACCCCTGCTTCAATCCATGGATAATATTGACAGATTCCTTGAATATTCAGACAGATTCCTGGCCATTGTATGCTGGGCCGGAATTAAGGAAAATCCCATTCTTGACCGCCTCCATGAGGAAATCCATGGTGAAAAACGCGACAGGAGGTACAGAAGCGACATAATCATTCTATTTAACTATCTTTATTCAATGGGATACGCACCCGAACTGAAATTTTTCCATGGATGCTGGGAACGGGCCAGACCCGTGGACAGGCAGGTGGAAGGGCTGATCTGGCAACTGGAAACAATACGTCCGTTGAAAGATAAAGAAAAGGACCTGGTAAAAAAACGGATGATGGAGATAGAACAGGATGGCATAGTCCGGATATATACCAAGGTAAGAATAGGATTTATGCTGATCGATAAAAAGAAGAATGAATTTCCATGCCCGCCGCTACGGGATCAAGGACTATAAGCTCCGCAAACAGGATTTAGGCCTTCAGCCACAAATTTTATCCGGAGCATTTTTTGATTGACCATGGATACACGGACTACATGGACTAAAAATAAGATGTCCACAGGGGAGCATGTTTCGTTGTGCCCATCCCTGGAATGGCCGCTTCCATGTAAAATTCGTGTAAGACAGGGAAGGCTGCAGGCTTATTTGGCAATCATGGAACGCAATATGTCTGCCGCGCTTTCCGCATGATCAGCTGACTGGCCAACAAGTTCCACAAATTTTACCAGATAAAAGATATCCATCGGGTCGTTGTTCAGGGCAAATACCATCTTTTTGAGCCGGTGTTCTATTATATCCGCCTCATGTTCCTTTACCCTCAGGTTCCTGATCCGGTCCTTGATCCAGACCCTGGTATCTTCATCTCCAGTTTCAAAATAGGTGGCAGCGGCGTTTAATATCGGAGGAAGGTCCTGGGAGATGTCAAGGCACTTGTCAAGAAGATTTTTCAGCCCCTGCTTTATGTCGTCCGAGACCTTTGTTTTCCGGTATGTCAGCCATTCAAGCAGGTCTTCTGCCGTATCGGCAATGGCGTCCTGCTCATTTAGATAAAGGAACAGCTCAAATTTGTCTATGGGCATGATAATGCCCCTGGGCAGGTGGGCACGGACGTTTCGCTGGATCAGGTCGGCAGCGTGTTCAAGCTCAACCACGTTTGAGGAATATTCCTCAAAACTTTCGTCATCTTCGTTCAGGTAGGCCTGAATCGCCAGGGCCGCCTGTTCAAGGCAGTTGTGCACATATTTGGAATGTCTCTGCAGGCATTCCAGCGGCTCCCTGGAGCCTGGCGGCGCGCAGGGTCCGCCCTCTGAATGCGGTTCTGTTAAATCCACATGCTGCAGCTTTACCGCCTCGTCATCCACGTGCCGTATTATTTTGCCCTCGACCAGAAAGATGACATCCTCTGCTATGTTTGTAGCAAGATCTGCAATGCGCTCTATATTAAGGGCAAGTATGATATTGTAGATGCTGGATCTGACCTCTGAACAATTATCTTCAGCGTCTTTTATCTCGTCGGCGACAACCCTTGAATACAGATCATCCACCTCCTTGTCGCCCATCCGCACCTTATAGGCCATCTCAACGTCCTGATAAACAAATGCATTTATGCTGTCTCCGAGCATTTTTAACGCCAACCGGGCCATGTCTTTTAATCCATGAGAGGTAACGGCAACGATATCCGCTTTTTTCATAACAGCGATCACCTGCTCGGAAATGTTAACAGCGTGATCGCCAACCCGTTCCAGTTGCCCGGCTATCTGCAAGGCGGAGGTGAGAAATCTCAAGTCGCTGGCCATTGGCTGCTGGAGCGCAAGGGTTTTCAGCACAAGGTTGTCAATCTGCACCTCTATGTAGTCTATCTCCCAGTCCCTTTCTATAACACGCTCGGCAAGTTTCGTGTCAAGAAGCTGACAGGACTGTATGGATGTCCTTACGGCCTCTTCAACCATTGAGGACATCTGGAGAAGCAAGTTTTTAATCTGGCTTATTTCCTTCTGGATCCGGCTGGTCATAGGGCTCCCCCCTGAGCGTCAAAGGCCCACGGAATATGTTCAATTTCGGGTTTGTTTTTTTTTAGAAAACGAACGGCCAGAACGTCAAACCTTATCTGCCTGTCAAACCAGCCCTTCTGCTGGAGAAACCACATGGCAGTCCTGATTATGTGCTGCTGTTTGCGGGCTGTGACCGCCTCCTGAGGCAATCCGTATCGCCCTGTCGCCCTTGCCTTGACCTCTACGAATATTATCTGCCCGCGGCGATTCTGGAAAATGAGATCTACCTCTCCGCATGGCGTCCGGTAATTCCGTTCCAGCAGCTTATAGCCTTTCCTGGAAAAAAAGGCGGCAGCGATTTCTTCGGCCAGAAGGCCCAGGTTACGATTTTGTTCAAAAAACATGACCCGTCACAAAACCTCTTTAACACCCCTGAATGTACGCCTGTGAACAGGAGTGCATCCGTTACGCCTAAGGGCCTCTTTATGGATGGCGGTCGGATATCCCTTATGTCCGGCAAAATGATACCCTGGATATTTACTGTCAAGCTCCACCATCAAGTGATCTCTGTAAACCTTGGCCACAATAGAGGCTGCGGCAACGGACAGGCTGCGCCGATCCCCCTTGACCAGGGTCTTCTGAGGAAGCGGATGAGGAATCTGCCTGTTGCCATCCACAAGCAGCACCTGCGGACGGACAGAAAGAGCATCTACCGCCATGGCCATGGCCTTGAGGCTGGCTTGAAGTATATTGATCCGGTCAATTTCACCGGCGGACACCTGGGCTACTGATACAGATACGGCACGATCCCTGATGAGGGTATCCATTTCTGTTCTTGTTCCCGGAGAAAGGGTCTTGGAATCATTTACCCCGGGCAGTTCAATATCCCTGGGCAAAACCACGGCGGCTGCCACTACCGGTCCTGCCAGGCAGCCCCTGCCGACTTCGTCAAGGCCCGCCACGGGGTAATATCCCTGATCCCAGAAACGCCGCTCAAAATACAGCAAATCAGGGTCTTCCGCCCCATGTGGCAGATCCACCACGCCTATGACCTGCGACGAACCTTGTGCCTGGCGGCCTTGCCCCTGAGTCCACGCAGATAATAAAGCTTGGCCCTATTATGCCTTCCTTCCTCAACCAGTTCTATTTTTTCTATCCTGGGCGAGTTGACAGGAAAAATTCTTTCAACACCCACACCATAGGACTCCTTGCGGACAGTGAAGGTCTCGTTGATTCCGCCGCCTGACCTGGCTATAACCACGCCCTCAAATACCTGGATCCGTTCCTTTTCTTCTGTTTCCTGAATCTTGACATGAACCCGGACTTTATCACCCGGTCTGAAAGGTGGGACATCGAGCCTCATCTCTTCCAACTCGATTTTTTTCAGAATATCCATTTTGTTATGTCCTCCTTGTTAAACATCTCTGAAAAAGAGTATTGGGCCATAGAGAGTAAATAATGAATCAAAGCTAAGATAATAATTCACTTAGTAAATTGTGAATAAGTAGCCGGCTGCCGTTAAATATTTGTTGTTGAGCAGTCTGTATCTTAAATTTTAACTTGTTGTGTCATATAGACGGATCAAAATATCTCTTCAGCCTGTCCAGGCCTATTGAAACGGCGCTGCGCACAGACAGGTGATTATAATCGCCCGTGCCCCTGATAGGTTCAAGTACCCCGTCAGCCTGATCCAGCACCTGGGAATGCAGCCCTGATGCAGTACCGAAAAGCAACAAAACATCCATTGATCCAGGAGCCTCAATCTTTTTTCTCAGTTTTTCCCAGCTCAGCTGATCAGGCAAAACCCTGGCGGTAGTCGCATATATAACGGGCCTGCACTGAAACTCAAGTGAAATTTCGGTTACAGTTTCCTGTATGTCCGGACAGACCCTGATCAGCTCCATGGCCCGCTTCCTGTCCGGGTTCAGTGTTCCGCCCACACCGCTGGTCCAGTGGCCCACAAGTTCCCTGACAAGCTCCTGTTGCTCTGCGAGGGGAGTAACAACATAGAACGCTTCGGCACCATACGTCCTGGCAGCCCTCGATATATCGTGCAGATCCATATTGGTGACCGCGGAGGTTATCGTCTCCCCCTGACGGTTCAAAACAGGATAGTGAATAAGGGCCACGAATATCATCTTCCGGTGTACCCCAGTGATTTAAGGTAGTTCAGGTCCTCCTCGTTAAGGCGCGCCTTGTCAAGCAGGTCAGGCCGCCGATGCAAGGTTACTTTAAGAGATTGCCTGCGGCGCCATTTCGCAATTTTTTCATGATCGCCGGAAAGCAGTATTTCCGGAACCTCCATACCCATAAATTCCCTGGGCCTGGTGTACTGGGGATACTCCAGAAGACCGTCACTGAATGAATCCTTCTGGGCCGAAGCCCCGCAGCCAAGAACTCCGGGGATAAGCCTTGCCACCGCTTCAATGAGAACCAGAGCGGCCACTTCGCCCCCGGCAAGTATGTAGTCGCCTATGGAAACCTCAAGGTTAACAATCCGCTTCCTGATCCTTTCATCAAAACCCTCGTACCTGCCGCAAATCAGTACAATCCGGGATCGTTTTGACAGTTCCCGGACCAGTGCCTGATCCAGAAGCCGTCCCCTTGGAGACAGCATGATTACTTCTGGCCTGGGTAGCTCGGCGTTCAGGGCGGTAACCGCCCTGAAAACGGGTTCGGGCTTCATCACCATGCCTTCTCCACCGCCGTAAGGCCTGTCATCCGTGGTCCGGTGGCGGTCCGTGGTGTACTGCCTCAGGTCCACGGGACGAACCCGGATAATTCCCGCGTCTATTGCCCGCCTGATCACACCTTGTCCCAGGGGAGAAGCAAAAAAATCAGGGAATATGGTTAAAATATCAAAGAGCATTCATGTCCAGAAGACCCGGAACCGGATCTACGGTAATTATCCCGGACGATATATCAACGTCCTCTATCATTTCCTCTACCATGGGGATCAGTATCTCGCCACGCGGCCCTTTCACTACCAGCACATCGTGGGCTCCTGTGGACATTATGGCAGTCAACCGTCCAAGTTCTTCCCGTTCCAGAGTCCGTACCTTCATTCCTATCAGATCGTGCCAGTAATATTCGCCATCAATGAGTGACGGCAGGTCTTTCCTGGACACGCATATCTCACTTCCTGCAAGCGCCTCCGCCTGGTTCCTGTCTTCAACCCCTTCAAGGGACAGAATAACTACTTGTTTTTTTTTGGGCCTGACCTTCCTGATTTTGCACGACAAACGCCGACCTGAAGATGTTGCCAGAAATAGCCTGTGAAATTCTGTGAAGGCCCGGAGATCCCCGGCATAACTACAGGCGTCCATCTCCCCGCGTATTCCATGGGCACGGATAATCCTGCCCAAAACCACATAAGAGGAACCGGACATGGATTATTCCAGGATTTCCAGCACCGACCTTTTTTTCAGCTTTGTGGATGCCGCGCTCAGGATGGTCCTCATGGCCCTGGCCGTGCGACCCTGTCTGCCAATCACCTTGCCCAGGTCATCCTTCGCGACCTTCAGTTCAATTACAGAGGTCTGCTCTCCTGCGATTTCGTTAACCTGGACGTCTTCAGGATGATCTACAAGGGCCTTGGCTATATATTCGATCAAATCCTTCATGGACCACCTCCACGCGCTTCGTCCTTGAATTGGCGTAAAACAACCTGAAATCAATCCTGTTATGAAAGGGTCTTGCTGGAATAACCTGCCTTCTTGAGCAAACTTCTGACCGTATCACTCGGCTTGGCTCCCTGGCCCAGCCATTTATCCAGCTTGGCAGGGTCCACCTTGAACTCGGCCGGTTCCTTGAGCGGATCATAGGTTCCCAGAATTTCCAGAAAACGACCGTCTCTCTTGGCCTCCACATTGGCTGCCACAACACGGTAAAATGGCTTCTTCTTGCGACCTCCACGGGTTAAACGTATGCGTATTGACATGTATTCCTCCTTGCCGAAACTGATTTCGGTTTGATATGTTCAATATAGTTTCTTTTCAATAGTACATAAAAAATGCTTCGGAATCAAAAAGGAAGCATTCCGTTGGGAAATTTAAACCTGGATTTTTTCATTTTTTTAAGAACCTTCTGCATCTCAGCATAACTTTTCAGCAGACGGTTTACATCCTGGACGCGGGTCCCGCTGCCCCGGGCAATCCTTTTCCGGCGGCTGGCATTTATAATGGTGTAGTTGCGGCGTTCCTCCCTGGTCATGGAATTAATAATGGCCTCCGCCCGGATCAGCTCCTTTTCGTCCGGCATAAGCCCTTTTAACTGTTTCATTTTTTTCATGCCCGGAATCATTGAGATAATTTGTTCCAGGCTTCCCATCTTCTTGATCTGCTTCAGCTGGTCACGGAAATCCTCAAGGGTGAAGGCGTCCTTTTTCAGCTTTTCCCTGAGTTCCTGTGCCTTTTTCTGATCTATGGTTTCCTGAGCCTTCTCGATGAGGCTCATGACATCGCCCATGCCAAGAATGCGGTTGGCCACACGATCAGGATGAAATGGCTCAAGGGCGTCCAGTTTTTCGCCCACACCCACAAACTTGATTGGCCTCCCGGTTACAGCCCTTATGGAAAGCGCGGCGCCTCCCCTGGCATCCCCTTCAAGTTTTGTGAGGACAACCCCGGTAATGCCTATCTCCTTGTCAAAGTGGTTTGCTATGTTTACCGCGTCCTGGCCTGTCATGGCGTCGGCTACAAGGAGCGTCTCCTGCGGTTCGACCACAGATTTCATGTCCTTGAGCTCTGACATCAGTGCCTCATCTACATGCAGCCGACCTGCCGTGTCGATGATGACCGTATCCAGGTTGGCCAGGGCAGCTTTGGAAACCGCCTGTCTGGCAATATCCACAGGGGATGCGCCGGGTTCCGTAGGGTGGACCTCCACCTTTATCTGGGCGCCAAGGCTTTTCAGCTGGTCAATAGCTGCCGGCCTGTAAACGTCCGCCGGCACCAGGTAGGGACGCCTGCCCTTGCCCTTTAACCAGCGGGCCAGCTTGGCCGCAGTGGTCGTTTTGCCCGAACCCTGCAACCCGGCCAGCATGATTACCGCTGGTTGCCGGCCCGCGAGGTTCAGTCCCTGAAATTTCCGGCCAAGGAGATTGATCAATTCCTCGTGGACAATCTTGATCACCTGCTGGGCCGGGGTAAGGCTGTCCATTACCTCCTGGCCCACCGCCTTTTCCCTGACGCTGGCGATGAAATCTTTTACGACCTTGTAGTTTACATCCGCCTCAAGAAAGGCAAGACGCACCTCGCGCAGGCCTTCCTGGATATTTTCCTCGGAAAGCTTTCCATAGCCTTTCAGACGTTTAAAGGCCGCATCAAGTCGCCCGCTGAGATTGCCAAACATAAAAAACACCTGGGTAAAACAAGACAGCTTTAAGGTGTCAGCTGTCAGTTATGGCTGAAAACAAAAAATAATTCCCCCGCGAATAAATCAAAATAATTTACTTAATATACATATGAGTGTCAACAGATGGTTTGCCAGGATTACCGTTCCCTGGTATAGCGGTAATCCTATGCACCCCCGCCAGGGGCGGGACGACTGTTAATCCTGTCAAATACCGCCTTTATTGCTTCGTCAATCCGGGACACAAGGTGAAAGGTGAGGGACTTTTTCACATGTTCCGGTATTTCTTCCAGGTCCTTTCTGTTGCGTTTGGGCAGAACGATTTCTTTGATCCCTGCCCTGTGAGCGGCAAGAATTTTTTCCTTGATTCCCCCCACGGGCAGGATCAGCCCCCTTAGGGTAATTTCTCCTGTCATGGCCACATCCGGCCTTACCGGCTTTCCTGTAAGCAGTGAAACAAGAGACATGCAGATGGTCACCCCGGCTGAAGGACCGTCCTTGGGGATGGCACCCTGAGGAACATGGATATGGATATCATCCTCCTTGAATACAGACTCCTTTATACCCAGGTCATCCACCTTTGAACGGATATAGCTCAGAGCCGCCTGGGCGGACTCTTTCATCACCTCTCCCAGCTTGCCTGTAAGGATAAGCCTTCCGGAACCTTTCATTCTGGTCGCCTCAATAAAGAGGATTTCCCCGCCCACCGGGGTCCAGGCCAGCCCGGTTGCCACCCCCGGCACCCTGGTCCTCTCGGCGATCTCTGGCTCGAATTTTGGCGGGCCGAGATACCGAGGCAGGGATTTTGCGGTAATCTTAACCTTTTCAGTCCGTCCCGCAGCCACCTGCCTGGCGACTCCTCTGCAAACGGCAGCTATCTCACGTTCAAGGTTTCTGACCCCGGCTTCCCTGGTATAATCCGAGATTATCCTTGCAAGGGCCGGTTTGTATATGGATATAAACCTTGAATCAAGGCCGTTGGCCTCAATCTGTCTGGGGACAAGATATCTGATGGCAATCTGGAGTTTCTCTTCCTGGGTGTAGCCGGCGAGTTCAAGTATCTCCATCCTGTCCAGGAGGGGCCCGGGAATTGTATCCAGCATATTGGCCGTGGCAATGAATATCACATTGGAAAGATCAAACGCCACCCCAAGGTAATGATCCGTAAAGGCCACGTTCTGCTCCGGATCAAGCACCTCAAGCAGGGCAGATGCGGGGTCACCACGGAAATCCGTTCCTATCTTGTCGATTTCATCCAGCATAAACACGGGGTTTTTGACTCCCACCTTGCGCAGTCCCTGAATAATTCTGCCCGGGATGGCGCCCACATAGGTCCGGCGGTGCCCCCGTATCTCTGCCTCATCCCGGACGCCACCCAGCGCTATCCTCCAGAATTTTCTGCCCATGGCCCTGGCAATGGAGCGTCCAAGGGAGGTCTTGCCTGTTCCGGGAGGGCCGGCAAAACAGAGAATCGGCCCCTTGGCATCGGGTTTCAGCTTACGCACGGCCAGATATTCAAGAATACGGTTCTTTATTTTTTCAAGGTCATAGTGATCCCTGTTCAACACATCCTCTGCCTTTTTTATGTCAAGATGATCCTCGGTCATCTTGTTCCAGGGAAGCTCCAGCATCCAGTCGATATAGGTCCTTGAAACCGTGTATTCGGATGAGGATGGATGCATCTTGGACAGTCGTTCCAGCTCTCTTTCCACCTCTTCCCTTGCCTCGTCGGGAAGCTGGAGACTATCCAGCCTTTCCCGAAGCTCAACGATCTCCTGCCCGCGGTCTTCCTCTTCGCCCAGTTCCTTCTTTATGGCCTTTAGCTGCTCTCGCAAATAAAATTCACGCTGGGTCTTATCCATCTGGTCCTTTACCTGGGACTGTATCTTGTGCCCAAGCTCCAGGATCTCCACCTGTTCGGTCAGGATTTTCAATGCCTTCTGAAGCCTCTTCTTGACATCAAAGGACTCAAGGATAGAAAGCTTTTCTTCGGCGGGGATGTTAAGATTGCTTACCACTATATCTGCCAGCACCCCCGGGTCATCCACATTCATGGTTATGCTGCCCAGCTCCTTGGGCAGATGCGGGGAAAGCTCCAGGACCTTGGAGAATATCTGGCGGATATTCACTACCAGCGCCTGGGATTCTACATCATGAGACGATGTGTCCTGTACAGGCCTTACCTTTGCCTTGATGTATGGCTCCTCTTCCGTGACTTCTATCATCTTTACCCTGGTTACGCCCTGAAGGATCAGCCTTGCGTGTCCCTCCTCGTCTTTTGCCATTCTGAGGATAAGGGCTACTGTCCCCATGTTGTTAAGGACCTGTTCGTCTTTGTCATTTTTCCTCAGTGTTATCACTGCGATGGTTCTATCGGTTGCCAGGGCGTCATCCACCATCTTGATCAGGTGTTCGGATTCCACAATCCATGGCACAACCATGTGAGGGAAAAGCACCAGCTCCTTTACCGGCAGAACAGGAAGTTCTTTTATGGTATGGTGATTTTGAGCAGTATTTTCTTCTGCACGAGATTTCTCAGCCATAATCGCACCTCTTTATCCTTGCTCCAGCCACTGTCTAATCCACATGAATCCTGATGGATTCCCTTACCGAAACCTTGGGCAGACGCATAATCAGAAGGCCGTTATCGTACCTTGCGTCCACACTGTCTGAGTCCACTGGAACAGGGAGATGTATCATGCGCTCAAATTCCCCCTGACCGATTTCCATCAGGTAAAAACGTTTATTTCCCTTGGGCAGAAAACATTTCCTGCATCCCTTCATACGCAGAAAGCTGCCGTCAATCACAACGGACAGGCTGTCAGTGTCCACTCCCGCCATGTCGGCCAGCACATACAGCGCGTCTTCCGTCTCGCATACATTCAGTTCAGGCATCCAGCCCTCGGTGAGATTGATCCTGGGCACGGACACCTGGAATAATTCGTCCATAAGCCTTCTGACGTCATCGCGGACGTGCCCCAGCCTCCCTCCAACATTTATTTTGATGATAGGCATCTCTTTCCTCCATTGACCTGAACGGCACGCATTAAAAAACGTGCTGAAAACCACCTATGCGCCAGAGGCGACAGCCCACGGACAAATCCGTTGTTTTGAGGCGTTATCCCCTGTCAGTATGTTCAACCACAATTAATCCCGGTTATGCACTTCAAATGTATGAAGAAAATAATTTCATTGAATTATTGCATGGTTAGTATGTAATTGTTCCCGTTGTGCCTTCAGCCAAAAGGTGAAGTCTAATCCGTGACAGATCTTCAGGCATTTGAAGCCGCAGGGGGCTCGCAATTTTACCGAATCTGCCTTGTTGTCAGGCACTTGAAGTACCAAGGTGCGCCTGCGTGCTCTCCGCCTCGCATCTTTGGCAAACTTACAAGCTGCATGATACGGATTACTTACTGATATTTTACGTTAAAACATGTGGGGAAGGTGGGCAAGGCGTATTATTCTGGATTGCGCTATGCCTGCGATAAAGTGATGGTTTTTTGAACAGAAGACAACTTTCCGGCTATACTTGACTATTCCTTAACTCTCGGGTAAAGAATGCAACTTTACAGGAAGAACTGTTTTTCAACCGTTTCCTCCTTGCCCTTGTGCAAAGGGCCAAAACACAATGTCCGAAGGGAGGTTCTTATGAAACCACGTTTTTACGAAACCCTCTATCTTCTCCACCCGGAGCTGAACGATGAAACACGCCAGGAGATTTCCCGGAAGCTGCAGGATATTATCACGCAAGGTGGCGGGGAAATCATCAAGGTCGACCCGTGGCCCCTTCAGAAGCTGGCCTACAGGGTAGAAAAGCAGACTCACGGTTATTATGTGCTCATGGAGTATGGCGCTCCAGGTGATGTTATCCAGGAGCTTACCCGTAACCTGAGGATTGATGAGCGGGTATTGAAATTCATGACCCTGAAAAAGGATGACGAATTCGACCCGGAAGCTCTTAAAACCACAGAAGCTGGCAAAGACACCGACCAAACAGAGGAGGAGACCTCTGAAGCCTCAGGAGGAGAAGAATAATGGTTATGCAAAGAAATCGTTACAGGCGCCGCATATATGTCCGCAGGAAGGTATGCAGGTTTTGTGCGGACAAATCCCTCGTCATAGACTACAAAGATGCCAAAACCCTCAGGCATTTCATTACCGAAAGGGGCAAGATTCTGCCGAGACGCATCACCGGCACTTGCACTAAACACCAGAGGCGGCTGACTACTGCCATTAAACAGGCAAGAATCATGGCGCTGTTGCCCTTTACCTCCGGTCACGCACTGAAGGATTAGTTCATTTTACGACAAACGGGGACGGTACAGCGCCTGCCCTCGGCTCGCTTATAAAATGGCAAAATACATACCGGCAGAATATCTGTATCGGTGGTTCCTGGCCTGTGTTGTTATAAATATGCCGATACTGGTCCCGGCCATGTCTCCGCCCATGCAGCTTGCAGGCCCGGGTCTGCTGGTGGCATGCTGTTACGGAACGGACACCAGGCTCTCCGGCATGATACTGGCTACAGGAGCGGGTATCGGTTTGGCACTGGCCGCTGTTGCAGGTCAGTATTCTCTGGTGCTTTGGCTCATCCAGGGAGCCGGCCTTGCGGGCCTGTTTCTGGTCCTGGCAGACAAGGGCGCATCCCAGTCCAGGCTTTTTCTGGTGGGAACCGTGTTCCTTTGCATCACCTTCTGCATTGCTCTTTTCCTGGCGTCAGGAGGCAATCTGCCAGAGGCATACGCCCAGATGCAGAATATGGTTTCAAAGGACCTGGATCACAGCCTGGCCCTTTACAGGCAAGCCATGGCCAGCCCGGACAACACCGGGATTGACGCATGGATGCTGGATGTAAAAAAAACGGTGCTCAGTTTTCTGCCGGGCATAATCTTTTGCATGTTTGTGATAACCAGCTTTTCAAATCTCATGATAGCCCGATGGTCGCTTCGCAAAAAAAAGGGGGCGGGTATTTTTGCGGAAGACATTGATTCATGGTATTTCCCGGACTTCCTTATATGGGGCGTTATACTTGCCGGCGCGGCGAGCCTTTTCGGCAGTGACTTGCTCAAACAGGTGGGCGACAATATGCTGCTTGGGATGGGCGGGCTTTATTCGATTTTGGGGCTGGCTATAATATCTCGTTATTTCAAGTGGTTAAAATTGCCTGGCATAGCCAGGGGAATATTCTATTTGTTGATATTAATACAGTGGTATGGTCTAATATTTGTGGCCCTTCTGGGCATATTCGATACCTGGTTTGATTTCAGATCCAGGATCAAACCCGACACCAAAAAAGAAAACACAAGATAGGGAGGCCTTTTATGGAAATTATCCTCAGAGAAAGCATTACCTCCCTGGGGAAGGCGGGAGACACGGTCAAGGTGGCCAATGGCTATGCAAGGAACTATCTCCTTCCCAAGGGTAAGGCTATAATAGCCAATAAGAAAAACATTATACAGATGGAGCGCCAGCGGGCCGCCATCCTGAAAAGGGCTGCAAAGGAATTACAGGAGCTTGAGGCACTTGCATCACAGCTCCAGTCCCTGGACATCATCATTCCTGTACGCGTGGGCGAAGAGGAAAAGATGTATGGCTCTGTCACAACCATGGATATCTCCAGGGCAATAGCGGAAAAGGGCTATACTGTTGACAAACGCAAAATCGTTCTGGACGAGCCCATAAAGACCCTGGGAGAACACGAGGTAAGCGTCAGGCTTAACCCTGATGTCACAGCAGTGCTCAAGGTACGCGTAACGCCCATAGAGGAATAGGCTAAATGGCCGTAACCCGCATGAAGGGCGCATCCCCCAGCTTGGATTACCGCGTTCCGCCTCAGAACATCGAGGCGGAACAGTGTGTTCTGGGAGGCATCCTTATTGAGGACAGGGCGCTTCTCAAGGTTGTTGAAACCATATCCCCTGAAGATTTTTATAAAGAGGCCCATGGAATAATATACAGGGCCATGCTGGAACTGTTTGACCGCAACGAGCCCCAGGATATCCTCACGGTTTCGAACCTGTTAAAATCCAAGGGGGTGCTTGATGATGTGGGAGGTGTAGCGTACCTGGGGGAATTGGCCGAAACAATTCCTGTTGCGTCCAACATCAGCTATTATGCCAAAATAGTCAGGGACAAGGCCGTACTCAGGCGGCTCATCCAGAAAACTTCTGATCTTGCCACATTGTGCTACGAGGAAGCAGGGGATGTTGATGAAATCCTTGAAAGCGCCGAGGCCGCCATCTTTGAAATTTCCCAGGCAAAAATAAACCAGTCGTTTCATCCCCTTAAAAGTGTTCTCAAGGACAGCATAAGAAAGGTTGAGGACCTTTTTGCCAGGAAAGAGCTGATCACGGGCGTACCCACGGGGTTTGTCGAACTTGATAAATTAACCGCCGGATTCCAGCCATCAGATCTCATAATCGTGGCCGGGCGCCCCAGCATGGGGAAAACCGCCCTTGCCCTGAACATAGCCCAGCACGCCACCATCAATCATGGCGTGCCCGTAGCCATTTTTTCCCTTGAGATGTCCAAGGAACAGCTTGCCTTGAGGATGCTGTGTTCAGAGGCAAAGGTCAACGCGCAAAAGGTGCGGACAGGTTTTCTGTCAGACAATGAGTGGACTCGCATTATAGGTGCCGCAGATCTTCTGTCGAGCGCCCCTGTTTTCATTGATGACACCCCCGCCCTATCGGTCCTGGAGATGCGGGCCAAGGCAAGACGGCTGAAAAGCGAACATGGCCTGGGCCTTGTGCTTGTTGACTATCTCCAGCTCATGCGGGGCCGCGACAGAAGCGAGCGAAGGGAACAGGAGATCTCCGAGATATCCAGGTCCCTCAAGGCAATGGCAAAGGAACTGGATGTCCCGGTAGTGGCCCTGTCGCAGCTTAACCGGAAGGTGGAAGACCGCCCCAATAAGCGGCCCCAGATGGCAGACCTCAGGGAATCCGGCGCCATAGAGCAGGATGCGGACGTAATTGCCTTTATCTACCGGGATGAAGTCTATAACCGCTCCGAGGACAATCCCAACCGGGGCACGGCTGAAATCATTGTTGGCAAGCAGCGAAACGGCCCGACCGGCCTGGTCAAGCTGGCCTTCCTCGCACAGTATTCCTCCTTTGCCAATCTATCCGTGGAACAGGACTATCAATAGGCTTACCGAACTCATAAATCGCACCCTGGCAGGTGCAAAAACCACCCCGGATCCACTGCTGACAGCCCGGCTGGCTGATTATTTTACTGAACTCAATCGCTGGAACCGCCGCATCAATCTCACAGGACTGAAATCCATGGAGGACATGGTGTTCAAACACCTCGGAGATACCCTTGTCCTGGCGCATGAGCTGCCGGTAAACACGGGTACTCTCCTGGACATAGGCTCAGGGGCCGGTGTGCCCGGGCTCCTGTTGAAGATTCTGCGACCTGAACTGGAGGTGGTTCTCGTTGATGCGGTAAGGAAAAAGGTTTCCTTTCTCCGGACGATTATTGCCCGGCTGGACCTGGAAGGGATTAAGGCAGAACATGGCAGGGTAGGGGATACCGGTGTGCCCGCGCGAATGCCTGCAGAAGGCTTTGATTTGATAACAAGCCGGGCGCTTGGCAGTATTCCGTGTCTCATCAAGATGGCGTTGCCGCTTCTGTCTCCTTCAGGATTAATAACCGCGATGAAGGGGCCTGGCGGACCTGAGGAACTTGAGGAAAGCATGGATATCGTGAGGGAGAAAAGACTTGAGGTAAAAATCCTTGAGAAACATCTGCCCGTCCTGGGACATGGAAGATGTCTGATCTTCTTCAGGCGTGCGTTACATCAGGAAGACGCCTGATCTATATCAATAATTTTTGTGTCTCCCACATAAGGTTTTACCTTGTACCTGCTTATTGCGGCAATTTTTTTCCCTATCTTTCCCATACGGTCCACTTCTTCCTGAAGTCTGGCGATGAGATCATGATTGGGATCAGAGGGATCTGTCCTGGATGAAAGTATATCTGTATATCCCATTATAACCTGGATGGGCTGATTCAACTCATGTGCTGCCGCGCCTGCCATTTCGAGCACCCCCTGCAGCCGTTCCCTTTCAGCCCTTTCGGCCTCGGCCTGCCTTCGATCGCTCACATCGGTCAGTATTGCTATCGCCTCGGCATCAGAATCTGTGATCGTCATGGTACGGGCCAGATGCCACTGGATATCCATTATGGTCCCGGTGCTGCCCATCATGCCTACTGTAAATTCCAGGGAATGTTTCCCCTCCTGAAGCCGTGTCAGCTGTCTCTGAAACTGATCCCTGTCCTCATGACGTACAAAGGAGGACAGGGGTCTGCCGACAAATTCCCCCCTTGAAAGGCCAAGCATCTTGAAGATAATTCGATTCGCATCAATAGATGTGCCCTTAGACAGAGAGACTCGTACCATGCCCACGGAGGGTGGGGCCTCGGCGAACAGCCTGTAACGTTGACAGCCCTGCCTGCTGATCGCAAGCGCGCGGTCAAATCGGACTGTCAGCTGTACCATGCGCCACAGTAGAAAGGCTGTCGAGGCCGACAGAAGCACCACCAGGACGGCAAGTCCTGTCAAAAAACGGCCAAGGCGTCCGATTTTTTCAGGGGAAGAGAAGGCTGAAGGATTCTTAAACAGGGAAACCAGGTCAACTGCCTGGACAATAGCCCATGAAGCTATGCCTGCCAGGACGACAAGGCACAGGCCAAGAAAAAAATCAGGTAACAGGCGTTTGGTTTTTCTTTTCATGGCACATGTTGACCGGTAAAGGCCAGGAAAAATTCGTATATCATCTGGTTAACAGAAAAAAAGGCGGCAAGCCCGAATGCCCATTTGATTATCTGCTTTCTTGACGGATTGAGTTTAAGCATCTTTTTGCCAAGGCCCAGGAAGATAAATACCGTTATAAATCCGTAAAGGATATAGGCTGCGAGATAACGAATGGTGGTAATCTCAGCATCGGGGAAAGGTCCCCGACGCAAGGCAAAAGAGACCGTAATAAATATCATTACGGCAAGATGCCAGACATCCCGTCCTGTCCATTTATTCGTGTTGTCCATGGCTTTCCCCCTTTTCGCTCAAATGCCGCCAAGGATAACACATGGTCTCTGCAAAAAGAAACAATGATTACTCGGCCATTTTCCACCTGGACAGGATATTACTGATTTTCGCGGCCTTTTCAGAATTCATAAGGGCCAGGATCCTCGCTACTTTTTTGCTCTTCATTGCCTCAAAGATTTTTGCCACCGTGGCCTCGTCCAGCTGGTCCAAAAGACTTGCCGCCCGCGCGGGATCCATGGAACTGTAAACTCCCACGAGATGTTGGAACCTGTTGTCATAAGAGGCCTTGGCCTTCTTTAAGGGTTCCTCAAGACGGGTCTGGAGCATTTTCAATTCATCCAGGCGTTTCTCTATTTCAGCCTTCAGCATATCCAGGTCCTTTTCCCTGGAATCCAGCAGGCGTTTTTTGTCATCCCACTGCCTTGCCTCGGCTCTGATAATCTCCAATACCTCAGGATTACACGACGGCGATACCGTCTTGTCTTTTGAGACACCCGACGGGGTGGCTGCTGCCGGAGGCTGGTCGGACGCGGATTCCGCAAATACGGCGCCTGTGTCGGAAAGAGGGGTAATCCAGGAGCTGAAGAGGAACAGGCAGGCAAGGCACAATTTTACCGTGCCAACGCCGAGAAGAAGCCTGACGACAAGACCGAAACCGATTTTAGATGAGTTGTTTTTCATGCTCACGCCTTACAAACCCCACGCTGGAAAGATCATCCGCCTCTACCTGCTCCTGTCTTTGGATTTCTGCCGTATAGGCCTGGTATTCCTTTTCCCTGAGTTTTTCCACCAATTCTTTCTCCCTGTGTCGGTCCATAACCTTTTCGCGTGCCTGTGCCACCGCGGCCTCTATCTGACTGATGCGTTGCTCAAGTCGGGCAAGATCTGCCTTGAGCCTCTCAAGGTAAAGGGACATCTGCCTGTACCGCTCTGCCTCCACCCCCTTACTCAGTGATTCTTTCAGGGCGGATTCCGCCTGCCGTACCTCGGTCAATTTGATGTCATGGGAATTCCTGGCCGAAGCAAGCTGTTTCAAAAAACTCGCAAGTTCTCCCTCCGCAAGCTCCAGTTGTCGTTCCCGCAGCCTCAGAAGGGTTTCAAGCCTGAACTTAAATGCCATGGCGCACCTACCTCTGGAAAATTCCTATAAGTTCCTCAATACTTGCCTTGTATGATGATGGGTGATCCACGTCCTGTTTTAAGAAAGCCTTTACCTGGTCGATTTTTTCAAGGGCAAAATCGATTTCAGGGTTGGTGCCCCTGCTGTAGGCACCAAGATTGATCAGGTCCTCCGCCCTGCTGTAAGTGGACAGAACCGATATGAGTTTCTGGTAGGCCTGAATCTGACCGGGTGCTGCGATGTCCCTCATCACCCTGCTCACGCTGGAGAGGATGTCTATGGCAGGGTAATGCCCCTGATGAGCTATTTCCCTTTTCAGGACAATGTGGCCGTCCACAATGGAGCGTACAGTATCGGCTATGGGCTCGTTCATGTCATCTCCCTCGACAAGAACCGTGTAGATACCGGTAATGCTGCCTGCTCCGGATTTCCTCCCTGCTCTTTCCAGAAGCTTTGGCAGTTGCGCGAACACCGATGGAGTGTATCCCCTGGAGGTAGGCGGCTCCCCGACCGCGAGCCCTACTTCCCGGTATGCCATGGCAAACCTTGTAACCGAATCCATCATAAAAATCACATCGTTGCCCTGGTCCCTGAAATATTCGGCAATGGATGTCGCCAGATAAGCTCCCCTTAATCTGACAAGGGGGGGCTGATCTGAGGTGGCCACAACTACTACTGACCTGGCCAGCCCCTCCGGGCCAAGACTTGTTTTGATGAATTCTCTCAGTTCCCTGCCCCGTTCGCCTATGAGAGCAATCACGCTCACATCAGCCGCGGTATGTCGGGCAATCATGCCAAGAAGCGTGCTCTTCCCCACCCCGGAGCCGGCCATTATTCCTATCCTCTGGCCCTTGCCCAGGGTCAGGCAGGCGTTTATGGCCCTGATACCCACGTCCACAGGCTGGTCAATTATCGGCCTGTCCATGGGATTCAGCACGTCAGGATAAAGCGGATATTCCTCTTCAGGGATGACGGGGCCCTTGTTGTCTATAGGTTCTCCAAGGCCGTTCAGCACCCTGCCAAGAAGCCTTTTACCCACCGCAACCCGTGCCTCCTGGCCGGAAACCCATATCTTTCCGCCTGGTTCAATCCCTCGCATCTCGCCAAGGGGCATCAATAGAACATGATTTTTTCTAAAGCCGACCACCTCGGCAGGCAGGCTCTCCCCTTTTTTTACCTCTACCCGGCACAGCCCTCCTACCGGAACTCCAGGCCCCTTGCCCTCGAGAACCATTCCTATGACCTGATTGACAACACCGCAGGCCCTGATGGTATTAAGCCCGGTCACTGCCTGCAGGTAAGGCGAAAAGTCTATTTTTTCATGATCAGTCATGTCTTGGCTCATAGGTCTTTTTTCAGATCCAGGCCAGTTCTTTCGGTAAGTATTCGTTCCAGTTCCTGGGTTACAACCTGCCATTTTGAGCTCAGGCTCGCGTCCACAAAGCCAAATTCCGTTTCAATCAGGCATCCTCCGCGTTCAACCTTCATGTCAGGTTTGATGTCAACGGGATGATGTCCCGGAGCCGTAAATTCTATCTTGACTTTCTCCTCTACAATCTCCGCATCCCTGGGATTGAGATGAATACAGAGATGGCTGCCCTCCACAACCTTTTCCATGGCTGCCCTTATGCATCTTAACACGGTTTCCGGGTCCGTCTGGATCTCATGATGTACTATCCTCCGTGATACCTCAAGAACCAGCCGAACCATCTGGGCCTCGTACATGGAAAGCAGGTCATTCCCCTGGGTCTGCATTCTTTCAATGATTCTGCCCAGTCTCTGGGCAGTAGCTTCGTATTGCCGCCTTCCCAACTCCTCCCCATCCTTTTTGCCCTGGTCAAATCCCTGGCTGTACGCCTCACTTTCAATCTCCTCTGATTTTTTCCTGGCATCAGCGATCATCTGCCGTGCCTTTGATTTAAGCGACTCTGCCTCTTCTCTGGCCCGGCTCAGGATGTCCTCCGCCTCTTTTCTGGCAACGGAAAGCTCCCCGGCTGAACGCGACTCACCGGCCACGCCCCCTCCGCAGGCATCAGAATTCCCAGCTTCAGACGAAACATTCAGCAGTGACGTAAGACAGCTGAAGATTCCGTCTTCATCCTGGCCTGTCTCGGCCTTACGGTTGTTTGTGTCATTCAGGGACAAAAAAGAACAGTCTCCCGCCTTTATAATCTTAGACAAGTACCTCTTCGCCTCCCTTGCCGCCAAGAATAATTTTACCCTCTCCTTCCAGTTTTTTGGCCACCTTTATAATGGCTTGCTGCGCAAGTTCCACCTCCTTGAGGCGGACCGGACCCATTACCTCCAGGTCCTCTTTAAGCAGGAGGGAGGCCCTTTCAGACATGTTTGTGAAGAATTTTTCCTTGAGTTCCTCTGATGCCGCCTTGAGCGCAAGCTTCAGTTCTTCTGTGCTGATTTCTTTAAGGATGCTGACTATCGCTGAATCATCTACATTCAGGAGATCCTCAAACTTGAACATGAGTTTCCGGATTTCCTCGGCCAGTTCCTCAGAAGAAGACTCAATCTGTTCCATGAGAGTGTCTTCCAGATTCCGGTCCACATTATTCAGGATCTCTGCTACCTTTTCCGCGCCACCCACCTTGGTGACATCGCTCATCTCAACCGAGAAGAGTTCTTCCTCCAGGACCCTGTCTATTTCGGCCACGATATCCGGGCTGATCTTCTCCAGATTGGCAATTCTCATCATCACCTCGGCCTGGAGTTTTTCCGGCAGTTCCTCCAGTATGGCTGCGGCCAGATCAGGTTCCAGGTGGGCAATTATAACGGCCATTGTCTGTGGATGTTCATTGCTCAGGAAGTTGACTATAATCTTTGGCTCCAGGCTTGAAAGCTTCTTGAACGTGGAAGGGTAAAGCTGGCGCATGATGTCTTCATAAATCTTTTCCGCCTGTTCCTTGCTCATGGAGGAAAAAAGAACCTTTTTCAAAAATTCTTCAACGGGAACGGCCACTTCCCCCTTGACCAGGGACATCTTTTCCCTTACCTCGCTCATGATTTTCTCCACCGCCTCGCCGGGGATGTGCTCTATCGTGGCCATAAGGGCCGAAACCTCCCTCACCTCGTCTTCCCTGAGATACTTAAACACCTCGGCAGTAAATTCTTCCCCCATGGAAAGGAGAAACATGGCGGCCTTTAACGGACCCTTGGGATCTGTCAGGTCGATTTCTTTATTCCTCATTACCTTAGCCACGGGAACCATCCTTTTTATCCTTGTCTTCCTCCATCTTTTCCCTCAGCCAAACCTTGATCAGGGCCGCGGCCCTTTCCGGATATTCATGGGCAAGATTCTGAAGCCTTTCCTGGGGATTAGGCATGGGTTTAAGCGCGGGCATCGGCTCAGGCTCGGGCAGTTCCATGTCCCCCATCCCACCTTCTCCTTCCGGAAGATGGGCCATACCCTCTTCCTGCGGGGATACGAATACATATTTTTTCAAAAGAGGCTTTATTACCAGGAATATGAAAAGCAGTGCCAGAATCAGATTGGCCAGGGGTTTAAGTAGCTTGGTGCCCACATCCAGTATCCTTGCCATTTCCGGCTGGGCAGGCTCCCTGGAGTTAAACGGGACGTTTACGAGGCTGATATCATCGCCGCGTTCTTCGCTGAAGCCCATGGCTGCCTTGACAATCTGCTGCAGCTTCGCCATCTCTTCGGGAGTCCTGGGGATATAGGTGGCCTTTCCATTTTTCTCCTTATAAGTTCCGTCAACCAAAACGGCTACTGACAGGCGTTTGAGTTTTCCAATGGCGCCATTTACCTGGCGCTGTGTCCGGGTTATTTCGTAATTTGTGGTATTCTGTTCCTTTGTGGTCACGGTTCCCGAGTCAGCTTGCCCGAGATTGCCCTGGAGTTTTGTGGCCAGGCCGCCCTTAACCCCGGGGATTCCGCCTGGTTCCTGACCTGACTGAGTCTCTTTAAGCTTCTGCTCACTCCTGATTGCCACCATATCAGGATCATATCGCTCTTCGTTCACCTTCACCCGGTCAAAGTCTATTTCGGCGGATACCCGGGCAATCGCACGGTTTGGTCCAAGGGCGTCCTCAAGCATGCTTTGTATCTTGTGTTTATAGTAGCTTTCCAGGCGTCTCTGATATATCAGCTGCGCAGAGGTAAGGTTTGAGAGATTGTCCTGAGGAAGCTGATTTTCAAACAGGACCTGTCCTTCGGTATCCACCACGGTAATGTTGTCTTTTTTCAACCTCGGAACGGCATTGGCCACCAGGTGCACTATCCCTTGGACCTGGGAACGCTCCAGTTCCTCCCCGTGTTTCAGTGTCAAGACAACGGACGCGGTAGGTTCACGCTTCTCACTGGTAAAAAGGCTTTCCTTGGGCTGGGCCAGATGGACCCTTGCGCTCTTCACCTGGGGAAATTGTTCAATGGTGCGTTCGAGTTCTCCCTGAAGGGCACGCAGATAATTGATGTGCTGAACAAAATCAGTGACCCCTAAACCGCTTTTGTCAAAAATTTCAAATCCTACGCTACCGCCTTTTGGAAGGCCGGAACTTGCCAGCGCAAGCCTGGTCTCGTAAACCTTGTCTTCGGGTACTTTAATGGTGCTGCCGGCATCGGAAATCCTGTAGGGAATTTTCTCGTTTTTCAGCCAGTTGACCACATCTGCCGCGTCATCCGGGCTAAGATCTGAATAAAGGGTACGATAATTTGGCTGATTAGTAAGCACAAAAAGGGCCACGAAACCGGCCACCGCTGTAAAAATTACTGCCGCTGAAATGAGTTTCTGTCTGACTGTAAGATCCTGATAGAGCTTCTCAGCCTGTTCACGCACCTCGGAAAAAGAAGGCATATATCAAAAAACCTCCGGCATTACACCTGCATCCGCATAATTTCTTCATAGGCGCTGAGCGCCTTGTTTCTTACCTGGACCATCAATCTGAAGGAAATATCCGCCTTGGATAGGGCTATCATGGTCTGGGCGACATCCACGGGTTCACCCGCTGCCATATGCTTGGACAATTCCTGGGATTTGATTATGCTGTCATTTACCGAAGAAACCGCCTTTTCTATCATGTCGGAAAAGCCTGATTGATCAGATCCAGAGGCATCCCCGTTCCTGTCGGTCTCAGGTTTCACTGGATTCTGATACGGATTCGCGTCAATCTTCATCCTGCCCCCTCTATTTCGCTATTTCCAGTGCCTTCATTGTCATGGCCTTGGCCGTATCAATAGCCGTAACCCCCGCCTCGTACGCCCTGGAGGCGGTCATTATGTCCACCATCTGTTCCATTACGTTAACATTTGGCAATTTCACCATTCCCCTTTTATCCGCGTCCGGATTTGCAGGATCATAAACCTCCTTGAACGGTTCCGGATCGTCCACGATCTCAGAGACCCGGACCTCCCTGAGGGCGGTTGCAAGGGTTTTATCGAATGGCCCATCCACCGCATTTCCATCTCTGTAAGGCACGGAGGTAAAGATCACGGATTTCGCCCTGTATGGTCCCCCGTCCAGGGTTCTTGTCACATGGGCGTTAGCCAGGTTCATGGACGCTATGTTCAGTCGTGTCCTCTCGGCCGAAAGCCCTGATGCGCTTATATCTATGGCGTTTAAAAGATTCATACCCTGCCTCCTTCTGTTATTGCGACTTTGATCAGTTCAAGTTCCTTGATGAGTGCCTGAACCGTTGTCTGATACTGCAGGTTATTAGCCGCAAGTTTTGCCATCTCCTTATCCAGGTCCACGTTATTGGGTGTACCTGTTTCCTTGGATTGAACCACGTGAACATCCTCGGGTTTAATGGAATGAGTGGCGATATGTCCTGGATCCGTGGTTACCATGAACGCCTCAGGCGCGCCCGGCCCGATGCCTTCTCCCGTGTCAGGGGCCATATGGCCCGGACGGGTACACCTCATTTTGGTAACCGGTTCCTGTGCCCCATCCAAGTATTCCGCCATTATCTTTTTAAAAGGTATATCCCTGGCCTTGTAGCCAGGTGTGTCAACATTGGCTATGTTGGAAGATAGGACAATGTTCCTTTTCGTGCGCAGATCTATGGCATATCCCAGCACGTCTATTGCTTTTCCGAAAAGCCCTTTCATAGCACCAGCCCCGTCTGTCTATATTCCGCCAGTTTGTTCCTAAGGGTCCTTACGCTGATACCGAGCAGCCTTGCCGCATGGGTCCGGTTTCCTTTGGTTCGGGCAAGCGCCCTTTTAACCATTTCCTTCTCCACTTCGCTCAGGCTGAAATTTTCCGTTCCGATACCGGGAAAGGTTTCACCAGGGCCGGAAATCCCTTCCGGGCCATAGGTCAATGATTCGTCCATAAAAAGATCCGCCATGGTGATCTCATTTCCCTGTGCCAGCAGGACCCCGCGTTCCACCACGTTTTTAAGCTCCCTTACATTGCCCCTCCAGGCTTGCGCCTCAAGGCCCTCCAATACTCCTTCTGCAAATTTCAGCCCATCCTTTCCATATTCCACCGCGTATTTTTCCCTGAAAGTCTCAGCAAGAAGCCCTATATCTTCTTTTCTTTCCCTCAGGGGCGGCAGCCTTAATGGAATGACGTTAAGCCTGAAATACAGATCCTCCCTGAATTTGCCGGAGCGAACCGCCTCAGCTATATTCCTGTTGGTTGTTGCAATAATTCTTACATCCACCTTGACAGGCATGGTGGCCCCCAGCCTGTCCACCTCTCCTTCCTGCAGCACACGGAGTAATTTTGCCTGAAGCCCGAGGTCCATCTCGGTTACTTCATCAAGGAGAAGGGTGCCATGATCGGCAAGCTCAAACTTGCCTGGTTTTTTCGAAACAGCGCCGGAAAAGGCCCCTTTTTCATGGCCAAAGAGCTCACTTTCAAGAAGCGTTTCAGGAAGGGCGGCGCAGTTCAGGGCGCCGAAAGGCCCGCTGGCTCTGTCACTGTTGCGGTGAATAAAGCGGGCCAGGAGTTCTTTGCCAGTGCCGCTTTCGCCCTGGATCAGGACGGTGGCCCTGCTTGCAGCAACATTCCTTGCCTGGGCGAGCACCCTTTCCATGGCAGGGTCGCGCGTAATGATGTCGTATCTGGAATTCTCGTGGCTTCTGGCCTTTTTCAGGCGCTTTGTCCATGGAGCAGGTGCGGGATGAGGGGTGCGCAGCGCCCTTTTAACCGCATACTTCAGCACCTGTTCATCCCATGGGCCGCAAAGAAAGTCCATTGCTCCCGATTTCATGGCGGCGACCGCATCTTCGACAGAGGGTTTCGGAGACAGCAAAATGATTTCCGGTGCCGCGGCGTTCCGTGCTCCACGCATTTCCCGCAGGAACTCCAGGGCGTTCATGCCGGCATCAGGATCGTGAAGCATTAATACCAGTTCAGCAGGCCGGGTATTTAGAAGGGCCTTTAATGTGTCCAGATCAGGGACCGGCGTGACATCATATCCAACCTCATCCAGGCATGCCTTGATCCTCAATCTGTCATTAGCCCTTGGTATGGCTACCAGTACCTTTGCATGGCAGTTTTGAGACTCCCGCGCCACTTCCTCCATTATTCCGCCCTGTGGATACATCCTGTCCTCACATATTCATGGCCTGGCCGGAATCAAGCAGGAATCCGGCAGGCCCATTCCAGAAATTTTCATTGGACAGCATGCGGCTTGCCGCCATCGCCCATGGTTCTTCAGCGTCCTGTGTCAGTGCCTTTAATTCTTCCATGGCCATGGAGGTCTTCCCCATCCTGAGATGGACAAGTGCCATGCGCCACGAGGCCTCGGGGGCCTGGGGCTGAATTGTCACCCATATGCCATAGGCTTCTGAAGCAGAGGAATAATCGCCCTTTTTAAGGGCTGTATCACCCCACATCCTGAGCAGCCGCACCTTTTCCCCTGATTTGAGAGAGGGCTCTATTTGGCCCCATATCTCCCTGGCCTGTTTCCAGTTTCCAAGTCGTACTGCTGAAGTAAAAAGCATTTTCCTGGCCTGCCTTTTTTGCCGGACACTTGCCGGTCCATTTAAGAGTCGCTGTGACAACCGCCTGGTAGCTGACCATTGTTCCCTTGATGCCGCGAGTTTTGCCGCGAGTTCCAGCGCGTCCGGTGAGTCAGGGTCAGGATAAAGACCTGAAATGGCCCTGGCGGTAACAAGGTCTCCCGCCTCAAGAGCGGTATCCGCCCATAAGGAAAGCATGTACCCGCCTTGTTTGAATCCGGACGCAAGATCCCAGGCCGTGAAAAATTCACGCAGGGCTGCATCCGGGCACTCAAGATCGCGCCATGCCTTTGCCGCCATGAAATGGTGCCTTGAGGAACGCATTTTTCTCACAAGCGGTCGGTGATTATAATAGAAATTCAGCAGATCCAGGGGGCGCCCTCTGTTCAGAAAATCCTCGTCAAGGGCAATAAGGGCCTTTTCTGATAAGCCAGCCGCGAGTTTTGCCGCCTTGGTATTTGGAAAGGCCTTTTCAAAGTCCCATGCCTGTTCAAGTGCCCGCGCGAACTCGCGCGCATTGAGAAGAGCCTTTATGTACGTTCCCCAGATGGTCTGCGCCGCAGTAGATATTGGCTTGCAGAAGGGGCTTCGGGGGTGAAGCCTGACGAACTCTTTGCTGTACTCCACCGCTTTTTCAAGGCCCTGCACATTCGCACCGCCTGTCTCAAGGGAGTCGATGGCCTTGTCTCCGACCTTAATGACATTGGGCGTAAACTTGCTTCCGGGCCAGCTGTCCAGAAACCGCTGGGCCAGTTCGATCGCGTCCCGGAATTTACCCTGCGCCAGCAGCACCTGCATGAGATTAAGTTCCACCTCCTGTGTCAGGGGATACCGGGGGAAGCGTTTGATGATTTCCCTGTATAACTTGATGGTGTGGGGATCAACCGTGACCGGCGGCAGTCCGGAAATGTGGCTGGAAATCCTTTGCCTGAAAGATCTTTTCAGCTGGGACAGCCTGAATACAGCGAAAAGGGCTTCTGGCTGAGATGGATAATCCTTTTTCAGTATATTGTAATATTTAAGGGCCATTATGGTCTTATCATTACGTCTGCAGCTCTCTGCGATCCTGAAGAGAGTGGCGGCTCTCTGGGCCTTGAATCCAGTCAGGTTCAGATAATGCAGCCAGTATTTGCGCGCGTCCTTGTCTCTGCCCTGTAATTCAGCAATGCGGCCCTTTAAGTCCAGAATCTGGGGTACCTTTATGTAGATTTCCGGATTCCTGGATTCCAGCATTTTCACCTGTCTGGCAACCTTGTTGACGTTATCAGGTGTTAAAAAATCAAGGGCCATGATGATCCAGGCAGCCCTGGCCGCGGCACTGTCAGAATATTGACTAACTATATCCTGGTATAACTTTTTGATTTCCTTCTTTTTCCCTTGTTTTTCAAAATTCAGTAAAATTGCCATAAGGGCCTCACTGGCCCACTGGCTTTGAGGATAATGTTTGGCAGCAATTTTCCAGTAGGCTATGGCCTCGGGCAAAAACGATACGGCAGCGTATGCCTTTCCAAGGACATAGTAACATTGAGGGGCATGAGGAGAGTCTGGGAAGAGCTCCACAAACCTCTTGAGTTCCTGGATAAGGGGCCAGACATCTGCCTCCGGCACATGGGAAGAGTCTTCGTTTTCTTTCCAGAATGTCTGGATCCTCGGAAGAAGTTTTTTCCATTCATTAGTAGCGGCGGCCATCGCTTCGGCCTCGCCTTCAATATCGCCAGCATCTTTTTCCGAAGACGGGGATATTGAGGCATGCCTGCCAGGCTCAGCCTTGGTGACACGGGGATAGACGGTTTCAGGGCCTGGAAACAGCAGGATTGCCGTTACGCAAAGTAGCGACCAGATGCATAACCGGATTCTGTTTTTGTTCCCAATGACGCTGGACATCCTCGTTCCAGATACCTCCCTGGCCTGACGGGTGAAAAACAGCCGGCAATAAATGCCGGCAGTCAGGCTGTTCAAAAGCAATACCGGTGCCAATAGAAGATGCGGTCGGGACAGCATAGAAAAGGCAGAAATAGATGATATTAAAAATGATGACCCAACATGTTGGGGATAGGCGGACATGCCGAAAGAACCGGATATCCATTAGAGTCATTTTTTTGACACGTCGTTTTGTGAGGAATTCCGTGGAGGTATAGCCAGGGGGGGAGTTTTATGGATATGAGCAGTGCGGAAAGACGGGGAAGGCCCGCTGCATGTAAAAGCAGGGGCCTTTTGCCACAATATTATTCTGGATTATGACTGTTATCTTTTATATCCGGGCAGTTCAATGCTTGTGCAGCTTCCGGAAGAACAGGAATGGGAATTTATCTTAGGTCCGGAAGGCTCCGAAGAAGATGAACCGGAGGCGACTGACACGTTTGCCGCACTCATGAGCCGGCCTACATCAGGACTCTGGCACTTGGGGCATCTGATAAGATCCATTTCTTCCCTGTTCATGATCAGGATTTCAAAGGTATGATGACAGCTGTTGCATGTAAATTCATGTATTGGCATGATTAATTCCTCCTGGTACCGATCGGCCGCTTATGGTTGATAATTCCTGCCTGTCCGGTTCGGTGTTCTCCATTCC
>JALVVK010000086.1 GCA_027023445.1 Deltaproteobacteria bacterium | reverse complement strand
GGTTTGCCAAGGGTTGCGGAACTCTTCGAGGTCCGCAAGCCAAAAGAGCACGCTATTATATCCGAGATTGACGGCATGGTGTCCTTCGGCAAGGATCTTAAGGGCAAGAGACGCGTGATCGTTACCCCTGAGATAGGAGAACCCAAGGAATACCTTATCCGCAGGGACAAGCATATCAATGTGCACGAGGGGGATTATATCAGGGCAGGTGAGCCCCTGATGGACGGTGTGATCAATCCCCATGACCTTCTCCGGGTCAAGGGACTCAAGGCCCTTGCCAGGTATCTTGTGGATGAAATACAGGAGGTTTACAGACTCCAGGGCGTCAAGATCAACGATAAGCACATAGAGGTAATCGTGCGCCAGATGCTTAGGCGCGTGAAGATAACAGGTGTTGGGGACAGTACCTTTATGCTGGGCGAACAGGTTGAGTTGAGACGCTTCGAGGAAGAAAACGAGCGCATAATGCAGGAGGGCGGAACCCCTGCCACGGCTGAACCAATGTTGCTCGGTATCACCAGGGCCTCGCTTACCACTGACAGCTTCATTTCCGCGGCGTCCTTCCAGGAAACCACAAAGGTTCTGACGGATTCGGCCATTGCCGGGAAAGTGGATTACCTCAGGGGCCTTAAGGAAAACGTGATTATGGGCCGGCTGATTCCCGCAGGCACCGGCAGGGTCTTTTACGACATGAAGGAAAAGGGATTCGGCACGGTATAACAGCAGGGACAGCAGGAGAAAAATCCGCCTCTGTTCTCAGCACGGAGCTGTCGCCATATGGCGCTTGAATTTTCTGAATGCTGGAGGGGGCCGGTTACCGGGAGGAAGAATTGGCGCAGATAACAATACCAAAGGATGTGAGGCCGGTTTATGACCGGCTGAAAGCCAGGTATTCCCTGGAATTTGAGAGCGTTGTTGTTAAAAAGCGCCGTTTCAGGTTTCTTCATCTCAAGGATATCGAGCCCCTTATCGCCGGCAAGGACATATTTGCCCAGACCGAAGAATTCCCCTATTGGGTTAAGATATGGGAGTCTTCCGTGGTAATGGCGGATTTCATGGCAAACATCGCCCCCAGGCCCGGAACCCGTGTGCTGGAACTGGGCGCAGGGCTCGGAGTTACGGGGATTGTTGCCTCCGCCTTTGGCCACGAAGTGACCATAACCGACTATCAGGACGAGATCCTGGACTTCTGCAGGGTGTCCGCCGCGGTCAACGGGTGCAGAAAGGTCTCCTTTGAAAGGCTTGACTGGCTCAGCCCCACAGACCTCGGTACCTTTGAATTGATTATCGGTTCCGAGGTACTGTTTCATCCCAGGTTTTTTAATCCCCTTCTGGATGTGTTTAAAAAATATCTTGCCCCCGGAGGGGTTATATACCTGGCCCACGACAGAAGGCGGAAAAGCCTTGCCCGGTTTCTGCCCATGTGCGAACAGGACTACGATATCGCGGTCCAGAGACGGCGTCTCAAGGCCCTTGATGAGAATCTTGAGATTATCCTTACCCGCCTGACGCAGAAATAAAAAACATATCCTCCACCTGCATCTTAGGCACACGTGCGAGCTGCATAATCCGGGTTAATGGCCGGGCGTTCCGTTTTTCTGACGCTGAAGGCCGTCAGTGACCAAAAACGTCAGTTTATTGACGAAATTTCCCTTGTCATATAGTATTTTTTTAAAAAAATTAGATAATTCTCTGTAGTTCATTTTGTTTTTTCCGGAATGGCGATTGCATTTTTATGTAATGCTATGGCCTGTCATAATGGAGTTGCCCCCTGTGGGGAAGGTTGTTTCTGTACTACTGTAGTTTGGGAATGTACAGAGACAGGGTGAAATGGATATGTATTTCGTGCCGCTTTTTTGAGATAAAATTCTCTTATGAGCATATTCTCCATACTATCAAAAAAAATTGTACGCCTTGATGTTTTTATGTCACCGGAAAAGTATCTTTCCAAGGTGGTGCGGACGGTGTGCGATGTTATGGGCTATGGTTTCGGCACGGTGATGCTGATGCCGGATGAATCTCTTGCCCTTCCCCGGATGGTGGGCTCGTATAATCTGCCAAGGGACTTCATGGGAAACGCGTCTGAAATGGCCACCTTCTTCGTTGATATCTTTATAAGGGAAAATATGAACAAAGGCCGTCCCTTTGTGGTTGATGAACCGGCGCCATGGGAGGGGATCCCTGGTATCAGTGAAATAAACACCCTGATATGCGTGCCTCTTTTGAGCCGAGGTGCTGCCTTCGGGGCCTGTTTTTTGTGCGATACTGTTAAACGTCATGTCTCCGACGAGGAGATTGATGTCCTTGAGTGGGTAGCTGTAAACATGTCTGTTGCCGCCGGTTGCTACAACCAGGTGGAACAATTGAGATCCAGGGTGGATAAGCTTCAGGATGAAACCGACCGGGTCAGACATTCGGCAAATGTTCTGGGCATAGCCAGGAGGAGGCTGGGTAAGGCCCTGAGGACTCGTCTGGAGCGGGACAGGGACCGTGCCGGGGGGATGGATTCCCTATGGAATCTGACCCGTATGATAGACGCAAGCCACAAGGAGATTTGCGACAGGGTCCTGGACGAGATCACAGGCATGACGCGGAGCAGATATGCCCTTTACGGTTTTGTGAACGAGGACGAGAACGTACTCCGTATATATTCCTGCTCAAGGGATGTGTTGGCTGACTGCCGGGTGCGGGAGGAAGATCTTAAATTTCCGGTGGATAAAGGGGGGCTTTGGGCCGTTGCCGTGCGCCAGAAAAAGGCTTTGGTCGTTAACGACTACAATGCGGCGCATCCTGGGAAAAAGGGGACGGTTTCCGGTCATGTGGCCCTGAAGAGGCTTTTGTGTGTGCCGGTCCTGACCCGGGGCAGGGTTGTCGCCCTTGCCGTATGCGCCAACAAACCGTCTGATTACAGCCTGGATGATGTGAAACAGGTGGAAACCTTTTGTACCAACGTGCAGGTTATCCTCGAACGTAAACAGGCCATGGACGAGTTGAACAAACACGTCGCGCAAATGGATTTGCTGGTCAGGGATCGTACGGCCAAGCTTGAGGAAGAGATCAGAAGACACAGGGCGACGGAACAGGCCCTGAGAAAGTCCGAGGAGGAAAAGAATAATATTCTTCAGACCATGTCCGAGATAGTGGTTTATCTGGACAGGGACAGGAAGGTTCTGTGGGCAAACAGGGCGGCAGCCGAATCGGTGGGCCTGAGCCCTGATGAGTTGATAGGAAGGTATTGTTTCAGGGAGTGGCATCAGAGAAATCAGCCCTGTCCCACATGCCCCGGCACGAAAATTTATGAGACGGGCAGGGCGAGGACAGGGGAAATTCATACCCCGGACGGCAGGATATGGCACTTTAAAGGCTATCCGGTAAAGGATGACAACGGTGAGGTCGTGGGTATTGTCCAGGTTACAGAGGAAGTTACCCTGCGCGTCCAGGCCCAGGAGGAAAAAAAGAGGCTTGAGGCGCAACTTTATCAGGCCCAGAAGATGAAAGCCATAGGAACCCTTGCCGGAGGCATAGCCCATGATTTCAACAACCTGCTCATGGGTATCCAGGGGCACGCATCCCTGATGCTGGCTCATATTGACAGGCGGCATCCTTTTTTCAAACATGTGGAGGGGATAGGGGCCATGGTTGAAAGGGGCGCCGAGCTAACCCGGCAGCTCCTGGGGTTTGCCAGGGGGGGGAAATATAACGTAAAACCTGCTGATATAAACGCGCTTGTCAAGAATGCTGTCAGCATGTTCGGCAGGACAAGGAAGGAGATAAGGATCCACGAGAAGTATCAGGATGGAATCTGGACGGTGGAGGTGGATCCGGGACAGATAGAGCAGGTGCTGCTCAATATTTTTATCAATGCCTGGCAGGCCATGGAAGGCGGTGGTGATCTCTATATTGAAACGAGCCATACCGTTCTTGATGAACACTATCATAGGCCTTTTGAGGTCGTGCCGGGTAATTATGTCAGGATATCAATTACTGATACCGGGGTCGGTATGGACAAGGCTACCTGCCAGAGGATCTTTGAGCCCTTTTTTACCACCAGAGATGTGGGCAGGGGTACCGGGTTGGGCCTTGCCTCTGCCTATGGGATCATTAAGAATCATGGTGGCATAATCAATGTTTACAGCGAAAAGGGGGTAGGGACTACCTTTAAAATTTATCTGCCCGCCTCGGACAGGGATGTTTCGGTGGAGGAAGACAGTCCCGTGTCCATGCCTGTCAGTGGCAGCGAGACCATTCTTCTTGTGGACGATGAAGATGTAATAATAGAGGTGGGGCAGGATATGCTGCGGCATCTGGGCTACAGGGTTTTGACTGCCGGGTCAGGTAAAGACGCGATTCGTGTTTTCAGGGAAAACAGGGACGAAATTGACCTTGTAATTCTTGATATGATTATGCCTGATATGGGCGGTGGTGAGGTGTACGACAGGATACGGGAAGCAGATTCTAACGTGAAGGTAATACTGTCAAGTGGCTACAGCATGAACGGGGAGGCAGCCCGTATAATGCGGCGTGGCTGTAGCGATTTTATTCAGAAGCCTTTTAATATCGGTGCGCTGTCTGCAGCCATAAGGGGTGTGCTGGATGATAAGTAAAAAATACCGTTATGGAGATTCTCCCATTGTAAAAAAGCCTGTTTTGTCCGCAGCGATGCTTCTCCCCTTTTTTATGATCATGATCCTTTTGTTTCACGCCTGCGGGCCGGAACCGGAAAAGACGCTCGTGGTCTGCGCATGCAAGGGGCTTAGGATGCCTGTCAAAGAGCTGATCACCCGGTTCGAGCGGAAACATCCAGACATTCGGATTGAAACGGTCTATGCCGGTTCCATGATTCTGCTTCGCACCATACAAAAGACGCAAATGGGAGATGTGTTCATATCCGGGGATAGGCAGACCATTGAAAGGGGCAGGAGATTTATTGAATATTTTCGGCCTGTTGCGTATCATATCCCGGTGGTGGCGGTGGCAGAGAGGAGCCGGGTAACAATAAGCTCCTTTGAAGATCTTGCCCGAAAGGGAGTCCGGCTGGCGCTGGGAAATACAAAAATGTGCGTGATCGGGCGTGTGGCAGACGCCATTATCGCCGGTTCAAAAACGGGACGGGCCATTGGGGCCAACGTCGTGATGAGAGCTCCTGATCCGGTTGAGTTGATTGCTGTCCTTCGCGAAGGGGATGCGGACGCGGCGATCATCTGGAAGGATATGTTCAACTGGCCCATGGCAGAGGGACTGGCGGAAGTGGAGATTCCCCGGGGAATCAGCCATCCGGAGGAGGTGGATGCTGCGGTTCTCCGGACTTCCACACAAAAAGCAGACGCAAGACTCTTTGTGGATTTCCTTTGTTCCTCAGAGGCAGGAGCCGCGTTCAGGAAGAATGGTTTTGGCGTGGTTGACATGAGATGAAAATCTATCAGAAACTCGCAACCGGTTTTTTGACGGTGTCCTTTGCCGTGTTTGTTTTGGGTTACACTGTCATGGTCGTTAATTCGCGCCTGGTGGACGAATTCCACCGGATAGCGGGCTTCCTGCTTCCCGGAACAGTTGCGGAAAGTGGTGTTCAGACCAGCCTTTACCGCATAATGGTGTATGCGACTCAGTATGGAATTACCAGGGATCCAAGGGACAGGAAATTGATAAATGAGCAGCTTGTCAGGCTTGAGACAGAGGTTGCCATGCACAGGCTCTATCATCATGACTATGATATTGATGAACACGTGGAGGTGATGGAGACGCTGACAGACCGCTTCGTAAGCCTTGTCACGCAGTACCTGAGGCTGGTCGAAAACGGGGCGGATAAGGCGCGGATACGGTGTGCCAGGAAAAAGGCCCTTGATGTCCTGGACACATTTAATATGAAGGTTGCCCCTGTCATAGAAAAACACCTGGAAAACGCCTTCAGAAGTATGGAAACCATCAGGCGTTACGAGAGACGTGCCCGCGTCATAGTGTTAGGCTCAAGCGCCTTTGTCCTGTTTCTGTCCCTGGTTCTCGGTTTCATCATTTCCCATCTTATCTCAAGGCCGGTCATGAGGCTTACGGACGCGGCAAGGCGCATTGGAAAGGGAGACCTGGATACGGATATAGACATCAGGTCAAGGGATGAGATAGGGGTCCTGGCCCGGACACTTAAAGATATGGCAAGGGAACTCAAGGAGATTACGGTTTCAAGGGACACGTTCGCAAGGGAAGTGGAAGAGCGCAGAAAGGCACAGGCAGCCCTGCGCGACAGTGAACAGATGCTTTCAGGTGTCGTAAGTTCTATAACGGATTCCATGGTCCTTTTGAGCGAAGATCTGGAAATCCTCTGGGTAAATGACAGGGCCCGCGCGTTAATAGGGCAGGATGTCACGGGCAGGAAATGTTATGAGGCGCTTCATAAGAGAAATGATCCATGTGATCCCTGCATAGTAAGGCAGTGTTTTGATGACGGTATGATCCATGACTGCGAGACATGTTTTGTGCATGCAGGGGCAAGGAAGATAGATATATGGGCCACTGCCAATGTCGCCGCGACCGGGGAAGATGGCAGGCCGGTGAGGGTGGTGGAATTCATGCGTGACATCACGGAGCGCAAGCAGGCCAGGGACGCGATCAAGCGTTCCCTAAGGGAAAAGGAGGTTCTTTTAAAGGAGATACACCACCGTGTAAAGAACAATATGCAGGTGATCTCCAGCCTGCTCAGGCTGCGCGCTTCCAGAATGGTGGACAGAAGGGACAAAGAGGCGCTTATAGAGAGCCAGAACCAGATAAAGTCCATGGCCCTTGTCCATGAAAAACTTTACCAGTCAGGGGATCTTGCCAATATTGATTTTAAGGGATACGTGAAACAGCTTTCCGGCGATCTGTTCCGTTCATACGGGGTTGATCCTGGCAGAATCGGATTGAGGCTTGACGTGGAAAATGCCGGTCTGAAGATCGAGAGCGCCATACCGTGCGGTCTTATTATCAGCGAGCTGGTTTCCAATTGCATAAAGTACGCGTTTCCAGGTGATATGAAAGGGTTTATATCCATATCGCTTCGTTCCGTTGATAACAACGGACAGGTCAGGCTTGAGGTCAGTGACGATGGAGTTGGAATCCCTGATGAGGTGGATCCGGAGGGTGTAAAATCCCTTGGCCTCAGGCTTGTTTCCATTCTGGTGGCCCAACTGCAGGGCACTCTCAACGTGAAAAGGGAGTCCGGGACAACCTTTGAAATCATGTTTAACATTAATAAAAATAATAAAAATGCCGGGTCAGGCCGGGGCGATCAGCCTGGGCATGAGGAATCATATGACAATGGATCCCATGGGATCTGAACGGACAGGAAGCGGAAGGCGCAATGTCATGAAAAAACCATGTATTCTGATAGTGGAAGACGAGGCCATAGTGGCTGAGGATATAAGAATCACGCTGGAGTCTTTTGGATATTCTGTATGCGGGGTGGTTTCCTCAGGAGAGGAGGCGATCATACACGCAGAGGCGGATCGTCCGGACCTGGTTCTTATGGATATCATGCTGAAGGGTGAAATCGACGGGGTGGAGGCTGCCGGCAGGATACGGACCCGGCTCCAGATCCCTGTGGTTTATCTCACGGCCTACACGGATGACAAGACACTGGAGCGTGCCAAGATAACAGAACCCTTTGGATATATCATAAAGCCGTTTGAGGAAAGAGAGCTTCATACCATCATAGAGATGGCCCTTTACAAGGCCCGCATGGAAAAAAAGCTCAGAGACCGGGAAGAGTGGTTTTCCACTACTCTCAAGAGCATAGGGGACGCGGTGATCGCCACGGATTCCGAGGGCAAGGTGGTGCTCCTGAACCCGGTGGCCGAAGGCCTGACCGGCTGGGATACTGAAGAGGCCAGGGGACGGCCTGTTGAGGAGGTTTTCCACATTATAAACGAGAACACCCGCAAGCCTGTGGAGAGCCCCGTGACAAGGGTTCTCAGGGAGGGTGTTGTGGTCGGTCTGGCCAATCATACATCCCTGATTTCCAGGAATGGAAAGGAGATATGCATTGATGACAGTGGCGCTCCCATAAGGGATTCCAGTGGAAATATCATGGGAGTGGTCATGGTCTTTCGGGATATAACCGAGAAAAAGAATCTTCAGGCCCGGCTTGAACAGGCGCAGCGCATGGAGGCCATTGGCACGCTCGCCGGCGGTATCGCGCATGATTTCAACAATTTTCTTCAGGGCCTTCGTGGATACGTGTCCATTATGTTGAGCGACATGGACGCGGATCACCCTCACTACGAAAAGTTAAAATGTATGGATGAGCAGATTGAGCACTGCGCCATGCTGACCGCTCAGCTTCTTGGTTTTGCCAGGGGAGGCAGATATCGCGTGGAATCCTGTGACATCAACCTTCTTGTCAGGAGAAACCTGGAGATGTTCAGCCATACTCACAGGGAAATCATGGTCCGTTCTGAATTTTCAGACGGTCTCTGGTTTGCCGAGGTTGACCGGGGCCAGATTGAGCAGGTGCTGATGAACCTTTTTGTCAATGCCTCTCAGGCCATGCCCGGCGGCGGCGAGCTCCGCGTTGAGACGGCCAACAGGATATTGAACAGGGATGAGGCCGGTCTTTATGGCGTGGAGCCAGGGAAATATGTCCGGATAACGATTGCCGATAACGGCACAGGCATGGACGAAGAAACCAGGAAGAGGATCTTTGAACCCTTTTTTACCACAAAGGAGATGGGGCGGGGAACCGGGCTTGGGCTGGCGTCGGCCTATGGCATCATACGTAACCATCAGGGGGCTATAGATGTCAAAAGTAAACCCGGCTCAGGGTCCATTTTTGAGATCTATCTGCCCGCTACAGACAAGACCCCTGTCGCCGTGGGAGACCTGCCTGCCGGTGAGGACATGGAAAAGGGACGTGGCACCGTCCTCCTGGTTGATGACGAGGATGTGCTCCTTCAGGTGGGCAAAGAGATGCTGACCCTTATGGGTTATGAGGTTTTGCTTGCCCCGAACGGTAAAGAGGCACTTCGCATATTCGAGACGGAGAGAGAAAATATAGACCTGGTTGTCCTGGATATGGTAATGCCCGGTATCAGCGGGAAGGATGTTTACGACCGTATGATACGGATAAGACCGGATCTGAAGGTGCTTTTTTCCAGCGGTTATGCCCTGGAGGGCGAGGCGGCAGAGTTGGTCGGAAACGGCCGCAATGATTTTATTCAGAAGCCGTTCAGCATGAAGGAATTCTCTGATCGTGTCAGGAGACTCATAAATCAGGGAGCGGATGGCAGAGCTGTTGGCCTCTGAGGAATCGTTGGGACCTGTGGTCTGATGAAGAATATGGCCGCTGTCTTTTG
>JALVVK010000085.1 GCA_027023445.1 Deltaproteobacteria bacterium | reverse complement strand
CAGGCCCTTTACCGGTGTAAACTCAAAAACATGGTTACCGGCCTCACAATGGACCGGACCTACCGCTCCGGTGAAAAATTTGAACCGGCCAACCTGGATGAAGTCCATATGCAGTTTCTCTATAAAGACGGAGAAGGGTACCATTTCATGGATCTCACCACCTATGACCAGGTAACCGTAACAGAAGAGCATATAGGTGATGCCAGGAACTTCCTGGTGGACAACATGGAAGTGGACGTGCTGTTCTTTCAGGGAACCCCGATAGATATCTCTCTGCCCATATTCGTGGAGCTGACAGTCAGTGAGGCATCTCCCGGCCTCAAGGGTGACACCGCCTCCGGGGCAACAAAACCGGTTACCCTGGAAACCGGATACACGCTCCAGGTACCACTCTTCATTGAAGAAGGTGAAAAACTCAAAATAGACACCCGGACCGGCCAGTACGTTGAACGGGTAAAGAAATAACCGGGCCCTTTTCTTGAAAAACCTGTCCCAAACCCTTGCCCTCAGGGCACGTATAATTCAGGCCGTCCGGCAATATTTCACAGACCAGGGCTTCATTGAGGTCCAGACCCCGCTTCTTGTCAGGGCTCCTGCCCCTGAACGGAACATAAGGACATTTTCCGTAAATCAGGGCGGCGCAAAGGGCAGGTTGTTCCTCATACCTTCCCCGGAATTAAACATGAAACGCCTGCTTGCACAGGGCCTTGATAAAATATTCCAGCTTGGTCCGGTCTTCAGAATGGAGGAACGGGGCCGCTTTCACCTTCCTGAATTCACCATGCTCGAATGGTACAGAACAGGTGCTGATTATAACAGGCTGATGAAGGACTGTGAGAGCCTTCTTACGGCGATCTGTCTGGCCATGGATCTTGACCAGAGGAATATCCCCTGGAATGGCCGGGGAATAGACATGAGCCCTCCGTTTCCGCGTTTAACAGTGGAACAGGCATTTTTTGATCTTGCCGGCTGGACACCGGGCCCCGCCCCGGACCCGGACCGGTTCGACATGGACCTTGTGGCCTGTGTGGAACCAGGACTTCCGGATGACAGGCCCGTATTCCTCATGGACTATCCCGCCTCCATGGCATCTCTTGCCCGGCTCAAGCCTGGGAGGACAGACGTCGCGGAAAGGGTGGAATTATATTGCGCGGGGCTGGAGCTTGCCAACGGATTTACAGAGTTGACCGATCCTGAGGAACAGGCGGAACGATTCCGCGAGGAACTTCTGGCAAGACGGGGCAGGGGGCTTGAAGAATATCCATGGCCGGAAGACTTCCTGAACGCGTTAAGCGCAATGCCTCCGTGCGCCGGAATGGCCCTCGGTATAGACAGGCTTGTGATGCTGCTCACCAATTCCAGTGAAATCGATCAGGTGGTGGCATTCCCCCCGGAGGAGACCTGAGACCTTTCCTGCGTCAGCCTCTTCAGCATTCTCCATGAGAAAGGCACACCTGCCCCGGATTTGCTCTCACCCGTTTTTTTGAAGCCGGCCCCGACATAAAGGCCTATGGCAGGCGAGTTGTCAGACCTCACATCAAGAACCACGGAATCGCACCCGTGTCTTTCCGCCCAAAACAACACCAGGGAAAGAAGTGCCTTGCCAAGCCCCTTTCGCCTGAAGGGTTCCGCCACGGTAAAATTCAGGATATATACCTGGTCCACCAGGTAATGAAAACACACATACGCGGCAATGCCGCCGGGACCGCGTGAGGCAGAAACCACCCACATCCTCTGGTGCGCCTGCGTGCCCATCATCTCGGACAGGAAGGCCTCGGAGCTCCAGGGAGAAACATGTGACGACGATTCTATGGCAAGAATCCGTGGAAGGTCCTCCGGCCTGGCCATTCTCACCTTGAAGCCGGGGGGAATCCGACGTCCGTTCAAGGAATCCCCGACTATTTCCGCAGGATTTCAGAGGCCTGGTTGATGCTCTTCCTGCCGTATTCCACAACGGTCTTTGCCACCTCTGAAAGACTTTGTCCTTTGGAACGGCACTGGGAAAGCCGGATAAGCATGGGCAGGTTTACCCCGGTAATGACCTCCACCGAGGATTCTTCCAGGAAGGCAAGTGTCATGTTGGCCGGGGTACCTCCGAACATGTCGGTCAGCACCAGCACGCCGCTTCCGGAATCCACATTCCTGATGGCCTTGCGAATGGAAGACTGGAGCTCTTCCACCGGCCGGGATGGATCAATGGTAAGGGCCTCCATCCTGTCCGTGGCCCCCACTATAAATTTTGTGGTTTGAAGAAGTTCCTGGGCCAATCGTCCGTGTGTCGCTATTACCACACCAACCATGATATCCTCTCCATTTTCATGACAGAATCCGAGCCCTTTTGATTTTTATCAGGCGCTATCCTTCCTTGTCACTGTCTCTGTGGGTGACAATAACCTTGAGCCCTGCCTCTGTAAACAGCCTTTTAAGGTGTTCGACTATGGTAACGCTCCTGTGACGCCCGCCCGTACAACCCACGGCAATAACCAGGTACGACTTGCCCTCCGCCTCATACCTGGGAACAAGGTAGTCCAGCAGGGACCGGGTTCGCGATAAAAACTCGCGGGTATCCTCATGATCCAGGACATAGGACTGAACCGCATCATCGCAGCCGCTCAACCGGGTTAAATCAGGCTCAAAGTAGGGATTTGGAAGGAAACGGACGTCCAGCACCATATTTGCGTCCGCGGGAAGCCCGTATTTAAAACCAAAGGAGACAAGATGAATCACCATCTGATCCAGCCTCTCCCTGGGGGCATAAAGGTTCCGGATGGTCTGCCTGAGCTGGTGGACATTAAAATCCGAGGTATCCAGAACCCTGTCGGCATATTCCCGAAGACCCCTCAACTGGGCACGCTCGGTGCTTATCCCCTGAGAAAGATTACCTCCCGGCAAAAGCGGATGTCTTCGCCTGGTCTGGCTGAATCTTCTCACGAGGACATCATCGCCTGCGTCCAGGAACAGCACCTCGAGATGATAGCCCCTGTCCCGAATCTGGGCAAAAATTGACCTGAACTGATCCAGGAATGTCCCCTCCCTGACGTCCATAACCATGGCCACCTTGCGAGGCATGGTGCCGGTATGACCGGTAAGGGACAAAAACTCCGGCAGAAGCACAATGGGCAGGTTATCCACGCAGAAATAGCCAAGGTCCTCAAAGGCCTTCAACGCGGTACTTTTCCCGGAACCGGACATGCCGGTAATCACCACGCCCTGGACCATACCGGCCCCGGATTCCCCTTTCAAAACATTTTCGCTAACCCTGCCCATCAACCTCGTCTATTATCTGTCTGATTGCGTCATCATCAGGGGCTGACAAAAGCCTTTCATATACCCCGGGGGCTCTCAGCAGCCTTGAAATTTTGGCCAGAATCTTCAGATACTGGGTAGCCGCGTTGTTGTTGGCAAGAAGCAAAAAAATGATATGTACCGGCCGGTTGTCCACGGCTTCAAAGGGTACACCTTCCCTGCTGCGTGCAACCTCTATGATCATCCGATCCAGGCTTTCGATCTTGCCGTGAGGTATGGCCACGCCGCCTCCTATACCGGTACTTCCCAGCTGCTCCCTCTCTTTAAGCACACGAAAGACCTCAGAACGATCCAGGGAACTCTCATGTTCCGACAACCTTTCTGCCAGCTTGTCCAGGACATCATCCTTGGACTCGGCGGTAAGATCGGGAACAATACATCCGTTACAGATATAATCAAGGATCTTCACAGTCTAAGGCTCTATAAGACCGAGGGCACCGTCCTTACGCCAGTAAACCACGTTTACCTGGTTTGTGTCCGCGTTGGGAAAAACGATGAAATCCCTGTCGAGCAGTTGAAGCTGGGCAACAGCCTCTTCCACTGACATAGGTTTGGCCTGCATTTTTTCCGCCTGGATGACCGTCTCCTCAGGCTCTGTTGTGACAGGGGCGTCGTCTGCCGGCTGGTGGGGGGCCTGGCCTGAAGTGCGTTTGTTCCTGAGTTTCTCCCTGTACCTCTTGAGCTGCTTTTCAATCTTGTCCGACACAAGATCTATGGCGGCGCGCATGTCCTCCTGGACCTCCTTGGCAGCCGCCCGGATTCCGTCTCCTGACATCACAACCTCGGCTGTCTGCCTGAACTTCTCCACGGAAAGGACAACATTTACATCCATTGGCCCGTCTATATACTTTTTCAGCTTTTTAAAACGCTGTTCAACATACTCCTTTAACGCATCGGATGACTCCACGTTTCTGTAGGTAAGACTTATTCGCATAAAAAAAACCTCCAAGGGAAAATTTATCTTTACTAATCAGTCACAAGCAACCCTGATTCCCATTTCTACTTTAATTTGGGACGTTTTCTGCGACTGGATGGCAAAATGCCCATCTGATCTCTATACTTGGCAACAGTTCTCCTCGCAATACGTATATTGTCCTTTGCCAGAATATCCACTATCTGCTTGTCGCTGTATGGCTTGACCGGATCTTCGGCCTGGATGAGCTGGCGGATCTTTTCCTTAACGCTCTGGGTTGCCACGTCCTCCTGGCCGTTATGCCGTTTCAGACCGACACTGAAGAAAAATTTCAGTTCAAAGATACCCTGGGGTGTGTGGACATACTTGTTGGTGGTAACCCTGCTGATGGTGGATTCATGCATACCCACGTCCTCCGCCACGTCACGGAGGATCAGGGGCTTGAGGTGGGTGATACCCTTGTCCAGGAACTCCCGCTGAAACTTTACGATGCTTTTTGTGACCTTATAAATGGTCCTCTGGCGCTGATGGATACTGCGAATAAGCCACACCGCGGTTTTCAGCTTTCCCTGGATAAAGTCCTTCGCGTCCTCCGGGGCATTACCCTTCTTGATGGCATCCCTGTAATACGAGTTTATCCTCAGCCTGGGCACGCCCTCATCATTAAGAGACACAACGTATTCATTGTCCATTTTGTAAACGTAAATATCAGGGACAATATACTGTACCTCGTCCGTGCTGAAGGAACGGCCTGGCCTGGGCTCAAGCCCCGTGATGACATCTATGGCATGGGAAACATCCTCCATGCTCCTGCCAGTGGCCTTTACAATCGCCTGATAATTATGGCGTTCAAGGTGGGGAAGATGGTTCTGAATGATTTCCTTTACCAGCGGATCGTTTATACCAAGGATTTCTGCCTGAATCAGCAGGCACTCCCTCAGGTCCCTGGCGGCCACCCCCACCGGATCAAAATGCTGGACTTTCTTCAAAACCTGTTCAATGCGCTCAGGGTCGCAGTGAATCTCCCGGGCAATTTCTTCAACCGATATCTTCAGATAGCCGTTCTTGTCCAGGTTGCCAATAATGAGGCATCCTATTCCACGCTCCTCGTCATCCATGCGGGAAAGCTGCAACTGCCACATGAGATGCTCGGTCAGGTTTGTTGTCCTGGTAATGAGATTTTCGTAGTTTGTGCCCTCTTTTTCTTCAAAGGAATAAGAAGGCATCTGTGTCTTTGCCTCGTCGTCCCAGAACTCCTTCCAGTCCACCTCTTCCAGGGCCTTGTCTTCCCATGGGGTTTTTTCCTGCTCTGACGAGGACAGGGCGGGCACCGAGGCCTCGGCCTCCTTCCATTCCGTGTCCCCGGTCTTGCCTTCGGGCTGGGAAGACCCTTCCTCGGATTCAGGCTCTCCGGTTGCCTCTTCCAGGACAGGATTAGCCTCCATCTCCTGATTGATTGTGTCAATCAGCTCTATCCTGGATAACTGAAGGAGTTTAATCGCCTGCTGCAACTGGGGCGTCATTACCAGTTGCTGGCTGAGCTTTACCTGCTGTTTCAGTCCGATATCCATATTATACTTCAAAATCCAGGACCAGATCCAAAAACAGACCCAAATGGATCAAAGTGCGAACTCCTCTCCTAAATAAATTTTTCGCGCCGTTTCACTCTGCGATATTTCTTCCGGTGTGCCTTCCACAATTACCTTGCCTGAATTCAGGATATAGGCCCTGTCACATACCGTCAAGGTTTCCCGTACGTTATGATCCGATATAAAAACACCAATACCCATCTTCTTCAAATTTCTAATTATTTCCTGAAGATCCGCCACCGCCAGGGGGTCCACTCCGGCAAAGGGCTCATCCAGAAGTATAAAGTCCGGCCTGGTGGCGAGAGCCCTCATTACCTCCACCCGTCTTCTCTGACCGCCTGACAGTGAATAGGCCTTCTGACCGGCAAGATCACTCAACCCCATCTGTTCCAGAAGCTCCTCCGTACGGGCCTCCACCTGATATCTGGGCATACCCCTTGCTTCCAGAACCAGCCTGATATTATCCGCAACAGAAAGCCGCCTGAACACAGATGCCTCCTGGGGAAGGTAGGTAATACCCTTGAGCGCCCGCTTATGCATGGGAAGAACCGAAACATCCTCGCCGTTCAGCACCACCTTGCCCCGGTCGGGCCTTATCAGGCCCGCCATCATGTAAAACGTGGTGGTCTTACCCGCTCCGTTGGGGCCAAGCAAACCGACTATGCTGTGATCGGCAAGGTCCAGGTTGACACCATCCACAACCCGCCGGCCCCTGTATTTTTTGACCAGATCAAAGGCCTTAAGTTCCGCCATTCCCGCTCCAGGGTCAATCTTCAGGATAAACCACCGCCTCCACCTTATGGGAGCCGGAACTTTCAACAATGCTCCTGTCTTCGTTGACAAAAAAGACAATTTTATCGCCCCGGATCCTGTTCCGTCCGTCCCAGACCTGGGCATTGCCCGTAAGTATTATTTTTTCTTCCGGCTTGTTGTAAACAGCTTTCTTGCCGGTGGCCATCCTCTCATCCTTGGTGATCTTGACATTGCCCTCAGCCACAAGCCTATCTATCAATCTTTTGCCCTCCCTGCCCGGAACCTGCCTGTAATACACCTTGAGGACATCGGAATGGATGACAAGGTCCCCCCTCGAAGCTCTCACGTGTCCCTTGAAGACCACGTTACCCTTCTTGTCAATGGTCTCCATGCGGTCACTCTGAATCCTGACCGGCTCCCTCGGAGACGGCTTCCGGGCCGCCCGGGCCATGCCTACATAAGCTGTTAACATCAGGCAAAGAACAAACAGGAAACCAGACCAAAATATATATCTGCCCTGGCTGTCGGCTGCTGGCGCTTGCGATGACAAACCTTGCATGGCTCTCTTTCTCCTCCTGTTACAGGTTACAATCCTATCTTACCGCCTTCCTGTATCACGGTCTTTTGTTTTCTTATAATAAACTTACCCTGCCCCAGATAATACTCAAAGCCTTTTCCCCTGATTTCCATACCGCCGCCTTTCATCCGCACCCTGTCCCTGGACCAGATAAGGTTCCTTGCATTGGAAAAATGAAGGGTATCTGTATAAAGGGTATCGCCCTTTTCTGAAACCACCTTGACATGGCCGCTAACCGACATCTCTTCCGTGGCGAGATCGTAACGACCGGAATCCGCCTGCACAAGCACCTTTTGGTTCTGTGAAGTAAAAAACTGCATGCGCACGCAATCCAGTTTAACCAACTGTTTTTCATCAAAAAATCTGGCACCAGCAGCATTGATCACCCATCGTATCCGCCCGTTTTCACTCCTTGTATAGCGTACCCCCGTGAGCACAAGATCCGCCTTGATCCTGCTGAGGTCCACTGTCCACAGATCCTCCCTGCCCTGTTTCCCCTTCTGATAACCAACCCAGAGGACAAGGGAAAGAAGTATCAGGGCCAGGGCCCAGGTAAAATATTTCTGTTCAAGGACTTGGGTTATTTTAATGGACATGTGCCAGGATTCTTGTCCTAATCATTATGGAAACGGTAACGCATCAGGCGGAAATAACGGACTCAAGGACATCATTCCAGAGGCCCCTGGCTGTAAGTATCAGATCGCACACCTCTCTTACAGCGCCATGCCCCCCAGGCTGTCTTGTGACAAAGCTGGCATAATCCTTCAAAGGGAAAGCGGCATCGGCAACCACCACGGGAAGCCCCACTCTTTTGAGAACCGGAATATCAACCCAGTCGTCCCCCACGTAAGCTGCCTCTTCATCCCGCAGGCCTAATTCTTCGATAAGGGAATTATAGACGTAGATCTTGTCCTTTACTCCCTGGTAGGAACGCCGTATTTCCAGCTCATCCACTCTTTTTGCCAGCGCTTCCGAAGACCGGGAGCTTATGATGGCTACCTCTATGCCGGCACGCATGAGCAGTTTCAGCCCCAGGCCGTCCCGCACATGAAAGCTCTGCACCTGCTCCCCCGCGTCCGTGTAGACAATGGTGCCAGGGGTCAGTACCCCATCGACATCCAGGGCCAGCAGCCTTACCTTTGAGGCCCTCCATAAAACGCGCTGTTCATATCCACCGGACATCTATTTATCCCTCACAGGCCGATTGGATCCTGGCAATAGCGGACAACTCCGCCAGAAGATTCTCCGCCCCCTGCAGGGAAAGGCTGTTTAGGCCATCACAAAGGGCCTTCTCCGGGTCTGGATGGACCTCCATGAACACACCGTCAACACCGGCGGCAACAGCAGCCCTGGCAAGAAGCGGCACAAATTCCCGCTGCCCGGAGGAGCAGCCGTCACCCGCTCCGGGAAGCTGGACACTGTGGGTGGCATCGAATATTACCGGTACGCCCAGCCCTCTCATGATGGCAAGAGATCTCATGTCCACCACGAGATTATTATACCCGAACATGGCCCCACGCTCGGTGAGAAGGACATTGCTGTTTCCAGATTCATGGACCTTGTTCAATGCGTGACGCATGTCCCAGGGGGCCATGAACTGGCCTTTTTTGATATTTAACGGTTTCCCTGTGCGGGCCGCCGCCACCAGCAAATCGGTCTGCCTGCACAGGAAGGCCGGAATCTGGATACAGTCAAGTACCCGGGCCGCCCGGGCCGCCTGATCCGGGGTATGGATGTCAGAGAGAACCGGCACTCCCACCCGGCTCCTCACCTCGGCCAGCATCTCCAGGCCCTTTTCCATGCCGGGCCCACGATAGGAGCTGATCGACGTGCGATTGGCCTTATCAAAAGAGGCCTTGAAACAGTAGGAAAAACCATTGCGTTCAGCCGCCTCCGCCATGAATTGCGCCACAGTGACAGCCGTATCAAGATCCTCAAGCACACATGGGCCTGCTATTAACAGGGGAGGAGAACCCGCTCCAATCACAGTGTCGTTTATATAGGCCTTATTCATGAAACCACTTGTTCCGCACCGTCATGATCCGATCTGGCGCCATGTCTTTTTGCCAGGGCCGCCCGGACAAAGGAAACAAACAGGGGATGCGGGTTAAGCGGCCTGGACTTGAACTCCGGGTGGAACTGGCATCCCAGAAACCATGGATGATCCGGCAGTTCCACGATCTCCACAAGCTCACCGTCAGGACTCAATCCGGCAATCTTCATCCCGGCCTTTTCCAGGATTCCGCGGTATTCGTTATTAAATTCGTAACGGTGACGGTGCCTTTCAAATATTTCATCAACCCCATAGGCCTTACGCGCAAAGGTGTCTGCCTCAAGCCTGCACGGATATGCCCCGAGACGCATGGTTCCACCCTTCTGGCTGCCCTCATCCCGGACCTGCATGGTCCCGCTCCTGTAATCATACCACTCTTTCATGAGATAGATAACAGGATCCGGGGTAGACGCCGCGAACTCTGTGCTGTCCGCCAGGGCAAGGCCTGCCTTTTTCCTGGCGAATTCTATGACACAAAGCTGCATTCCCAGACATATACCTAAAAAAGGAACCTTGTTCTCCCTGGCATACGAAATGGCATCCAGCTTGCCGGGAATACCCCTTGAGCCGAAACCTCCAGGAACCAGTATCCCGTCAACCCTGGAAAGACGCTCCCGCAACTGGTCTCCCCTGGCATCTTCAGAGTTAATAAAGTCTATTTCCACCTGGCAGCTGTTGGCCACCCCTCCGTGGAACAGGGCCTCGTTCAGGCTCTTGTACGACTCCCTGAGATTCACATACTTGCCCACCATGGCAATACGGACCTTGTACTGGGGCTCCTTGACCCGGGCCATCAGGTCTTCCCATTCGGTGAGCACAGGGGCCCGGGTCCATATATTCAGGCATTCAACAACCCTCTCATCCAGGCCCTCTTCGTGGAATCGCACAGGCACGTCATAGATGCACTTGACATCCCTGGCCGTAATAACCCTGTCCGTATCAACATCGCAGAAAAGGGCGATCTTTTCCTTTATCTCCTTGGAAAGGCCGATCTCTGATCGACAGAGAAGAATGTCAGGCTGGATGCCTATGGATCTTAATTCCTTGACGCTGTGCTGGGTAGGTTTTGTCTTTAGTTCTCCGGCCGCCCTTATGAAGGGGACGTACGTCACATGAATATACAGGGTATGCTCCCTGCCAAGATCACCCCTGAGCTGACGTATGGCCTCCAGGAACGGCAGGCCCTCTATGTCACCAACCGTACCCCCTATCTCAATGATGGCCACATCCGCCTCGCCATCCAACTGCAGTACCGCCTGCTTTATCTCGTCCGTAACGTGAGGGATGACCTGCACCGTCCCCCCCAGGTAATCCCCCCGGCGTTCCTTCGTGATAACACTGTGATATATACGCCCTGAGGTATAGTTGTGCCGCTGTCTCAGCTCCGCGTGGGTGTACCGCTCATAATGGCCGAGATCAAGGTCGGTCTCCGCGCCGTCGTCCGTAACAAAGACCTCTCCGTGCTGAAAAGGATTCATGGTGCCGGGGTCCACATTGATATACGGGTCCAGTTTCTGAAAGGTAATCTTGAGGCCCCTGGCCTCCAGAAGCGCCCCGATGGCGGCTGCCGCAAGCCCCTTGCCGAGCGACGACAGGACGCCGCCAGTGATAAAAATAAATTTGGTATTCATCGATCTTCCTATCTTATCTCAATCCCACAGGACATTAACAATAGAAAATTTCATGATCAGGGTGTCGGTCTACCCAAACTTTCATGCCAAGTGGCACTTCGCACCCCGGAGCATGAAAGTTGGCTCATGGCTCATAGGTGATAGTCACAAAAAATCACCTTGTTTCTTAAACCATGAGCTACTTTCACGGTAAATCATGAAAACAACCAACTACCCATTAATCGTAGAAAAACAAGGGTTCAACAAGCCCTATGCCGCTCCTGTCCAGAGACTCAAGCGCCCTGTTAAGCATCTCGTCAGGCACCTTGAATATCAGCACCGCCCTGTTGGAATTCCCAACAAAGGCATATGTATAGTCAATATTGATATCTGAGTGCGCCAGGGCCTTGACCACCTGAAAGAAACTCCCTGGCCTGTCCTCCACCTCAACGGCAAAAACATCCTGCTCCTTTACGGTAAACCCCCCTGTTGAAAGGGCGTTCTTAGCCTTTTCAGGATTATTGACCACCAGTCTCAGGATACCGAATTCCGCTGATTCGGCCATGGCCAGCGCCCGGATATTGACTCCCGCATTTTTTAGGGTTTCCGTTACCTCAAGTAACCTTCCCTTACGGTTCTCCAGGAATACGGATAATTGCTTTACTGCGTACTTATTTCTCATATCTAAGATCCTTTGTCACCACTATCACTGCCGGTAATATGTTTACCCTGAACCAAACCTTCATGCTGAGTGGCGCTTCGCACCCCAACGCATGAAAATGTTGAATGATACATGGTGAACGGCAAAAAAAATCATGACCGTTCCAGGCTCTCGCTCTCACGCCTGTCCATGATCCGCTTTGCCTTGCCCATGCTTCTCTCAAGGGTCCTGGGCTCCACCAGTTTTACCCTCACGTTTATATAAAGGTCATTAAGCATCTCTGTTTCAAGCCTTCGCTTCAAGGTCTCCAGAGCGCCTATGCCATCGGCAAACGTGCTCTCGTCCATCTCAACCCAGACCTCAAGCTTATCCAGCACTCCCTTTTTGTCTACCACAATAACATAATTGGGAGTAGTGCCCTCCACCTTGGTAAGAACATGCTCTACCTGGGACGGAAACACGTTCACGCCATTTACAATAAGCATGTCGTCACTGCGTCCCTTTATGGAATCCATGCCCACCAGGGTCCTTCCACAGGCGCAGGGCTCTCGGTAAAGCCTGGTAATGTCCTTGGTGCGGTAACGAAGAAGAGGAAGGGCCTGTTTCGTAACTGTTGTAATCACCAGTTCACCCTCCTCGCCGTCCGAAAGCACCTCCCCTGTTTCAGGATCAATGATCTCCGGAATAAAATGATCCTCAAAGACATGAAGCCTGCCCTCTGGACAGGTAGCCGCGACCCCCGGCCCGATAATTTCACTCAACCCGTAGGCCTCTACGTACTGTATGTTCCAGGCATCCCTAAGGGCCTGCCTGAGCCCTTCAGACGCGGGTTCTGCGCCGAAGAAGCCGGCCTTGAGCTTGAAATCGTTGTGAAGATCATACCCTTCTTCCCTGGCCACCTCGGAAAGATGAAGGGCAAAAGAAGGGGTACAGCACAGCGCCGTAGCGCCGAAATCCTTCATAAGCAGAAGCTGGCGTTTTGTAAAACCTCCACTGGATGGAACCACCGAGGCGCCAACCGCCTCTCCGCCATAATGGAAACCAAGGCCTCCGGTAAAAAGGCCGTAGCCATAGGCGTTATGCACAACATCGCCCGGTCCCACGTTGCCCATGGACATTGTTCTTGCCATGACCTCGTTCCACACCTTCAAGTCATGCTCGGTGTATCCCACCACCGTGGGCTTGCCGGTAGTGCCGGACGATGAATGAATACGGATCACCTGCTCCATGGGAACGGCAAAAAGCCCGAAGGGATAATGATCCCTTAGATCCTGCTTCAAGGTGAAGGGCAGGCGGGAAAGATCTTTAACGGACCTGATATCCCGGGGTTTAATACCCAGGGCATCCAGCTTTTCCCTGTAAAACGGCACAAGATGATAGACCCTCTCAACGGTCTGCCTCAGCCTCCTGGATTGAAGGGCCTCCAGCTCCTCCCTGAACGCGCCTTCTATGGAATTCCACATACAGAAGTTCCCCCTTACCGGTTAATATAACTCATGAGCCATGAAAAGGATTTACGGCACAGGGATATGCATGTCAACCCCCGTGAAAATACAATGTTAAATGGTAAATTCTGTAATGATAAATTAAGGTACCAGGTTGTTGTATCTTTTTGAATCTAACAAAAATTTGTTTGCCACAATTTACAATTCGTCATTTATCATTTAGCATTTTCTTGCCCTGGGCTATCTGGCAGCCCTGACGATGGCCGCCAAATTGTCTATGGCGGGTCCATGGCTAAAAGGGCAAACAAACTTGGCAGCCGCGTGATCCAGGATTATTGTCAGGTACGGGAGCAGAAAAATCTCCGGCATTAAATTCTGACAATACAGGAGCTTGATCATGGATAAAAAACGCGGGATACCTCTTCCGGAAGTCACCTTTGCCACCCTTGTCCTTTCCATCAACACATCTGCCCTTGTTCATCTGGGAGAGATGAATTCACCTGAAAGCGGAGAAAAGAAAAAGGATCTGACCATGGCACAGCACGCCATAGACACCCTGGCCATGCTTCAGGAAAAGACCAGAGGGAACCTCACGGATGACGAAAAATCCCTGCTGGAACACATTATATTTGATCTTCGGCTGAAATATGTAAAGGCGTCAGGCAAGTAAGACATTGAATAGTTCCGTCCCGGTAAAGGCCCCTGCGAAGTTGAATCTTTTCCTGAGGGTGATATGCAGACGCCCTGACGGATACCATGAGCTCCACACGCTGTTCCAGAAAATAACGCTTTTTGACAAGCTCCAGGTTGAAACCGGGAAAGGCACGGGGCAGGTTCAACTGGAATGCACGGGCATACCGGTCCCGCACGGCCCTGACAACCTTGCCTGCAAGGCAGCCAGGGCCTTCCTGGGAAAAACCGGCCTGGACCTTGATGTAAAGTTGCGCCTGCATAAAAACATCCCCACGGGAGCCGGATTAGGCGGGGGCAGCTCAGACGCGGCGGCGGTAATAACCTGTCTGAACGATCTTGCCTCAAATCCCCTTTCCGGGGATGAGCTTATGAAGCTTGGCCTCGGGCTTGGCGCTGATGTACCTTTTTTTATCCTGGATGCCCCTGCCGCCATTGGCAGGGGAGTAGGAGAAATCCTTGAGCCACACGCAGGCACATCGTCCTGGTTCCTGCTGATATGGCCCGGTTTTGCCATAAAAACCGCCTGGGCCTACAGCAATTTGGAGTTGACAACCCCGTGTCACAAAACTATTTTTAGCGCTGGTCACGGCCACGAGACCGCGATGTGGATGAATGACCTTGAAAAGGCAGTGATTCCCCGGTATCCAGAGATCCTGGAAATAAAAAATGCTCTGTTGGATCTTGGCGCGGAGACGGCTCTCATGTCAGGCAGTGGTTCAACCGTATTCGGCGTTTTTAATAACAGGCAGGCTGCCATCCGCGCAAGTAACGCCATGACCAGGCAGAAAGGCGCAAGAAGGCCTTTTTCTGAATTCGTGGTCAGGGGTTTTGAATAAAAAACGGTTGGGGTGTCGTCAAGTGGTAAGACACGGGTCTTTGGAACCCGCATTCGGAGGTTCGAATCCTCCCACCCCAGCCAGGTTTAAGGAGCGGAACAGTTTAAATGCCATTAGATACCATTAAAATCTTTACAGGAAATGCAAACCCGGCCCTGGCCGAGGCCATATGTGATTATCTGGATCAACCCCTGGGCAGGGCATCCGTACGTACCTTCAGCGACGGAGAAATATTTGTCGAAATAGGCGAAAATGTCCGTGGAGCGGATGTCTTTGTCATACAGCCCACATGCCCGCCGGTCAACCATAATCTCATGGAACTGCTTATCATGGTGGATGCCCTGAGAAGGGCGTCCTCAAGACGCATAACAGCTGTCCTGCCCTACTATGGATATGCCAGGCAGGACAGGAAGGCCGCTCCGAGGGTACCGATCAGCGCCAAGCTGGTTGCTGACATAATCACCACGGTAGGAGCACGCCGTTTGCTTGCAATGGATCTTCATGCCGGGCAGATCCAGGGCTTTTTCAGCATACCGGTGGATCACCTCTTCGCGGCCCCCGTGCTGCTGAAATACCTTAAAAAACACATAAACGGGGATGTGGTCATGGTGTCACCGGACGCGGGAGGCGTGGAAAGGACCAGGGCCTTTGCCAAACGTCTGGGCGCAGGACTTGCCATCATTGACAAGCGCAGGGAACGCCCGAATGAATCCCAGGTGATGAATATCATAGGCGATGTCAAGGGGAAAACCGCTGTAATCCTGGACGACATGGTGGACACGGCGGGCACATTATGTCATGCTGCCAGGGCACTCAAGGAACACGGAGCTGTGGAGGTCCACGGCTGCGCCACCCATCCGGTCCTCTCAGGCCCGGCGGTTGAACGGGTCAGGGAGTCGGTACTGAAGTCCCTTGTTGTGGCAAACACCATACCTTTATCCGAGGAAGCGCAGAAGGTGGATAAGATAAAGGTCCTGTCTGTCGCTGATCTGCTTGGGGAGGCAATAAGCCGCATCCATAATGATGATTCTGTAAGTTCCTTATTTGTTTAAAGATATTTACCTCTTTTTTTACAACAATAATGTTAGGGAGTTTGATTAATGAAACAGGTTGAAATAGATGCCCAGATAAGAACCGACTCCGGCAAGGGAGTTGCGAGAAAACTCAGAAAAGACGGCCAGGTTCCGGGAGTTTTATATGGTCCGAAAACCGACACGATTTCCATTTTCGTTAACCGGCATGAATTAAATAAACTGCTGATTGCGGCAAAAGGGGAACAGCTTCTTTTTTCCCTCAACCTCCGCGACAATGGTCAGACAAGCAAACACCTGACTCTGATCAAGGAACTTCAGAGACATCCTGTCAACGATGAAATACGCCACATTGACTTCTACAAGATCTATGTGGATGAAGAGGTCACTGTTAACGTACCCATAGCGGTCACGGGCAAGGCAAAGGGTGTGGAGGAAGGCGGAGTGCTTGAAATCATCCAGAGAGGCTTGGAAATTTCATGCCTGCCCCTGGCTATTCCAAAAGAAATTCAGATTGATGTAACTGAGCTCGGCATAGGCGAGGCAATGCACGTAAAAGATATCACCCCGCCTGAGGGCGTCCGTTTCCTCAACGACCCGGACACCACTCTGCTGACCATTGTGGGTCCGGAGGCCAAACAGGCAGAAGAAGAAGCCGAAGAAGGTGAAGAAGGAGAAGAGGCCGGACCGGAACCTGAATCCGAAGAGGCCTGATGCGATATCACCTTATGTGAACCGGCAGGCTGAAGTACTAATCTCGCTCCCTTGCCAAAACCAGACAGAGGACACTGTTGTCTAAGACATTGATAGTGGGGCTGGGCAACCCGGGGGACAGGTATGCAGGCACCAGGCATAACATCGGATTTGATGTTGTGGACCTGATAGCGTCTGAGCACGACCTTACATTCAGGACAAAGACTGGCGCCGCCCCATACGCCGCGGCGCCGGGTTCAATGTATGGCCGCAACGTAGTCCTCATCAAGCCCCTGACCTACATGAACAGAAGCGGGGACGCGGTGGCTCCTGTAGCCAGATTCTATAAAACCCATCTTGAAGCCCTGATAGTTATCCACGACGATATTGATATTCCCCTGGGCCGGATCAGGTTCATGCGTTCAGGTGGACACGGTGGGCACAACGGCGTCAGATCCATTATCCAAAGCCTGGGTTCCAGTGACTTTCCACGATTGAAAATAGGAATCAACCGGCCCCAGGGCCCTATGCCAGTGGACCGTTATGTGCTGTCCAAATTTTCTTCCTCTGAGATACCTGTCAAAAAAGCTGTTGAAACACTTTGCCTCAGGGGCATTGAGTGTTATCTAAAAGAAGGCATAGATGCTGCGATGAACGAGTTTAACGGGCGCACAGCATAATCCGGGTTTAAGCCTGCCATGGAGTTTACGTCATGAAAAAATTATTCGGTTTTCTTATCTCCATCCTGGCGCTGGCTGTAATAGCCGGCGTCTGTTTTATCTCCTATTTCCTCATGGAAGGAACGCCTCCGACCCTTCAGATCAGCCCGGAACCTAAGGTGATTGGCCGGGAATACAGGCTCAATGTACTGGCAAAAGACAACAGAAGCGGCATCAAATCCATTTCAGTCTATCTCATCCAGGGACACAAGGAGGTGCCCGTGGCCTCAAAAAACTATCCGGCGACACGGTGGTGGATGGGATCCGGAGTAAAGGAAACCAGGGAATCCTGGATTATCAAACCCCTGTCCCTCGGACTTGGACAGGGAAAGGCCACTCTCAGGATCGTGGCAACAGATTCCACTCTCAGAAGAGGGTTCAAGGGAAATCAACAGATATTAAACATTCCCCTGCGTATTGATACCAATCCCCCAAGAATCGCGCTGAAAAGCCTTACGCATAACATTGCGGTCGGGGGCTCAGGTCTCGTCTCGTACAAGGTCAGTGAAATTCCTGAAAAAACAGGGGTGCGCATAGACAATATCTTTTTCCCGGCCTGTCCGGACCCGATGGGAGGAAAGCAGTCATATGTAGCCATGGTGGCAATACCGTACAATGACCCCAGGCCCAAAACATTTATAGTAGAAGCGGTTGACAGCGCGGGGAATATAGGACAGGTCTCAGTTCCCTTCAGGATCATGCATAAAAAGAAGGTCTTTGACACCATACGAATCACCGACACCTTTCTTGAACGAAAAATGCCGGATTTCAAGCTAAGATATGCCAATCTCAAGGGAAACCTTCTACAGGTTTTCCTGCAGGTCAACACCAAACTGCGCGCAGAGGACAACAAAAAGTTCAAGGAATTGTGCTCAAACGGATCCAAAAAAATGTTATGGAAGGGCCGTTTTTTGCGTCTGCCGCGATCTGCCCAGAGGGCCAATTTTGCTGACTACCGCACATATATCTACAAGGGCAGGAAGATAGGCACGACCTACCACATGGGTGTTGACCTTGCCTCAATCAGGCACGCGAAGGTGCCCGCGGGCAACAACGGCATTGTGGTGTTTGCCGACTATCTTGGCATCTACGGCAACACGGTGATTATCGACCATGGCCTGGGCCTCTTCAGTACCTATTCGCACCTGAGCGCCATTTTTGTCAACAAGGGAGACCAGGTAACAAAGGGACAGATCATAGGCAGGACAGGGGAAACAGGCCTTGCGGGCGGGGATCATCTCCATTACGGCATGTTAGTCAACGGGGTCTTCGTCAACCCGGAAGAATGGTGGGACGGGAGATGGATACAGACCCATATCCTGGCCAACATGTGAGAAGATAATGAAAGATCAAGGATCCCGCATGCGGCTCCGGATACTTGCGGCGGGAATAGCCGCCGCCTTATTGACATTTTGTACAGGCTTCACCCTTCCTTCTCCAACAAGTCTCAGGGAAGATATTAAAAAAGAGCTGGCCAGGATAAGAGAAAAGAGCCCGGGGGCAAAGCAACTGGCCCGCTGGAGACATAGATACGAAGAGGCAATATCTTCAATAAAACAGGCCGAACGGCAAAGCGCACAAAGGCTGGCGCCAGATGCCTGGAATGAGGCACTGAACATGCTCAGCAGGGCAAAGGAATATGCCAGGCAAAAATCGTATCTGAAGGCGGAATTTCTGGCCAGAAAAGCGGCTGAGGCGGCAAACAGGGCAAGGGAGATCTCTGAGAAGGCCAGAGCAGATTCTATTGCCAAGGCACGCAGGATCACCGAAAGGCTGAAAAAACGGCTCGATCAGCTGAAAAATATGATTCCAAAAGAAGATGCCGAACTCACAAGACGCGTCAATGAACTCACCATCCGATGGGCGGACCTGGTACACGCCATAAAACTCGATCAATTCAAGGAGGTGGAAAAAGGGGCCCGTTCGCTGGATAACGATATCAAGAAACTATCAAAGCGTATTTCCCATAAACATTCGTGACAATGGATGCTATCATCCCAAACTTTCATGCCGAGTGGTGTTTCGCACCCCAGAGCATGAAAATGTTAAATGGTAAATGTTAAATTGTAAATTGTGGTAAGCATTTTTTTAAAATTCAGGAAGATATAATAACTTTAGCACCTTAATCTAACATTTAGAATTTACCATTTAACATTGTATTTTCACGGCAACTGCCATTTCCGGCGCGCCCGGCATGACAAGCAATAGCCAGGAATAAAAATCGGTGTATCTCAGGTTAACAGGCCATGAATGAGGGACTGGTGGTTCAAATCCGTTTTTCAGGAAAAGGTCCGGTCAATATCCCGGCTGACCTGTGCTCAGATATCCCCTGGCAGATCCTGAACAGCCCTCCGGGGATACTGACCCTTGTCACAAGGGAACCTGCCGGGCGCTGGGATTCCTGCCTACGGAGACTCCAGGTCCGTGTTTTACAATGCCTTCCAGGGCATGCCAACACTGATACAGACTGGGAAGTCATGCCCCTTGCACGTTATAACTCCCTGGGAAACGGACAGCCGGTGAGGGTCGGTCGGTCGTGGATGGTGGCGCCGCCCGACACCCTGAACAGGCATCCGGCATCCGGGGAAAATTTCATCTTTATGCGGCCGGGATGGGCCTTTGGCGATGGTTGCCATCCCACCACCCGGGGCAGTGTTCAAGCCCTGGAATATCTCCACGAACACGACCTCGTCCGCGGCAGGGATGTCCTGGACGTAGGCACGGGAACCGGCATCCTGGGTATTATCGCTGGGAAAATGAACGCCCGATCCGTGTTGTGCCTGGATATTGACCCGGAGTCGATAAGGGTAGCCCGGGAAAACATACGCCAAAACGGACTGGAAACCACGGTTTCCGTGACGAACACTCCCTTACAGAACCTGCCACAGGGGAAATGGAACCTGGCTTTGGCTAACCTGACAATCTCTGTTATGATCAGAACATTCAGGGAGATCGTAAAGTTATTGGCTCCTCCTGGAATCGTGGTAATGAGCGGCTTCAAAGCAGCCAACCAGGAGGAGATCTCCCGGCTGATCCATCCCTGTGGTTTTGAGGTTATCCGGTCAGAAGAACAGGATGGCTGGATCACCTCTATCGCGCTGCAAAAGTAAAAACATTTGATTTTTATGCAGATAAAAGGGAGAATCCTTATGAACATTTCCACCGTACTGATTCCTGTAGATTTTTCTGAATGCGCCAGAAGCGCGATCAATTTCGCCAAGCAGATGTTTCCCAAGGAGGCTCAACTGGTACTCATCCATGTAGTTGACACCCGCATCGCTGATAAAATCGCGCAATACTCAGACGAGCCTCCGGAAGAGGTTCAAAAGCGGCTGGGCAAACAGGCCAAACAGGGCCTTAAACAATTTTTAAGGGAAACGGGCCTGGTTGACAGGGTCAGGGATTCCATAGTCTCCTATGGCAACCCTTTCCAGGAAATCGCTGTGAAAGCCCGGGAACTCCAGGCCGACCTTGTACTTATGGGAGGATATGGAAGCAGGGGTGTGGGCAAGATCGATGAGATCTTCTTTGGAAGCACCGTAGAAAAGGTGGTAAGGCTTCTGCCATGCCCGGTTCTTTGCATCCCCATTGGATGGATTTCCAGGTCAGAGGGCTAAGGCGAGGATTACCTCTTACCCCGCCTGCAGCGCTCCCCGGCTGTCAAGCAATATTGTTACCGGGCCGTGATTTACCAGGTGTATGTCCATCATCGCCCCGAACCTTCCGGTCTGCACATCAATACCTTTTTTGCGGATTTCCCGCCCCACAAGTTCATAGAGGGCCTCGGCCTTCTCAGGCCGGGCCGCCCTGACAAATGAGGGACGCCTGCCCTTCCTGCAATCCGCGCACAGGGTAAACTGGGAAACAAGGAGTACTCCGCCCCCCACTTCGGCCAGGGAAAGGTTCATCCTGCCATGGCCATCCTCAAAGATACGGAGTCCCGCGCACTTATCAGCCAGGTACAGGGCATCCCGCTCCGTGTCTCCCTGTTCCACCCCCACGAAAATCAGGGCTCCAACGCCGATACTGCCGATAACGGCTCCATCCACCTTTACCATGGCCTCTGTCACCCTCTGCAATACAGCCCTCATAACATTCCCCCGCACTTATCCCGGATTATGCACTTCAACTGCCTGAGAAAATGTTTTAAACTCCTCAGGCCTGTGGTTTTATCCAGATAAAAATACCTTCTACGAAATATTCATCCATATATCATTTTACAAAAAAAATGAATCGAATCACCCGTGACTCCATAGAAAATATTGAGGTGCTGCAACCTGCGGACGGTTACCGTTTTTCCATAGACTCACTCCTGCTGGCCGACTTTGCCGGTCCCAGGCAAAGGGACAGGGTGCTGGAGCTGGGAGCGGGCTGCGGCATTATTTCCATGCTCCTGGCAGACAGATATCCAGAAATTCACATCACTGCCATTGAAATCCAACATCCGCTTGCAGGGCTGGCGGAGAAAAATATCCGGATAAACCACATGGAGGAACAGATAAAAATAATCCGGGAAGACCTGAACAATATCCAGCGGATTCTGCCTGCCGGCTCCTTTGATTATGTGGTCTCAAATCCTCCATACCGTCCCCCTGACACCGGAAGGATATGCATAAACTCCCAGGAGGCCCTGGCGCGCCACGAAATACTTACCACTCTGACCGGGATACTGAAAGCCGCGAGATACGCGCTCAGGCCGGGCGGACGGATAGCGGTTATATACCCGGCAGACCGTTCCATAAGCCTGTTCTCCGGAATGCGGGAAATGTCCCTTGAACCCAAAAGGGCCAGGTTTGTGCATCCCGACGCAAACAGCCAGGCAAGGATGATCCTGGTGGAAGGGTGCAGGGACGCGGGCGTGGAACTTAGGGTACTGCAGCCCCTGATCCTGAAAAACGGAGGAAAAATTAGATCCTGATTTGGTGTCAGTCTCTCTTCTGGCGCATCCTCGACTTCAAATAAAGGCGCACAAGGGCGCCTCTCAGCTCATCGTCTTTTACGGAGGCAAACAGGTCCTTTGCCCGTTCCCATTCCCCACGGTCTATCTTCATATTTTCATGCCGGACATGAGAGCCTATTTTTTTGCTGCCGAAACGTGTTTCCCCAGGATTCCCAAGCACCAGGCGAATATCTTTTAACGCGGCATCCCTTCGTAACCTTGAGTTAAGTTCCTGAACGATGAAAGCCTTATGAAAACTGATCTGCTGCATCCATACCGAATCACTGACCGCCACCTCCAGGACCTCGCCCCTGATGATCCTCGATGGCCAGGAATGGGCGCCAATCTCCGCCCCTACCACCTCTTCCCAGATTTTCCAGGCCCTTGCCCTTGCCAGCCTGGGCGACCACCCCTGCCTGGAGGCCATGTCAGAAATCAGGCGGGAGAGCCTGGATACCCGGGGGCTATCTTTCCCCATCCATTACCTCTTTCAGCTTCCCTTCCATGAAGCCCCTGATTTTCTCCAGATTTTCAGGGGAGTCCGCCTCAAAACGAAGCACCAGAACGGGCTGGGTGTTAGACGCGCGGATAAGTCCCCACCCATTGGGAAAAACCACCCGCACACCGTCAACGTCTATGGTTTCATGACGCCGGGCGAACCAGTCACGAATACGCTCCACTATGCTGAACTTGAGCCGTTCAGGACACTCCACCCTGATTTCCGGGGTGGAAAACGTCTCCGGGACATCCTCTAAAAAGCGGGACAGAGGCATGGTGCCCTTTGCCAGAATCTCAGCCAGACGCAAAGACGCGTAAAGGCCGTCATCAAAGCCGAAATACCTGTGTGCGAAAAACATATGCCCGCTCATCTCGCCTGCCAGCAGGGCATTTTCCTCCCGCATCTTCTGCTTTATAAGTGAATGGCCGGTCTTCCACATGACGGGCCGCCCACCGTGTTTTTCGATATCCTGGTACATGACCTGGGAGCATTTAACCTCCCCTATGATGGCGGCTCCCGGATGATCCTTCAATATGTCCCTGGCAAAGATCATGAGCAACTGGTCCCCCCACAGGATACCTCCCTTTTCATCCACAACACCAAGCCTGTCCCCGTCACCGTCATAGGCCACGCCGAAATCCGCCCCGGTTTTCAGGACCGTGTCCCTCAAATCCCGCAGATTTTCAGGAATTGTGGGATCCGGGTGGTGATTGGGAAACGTCCCGTCCACGTCGCAGTACAGGGGAACAACATCACACCCCTGGTCGGAAAAGGCCCGTGGCGCGACAAGGCCCGAAACCCCGTTCCCAGCGTCAACAACCACCTTCAAGGGCCGGGATACGCGGATATTTCCCCTGAGGTACTGCAGATATGGCTCGATTATATGGCGGGATTCAAGCGTCCCCTCCCCCGCGGCATAGCCGTCCTGTTCAATAATCCGTCTTATCTCCCGGATCTGCGCGCCAAACAGGGTGGCGTTGCGGACGCACATCTTAAATCCGTTGTATTCCGGGGGATTGTGGCTCCCGGTTACCTGTATACCGCCATCCGTACCCAGGTGTTCAATGGAAAAATAAAGCAGCGGTGTGGGGCAGAGCCCGACGTCTGTAATGTCGCAACCCGCGGCACGCATGCCCCTTATAAGTGTCTGCTGAATAGACTCCGAATGAACCCGGCCGTCCCTTCCGCTTGTAACCCTGGAAAGCCCTTCCCGCGCCAGGAAGGTGCCATACGCCCTTCCTATGGCATAGACGGTGCTTTCATCCAGATCGGTATCCACCCTGCCTCTTATGTCGTACTCTCTGAATATCTCCGTGTTCACAATGCCTCCTTGATCCCGGATTATGCGCTTCGAATGCCTGAGAAAATGATTTACCGTGAAAATAGCTCAAAGCTGAAAGCTCAAGGCTCAAGGCAAAGAAGCCATGTTTGCTTTTAGTTTCTGACTTTGAGCTTTGAGCTAACTTTCATGTCAGGGGGTGACAAACCCCATCTCATGAAAGTTTGGTCGAATAAATAAAGAATTAGTCGGAATTCAGCCAGACATTTTGTTCACCTAAACCTGCATGCCAAGTGGTGCTTCACACCCCAGGACATGAAAATATTGAATGGTAAACGGTGAATTGTAACTTATGGAAAACAATTTTTTAATCTTTACCTTGAGCTTTGAGCTTTCAGCTTTGAGCTTTCAACTTTCAACTTTCAACTTTCAGCTTTCAGCTTTGAGCTATTTCCTCCGGTTGCGCCCCACTGCCACAGGAATACGCCATATCGCATGAAACATCAAGTTTCAGACGTCAGTGAGGCGGTTGATCCGGTGGCAACTTGCTCAGAAAGCGACGCATGAGCCCTGCGCCCCCGAAACAGTTAAAATTCTGCCGGCGGACTCCTCCTCTGGTTTACGACCATAACATTTTTGTGCTATATTTTTATCACTTTTTGGGTATCTCTTTTTCTTATTCAGGATCAATGTTATTTGACCAGGAGAGGAGGCTTTTATATTTAAAATCAGTACGTTGTTCTAAAAAATGCTTGCCGATTATTCATAATTGGCTCCCGAATTACGTAATCCGGGGAAAAGGTGCCATATAACAATTTGAATTCATTAATAAATCATGACACAGAGTTGATTCCCCAACAGAATAAACCATAAAGGCGCTAATCATGGGCTCAAGTCTACTGCCAACTGCACTGCGGTTTTGCCAGCCCGTATCCCGCGACAGATTCAAAGATTCTTGTGTATTTTTTTAAAACATCCGACTTTTCAGCCCCTATTTTCAAGGGATTTCTATTAACCTCAATATTGCTCCTGGGTGCAGCTCTTGAGCAGGGACTGTTACCAGACATTTCGTCAGAGAGGAGCACGTTCTTTCTCATTGGAAATCTGACAGGCCTCCCCCTGGCATCATTTTTGTGGTCTCGAAAGGGAACGACTGCCCAATTCGCCCTTCGCTCATGGACCATTGAATCAATTCTTCTTGTATTTTCCGCATGGTACTCGAATCCTTTTCTAAGCTTCTTTCTGGGCCTTTTCTTTAGTGTGCTTCTCATCCATCTTGCCATCCTTGCAAAAAATATAGCCATCGAAGGACTTATCCCCTCAGTGGGACTTGGCATCCTCTCTGGCAATGTGATTCTTTTGATACTCGAGCGACTACCCTATCCCATTGGACTCATGCTTCTGGCCCTTGGCCTGGTCTCATGGAGAATAAAAAGGCCTGACGCCACCTTCTCAATCAAGAACCTGTCCTTTAGACCACCAAGGCACCTGCTATTCTTCCTGTTTTTCTTTTTTACCTTCTATTTACTGGGCGGATTTTATTATTCATGTCTGGAAACCAGCCAAGGTCCCGTGATGGATTTCACCTATTTTAATCTTATAAGTACAGGCGGATACGTTGCAGGAATTTTAGCCCTGATAAAAAATCCCTGGGCCTTTGACTTTTTGCCTGCCATGATAATTCCACTCATGGGGCTTTCTGTAATATTTCAAATGGCTCACCTTCCCGATATATCCCTCTTCTTCATAGAGGTTGGTTTTGGCATGGCGGATGTCTTTTCCATTTCCTATATCCTGGCCATGACTGAAAATCTTCTGGAAACTGCCTTGAGCCTTACACTTTTCCCCCTGTCCATCCTTTCAGGGACCCTGCTTTTTTCCAGGCTCGGTCCGGATTCATCCCAAAGTTTAGAATGGCAACTCTTTTTCCTGTTTCTCATGATTGTCCCTGCTATTTTATGTTGCCGCTTCTTAATGGAAAGACACGGTAATGATCAAAAGCAGACGCCTCTTGCGCTTCCGCCGCCACCTTCCACAAGGGACGACATAACGAACAATAATGTTTCTGGTTCTTCAAACGGGATTGAAGACAGCCACCCCTCGGACAAATTTATCCTGGAAAGCATTGCCAAAAAACTGCGGCTTTCTGAACGTGAAACAGAGGTCTTTTTACTCCTCATCGAAGGGAAAAAGCTAAGAGAGGTTTCATCCGACCTTGGCATTGCCCTTGGGACAGTAAAGGCCATCTGCAGCAGGATATATGAAAAGGCAGGCGCCAGAAATAAAAAAGAACTTTTCAGAAAACTTCAGAACGGTTAAACACCGATTTTCGCGCTGACTATTTCAAAGGAGAAAAAATCCTTTCCTCTTTGGGTCCAAAACAATATTCTTTTGATTTCAATATGTTACCAAAAAGGTTTACAAATAGGTTTATGTAAATCCTTTCCTAAAAAGAGAATTTTTTTTCCTCTCTGATCTTCCTAAAATGCCTTTTAGGTTATTTTAAACAATAATAGTGAGATAAAATCTTTACCTATACCAGCACCCTCTCCCACCCCGACAAGGTTTATGTAAACCTTTCAAGGTGTAGGAATTTTTCTTCTAAATTTTAGTCTTCCCTTCATTTATCCAGCACATAATATCCTGCAATTTCACCTAATTACAAAATATTTTTTGGCAAAAAAATTGCATCGGGTCCTGTTCACAAAGTCTTTTTACAAAGGTAAAAAAAATATGGAAACAAATACCTTTAAAAACCTGTCGGCTAAGGGATTTATTGCCAGCCAAGACCACTAACATGGTCAGTGTTTTTGGGTGGCAATAAAATGATGTTAAGCCCTGTGAATCTGAGCCTCAAACATTTAGTTGCTCACAGGATGTTTTTGGTGGAATAGCATAATGATATTAACATGTTAATTTAAACTTGAGGCATGAAGACGTAAGGCAAAGAGGCACAATAGTGATCCTCAGATCAAGACAAAACCCGTGATCCCTCAAACCATCACTCCGACTGTAAATATTTGCGGGACAGACTCCTATGGACCGATGGCTACAGAGTTATCCGGGGTATTCATGAATTCAAACGGAGGTAATAAATAGCATGCAGCAGAAGAAGAAAAGGTTATCTGGAGGCTTTTTTATTTTCTTTGTGGCAGTGATTATGCTTTTGAGCCTTGACACTGGCGTGAAGGCCCTTGAATTTAAATTTGGGACCCTTGACTTAGATACATATACAGACTGGTTTGGCACATCGTGGGGAAACATCAACGTGGTAAATACCACCGGATCCAGCGGTAGCTTACCCGTGCCAGTTGATATTATAAACGGGGAATTGTGGTTTTCCCTGGCAAGCGATAACAGTGGAAGCTATGCTACCAACTACCACCTCATTTTAAGTAACCCTAATTACGTCTATCCGGATGGCGTCTATGATCCCCTAACACTCTTGAACTATACCAGTTATGACACCAACAGCAATACCTACACCGATGGAGAAAATGTCAGCAACATTGGCCCGGGGGATAGCCTGGTAAACCTTATACAGGCAAATGACCCATTCCTTTGCTACACCCAGACGGTGCTCGCCCCACTCCTTTACATCAAGGACCTGAGGTTTACCGGCCAGGCCCAGCTCAACAATTTCACATTCACTGATAATGGTAACACTTACGTCTATAACGGTCCGGTAGATATGAGTGCAGAAAACTTTACAGGCGGCTGGTATTGGATCTCAAATAACATGTCCAGTTCAGGTAGCTCCGTTGCAATCACGGGCGATGTACCCGAAAACCAGCCCCCTGCGCCAGTTCCTGAGCCTTCCACACTAGCCCTTGTTGGCGTAGGGCTTTTAGGGATTCTACGTAAAGGCAGGGAACGCTGGTCTCAATCTGCAGGATAATCGACAGCAGAAAAATAAGTTAACACTAACGCATATAAAAAAGGATAAAAAAATCGAGAGGTTGGAGGGAAAAGCTATGGATTCCCACATATCGGCAAAGGTGAAGGGTGCCACGGGGATTCTCGCCCTTATCGCAGTCCTGGTATTTTTTTGCTCTGGTGCCATGGCTGCAGTCAAAATCATTAACCTTTCTCCTAACAGGGGAATAATTGGCTCAGCCGTTACTATCACCGGACAGGGGTTGGATACAACATCCACACAGAACAATACCGTTTATGTAAACGGTGTTACAGCCCCTGTAATACGCGTGTACCAGGTTACGGGAAGTGAGGATCTCTACAAGCTCCTCTTCACTGTGCCCCCTGATGTTGTGCCCTCTCCCATAACCCGGCCCACAACGCTGGACGTCATGGTGGAGGTAAACGGGGAGCAGTCCAATACCCTGCCTTTTATCCTTTACCCGAGCCCAGCCATAACAGGCCTGTCGCCTGACTCAGGGACCCAGGGTGGTTCGCTGGATATTGAAATAACCACAGTAAACATCCGGCTCATGCCTGGAAGGGTCAGGGTAAATCTCGGCGCAGGAATCAGCGTGAACAGCGTAAGTGTGACCGGCCCTACAACTCTTACCGCAGCCATTTCCATTGCCAATGATGCCCAACTCGGCTCCAGGGACCTTACAATCTTCATAGGGAGAAGAAGGTTGACAAAGATTGGGGCATTTACAGTCCTTGCTGCAGGTGGTCAGGGTGGAGGCCTGAGCCTCAATATCAACCAGCCTCCAAGTCCTGTGTATACCCCGACGCTGAACATTTCAGGTGCCGTAAACGCGGGCGCTACAGGCGGGCAACCTCAGGCAGCTCCTCCCGTTTTCATAAACTCTCTTGCCCCCTCTGCTTCAACCCAGGGCCAGGTGCTGGAAGTGGCCATAAAGGGTACCAATACCCACTTCTCCCAAGGGACGACCCAGGTCTCCTTTGGCGAGGGCATTGACGTGCTGGGGCTTGAAGTAAAGTCTCCCAGCAGTGCTGTGGCCCACATTCGGATAAACGATGATGCGACCATCGGTGATCGCAGGGTCATTGCAGTGACTGGTGCAGAGGAAGCAACCAGCGTCGTCGGCTTTAACGTGCTTCCTGGTTCAATGACTATAACAGGGAGGGTTACGGATGAGCAGGGAAACCCCCTGACAGGAGCTTCGGTTAGCCTGGATGGTATCAATATCAAGGTGACTACTGACGCCAATGGTGTTTTTACCCTCCACAATGTGCCATCGGGCAAGCAGAAACTGGTTGTAAATGCCCAGAATTTTGCCCCACTCCTCCTTGACATCGACGGGGAAAACGGTGACACGCTGGATTTATCTTTTTCTGACATTAAACTGGAAAGGAGAGCAGCACCCCCATCTGATCCCAGTTCGGCCAATATTTACAGTGTCATATCCCATGGGGCGAACAGCCTTGAGCCCCCGCCCGGCATAGAAGAGGCCAAGCAGCGCATAATCAATACCATAATTGCAGTGGGAGACACTGATATGGGGGTCCTGGATGAGCAGGGCCATCAACTCAACCCCCGGATAACAGGCGACGGAATCGTCTCCCTTACCAGTAAGGGGCTTGAGCGCATGGCAGAGGCCTGGGCGATTCAGGGCAAGGTGAGTCGGCTTACCAGTGCGTTGATACTCTTCAATAGCATCGTTGGCTGGGACCCCAAACCTCCCAGCTTTGCACAGTGGATAAAGGCCTTCAATGATTTTCTTCCCACAGTCTGGCAGGATCCTTCTGCGCCTGGCAATTCCCTGTTTGTAGCCATCTTTAACAAGGGCTCTGTTATATCCGACACTCCTCCACGCATCACCCCGGATACCACCCTGAACCCGCTACAAATGTACCTTCTTGTTAACAGTTTTGTTGTGTATCTGGACAGAAAATTTTTCCCCACAAACACCGGCTCTGTTAATACGTCTCACATGGTTGCGGAACTGGGCATGGAATTTAGAGATACCGCGAGCGACATGGACGGGCCTATTCTGCTTGCAGATGGAGATGACAACAATGGTGGAGGGGGAAGCAGTGGAATGGACAAAGGGATAGCCAAGTTCTGCTGGGACAACCTTGTTAAGAATAATCTTTATGGCGTGCTTATTGCGAACCGTGAAAATAGCCTAATAGAAAAATACTTCGGTATATACACCTCCATGCCGCTGCCGGATGTAAAGAAGGTAAGGGCATTCCTGACGATACAGGGGCTGGAAGAGTCAATGGGGGATTGGGAAATCTCCGCAGATCTTATACAAGGCTTTTTAAGCGGGCTTGCAGGGTCTGCGTTACAGCAAATCTATTCGCCCCTGCTTCAAAAAATGAAAGAAGAAATTGTAAAGGCTGGCATGCCCCGCGCACCTTCCATCGTGGGAGCCTTTTCTGTTAAGACATTCACGGGCATGAATGTTATTTTGCTCTTTAAGCCCAGCCCTGGAGATCATGGTCAAAACACTGTACCAAGATTTTACTATAGCATCTATAGAAAAGATAAAGATGGACATACTAAAAGAATAGCGGTAAAGCCAAGTAGTTACTTCCCGAGGACTAAGAATGGGCTTCTCGTCTATGTGGATGATTCCCCTCCATTAGGGGCTAACACCTACTATTTTCAAAGCCATATCCGACGCGCAGATGCAGTGATGCCGCCTGAGCTTGATTGGGGTGGTGATTTGGTATGGAATACCCTGACAGCAGGACTTCCTGCCGGGGGCTTTGTGCTGAATGCCCTGCAGGATTCTCTAAATATGGCCTACGAGGTTTTCCATGATACCCAATTTCAGAGCAGTGGCCTCAGTTCAACTTCTCTCATAGTCTATCCTGTGGCTAATAACTTCCCGTCCATAGATATTGCCGTGGACCGCTACCACGGGAAGGAATATGTAAGCCTTGGACCCACGGGGAAGATCTATGAGAAGACACCTGATGGCTGGAAGCCCGTAATAGATACCTTCTTTAAGGAGCCTCATCAAAAAGGCCTTGCCGTTGACAGCCAGGGCTGGCTTTACACTGTCAACGGTGCAAGCGAGGATAGATTTGGAGGAAGGGTGTTTGGTTTCCGCTATCCTTACAATCTTGAGCCATCTGCGGATAATATCTCACACGGTGATCGCTTTTATCTTGGTTCTGTACGGTACGGTGGCTATGTCCCGGGACTGCAGACATGGTTTTTTGCTCACCCCTGCGAGGTCACTGATATCTATGTAGGGCATTTTGGATTTTTTAACCCATGTGGCGTGAGCGATCCCGAGTCCATAGCCATACTGGATGTGGGCTCGCAGGCAGTTACAATTTTGGACAGGAGAGAGGGTAACCCTCCTGGCCCGTGGCCAGACAGGAATATATCTCAGCCAATATTTAAGTCTGACGAGAACCTGATAACACCTTTTTCAAGGATTGCACAGAACCCTCTTGAGAAGGGATCCAGCTATTATTTTACAAGCGGCAGCAATATATTCTATTCTTCCACTTCCCCTCCAGAGCCTTTATTCAATCCTTCCAATAACCGTTTTGCCATGCTTTCTGACCTGGTCTTCAATGACCTGGGTGACCTCTATTTCCTTGATAACCAGACAGGAAAACTCTTCCTGGTACCGAGGCAGGTGCTGGAGTCGGCACTATTCTATCATGTTCTTATTAGTCAGGATGAAGTCATTGAGATGCCTTATGCCTTTAAGTACCCCCTGGCAATGGATATAAGTGCTGATGGGAACTCCCTCCTTGTAGGAGACATGGAAGGAATCCATCGGATACCCCTGCTTATACCGTGTAAGACAAATGTGGATGCACCGGTACTGGTAGAAATGCCTGGCGGGTCGCAAAAGGCCCTAAGGCAAGGAGACTATTTGCTGCTTCCCCCATTCACCAGGACAGTCACAATAATGCCACCTAACGGGCCTGAAAGGGTGGTAAACCTGTGCTCACTCGATACCCTGGATTACCAGCCATTAAACGAACCCACTGCAAATGAACCCGAGGTTACCATGCAGTATACGGCAGACACATTCAGCTTTTCCATTTCTGTACCAGGTGATGCCGGAGGAAAGCTTCTGCTAAGGAACATAAAAATACCGTGCAGCAGAATAGTGCTTCAGGGGCAGCAGATTGATCTTCCCGACCCTGAAATTACGGAGTCTTTACTCGTGCCGGATGTGGACAGGATAAAACAGCTCATAATATTTTCGCCGGAAGAGGTAAAGGCAGACGGCTCTTCGGTCAATATAAAGGGCATAGTGAAAGACGGTAATGTGAACTCCATTAAACTGACAACCGATTCAGGTGAACGCAGGAATATAGAGGTAGTGAACCATGCCTTTGAGGCTACTATTACACCGCATTCCCAGACCACAGCACTCTGGCTTAGCATAGACCGGGATGGCGAGCCACCACTAAATCGGGCCATAATGCTAAGACAAGCCGATGCTCCGAAGGCCACACTGACTGGCGTGGTAGTTGACAGCAAAACCTTGATACCGCTTAGAGGAGCACGGATATACATACCTGAAATTGATACCGAGGTCTATACCGACTGTAGTGGCTATTATTCGGTAAAAGTTCCTGCTGGTCAGGATATAACATTCGAGGTTTCTCAATAGGGGGTTAAGATGAGCAGGATGATTAGGCGCATGAGCAGATCCTCGCGATATTGGTTGTCCTTTGTCATGGTGCTCTTTTTTATATCCTTTCCGGCCGTGCCTGTGCGTGCGGATGTTAGCGTGCAAGTAAACGGTGCAGGAGTAACAAAAAGCGGGACGGTCCCCGGAGATGGGGGGCAGTTTTCTATCCCGGTGCCGCTTAAACAGAACGCGGTAAATGTCTTCACCGTGACTGCCCGCGATGCCAGCGGCAATGCGGTGTCCTCGGCGCCCATAAAGGTAACACAGGTATCACTGAGTAAAGTGGTAGTTGCAAGGGCGGAAAGCAAAAGGCTTACCACCGATGAGATAAAAGATCTCGTAAACAATGGCGTGATAGACGTTACCGACCCTTCCAACTACAATGTGTCCAAATTTGACATAGTATTTACAGTTGGCAACAAAGAGGTCCCCTTACATACCTATGTGACTCGATCCAATGAGGATAGGGGCACCTATAAAGAACGTATTGAGCTCCCCAAAGACGGTGGAGGAGGGGGAGGAAGGCCGAATGAACAACCGCAAGCATACCTGCTGGAACTGGATTTGGGTGAGGTAAACGGCTACCACCCGCCACCCATTCCAGCCATCCTGATTATCGATGGCACCATAAAAACGCTCAAGGAATTTTTTAATGTAAAGCTTATCCTGCTGAACACCTCCGAAATATTCCTCCTCAAGGATATGAAGGCCAGGATTTCAGTGCCAGAAGGTGTGACGAATATTTCCCCCCAGTCAGGACAGAATACATTTGGAGACATCGCACCAGGAGGGCAGGCCAGCCGAGACTGGATTGTTCGTGGTGACAAGATAGGTGACTACGATATCAACCTCGAATTTTCAGGTAATTTGAGCGGACCTGGGTTCACCTCTCCCGTTCCAATTTCAGGGTCTGCTTCCACCTCGATCGAGGTAAAAGGACCACCCCATCTTGCTGTAGTAGTAGAGCAGCCCGACCGTGTGACCGCAGGACAACCCTACCAACTCCTGGTAAGCATTACAAATACCTCCGATATCCCCGCGAACTATGCGAGCCTGGCGCTCAACCTTGGAAAATCCCTGGCCTTCGATGAACAAAATGGTCCCCATGCGGTAGTGCGTGACCTGGGTAATATACAACCTGGCGATACAGTGTCTCAGGCCTTTACTGTCTTTCCATCGGTGACAGGAGACATCACATCCTGCACAGGAGCTGCATCCCAGAACCTGCAACTGTTTATTCACATGGGAGATGAGGAATGCCCTGTCGGGTCCTTCCCGGCAGAAACTGAGGCCCCTTCTGGAAGGGCGGCAGTCAGGGTGGCACCGGTAAACAATTCAACTAATCTTGGTGTGGACACTATCCCAACAGTGTTTTTCTCCAAGGCTATCGATACCTCCTCTTTGAGCACGGGTAGCAGCGAAGGCACAATAATCCTAATGGATGCAGCGGGCAACATTGTTCCCACGTTTTTCGAAATCAACACGCTTCCATCAGGAGAGATGGCCGTATCCCTGAAGCACAGGGATCCCTTAGATTATAATACCACCTACCACTTAATTGTTTCCCCGGACATCTACGATACGGAAGGTAATCAAATTGCATCCGGGATGAATGTTCAGTTCAAGACAGGGGGGTCACCTTTAGAACCTGATACCACTCCTCCGGATATAGACCTCGTTGTCCCAGGAAATATCAATACAAATGCCGTGGTCCCTGGAGCCCAGTTCAACATCACTGTCCTTGCTCAGGATGAGAACGGGATTGACAGGGTGGAGTATCTGCTTGATGGGCACGTCCAAGCGGTGGTCAACCAGTATCCCTATGTCTTTGCTATTGATACCAAGGGCCTGACACCTCAAAGTAGTCATGAACTTCGCTTCAGGGCATATGATACTGCGCAGAACGCAGCGGAAACAGTTCAGGGCATAGTCATGGCCTCTCAGGACACTTCACCTCCTGATGTAGAGGTAGGGCTCTCCGCTACGAGCGTTATTGTGGGTACGCCCCTAAAGGCTACAGCCACAGTGAACGATAACGGAGGTATCCAGAGTGTAGAATTTTACCTGGATGGCTCCTCAGAGCCTTTTACGCAGTCAACCCTTTCGCCATATACGTGCACTGTTGATACCACAAATCTAAGTCCTGGTCAGCATAGCCTCACTGCCATAGCTACAGATGCTGCCGGGAACGTAGGGCAATCCGAGGTAGATTTTGCGGTGATACAGGATACATCGGCACCTGTATTGACGGTGCTCCAGCCGCAAACTTCGCCTCAACTCCTACAGGGTGATTTTCTCTCAGTGCAGGTGAGTGCTGAGGATAACACGGGTGTGGGGAGCATTAACTACTTCCTGGATGGCGGAGCAG
>JALVVK010000084.1 GCA_027023445.1 Deltaproteobacteria bacterium | reverse complement strand
CCATTGCCTGGAATTCATCCTCTGAGTAGGCACGCTCACCGGAGAAGGCCGGATCAAGGGTGACACCCGGCCTGAAGTTCTGGATAGCAAGCAGGCTGCCTTCACCTTTCAGGTGATCCGCCCACATACAGATAAGTTCGGGTGGGTGAAATACTGGCAGAATGGTCATCCTGAAAAGATGCTCCAGGCCGCTTGTTTTTATGATGGATATACTCTGCCTGATCCTGGAGATGTCAACCTTGACGCCCGCGCATTCGGAATAAAGAAGGGGACAGGGAATGGTTTTGACATCCATTGCAAAGGCATCCACAAGGCCTTGGGATATTACGCGTTCCAGCATATCGGGGAATGAACCGTTGGTGTCCAGCTTTATAAAAAGGCCCACATCCTTAAGGGCCTTCAGCAATTCCGGAAGGTCGGGCTGCATGCACGGCTCTCCCCCTGTTATACAGACAGAGTCCTGCCAGCCCCTGAGTTTTCGAAACCTTGAAAAAATCTGACCCGCTTCCAGGGTGGGGACATCCATGTGGTGGAGAACAAGGTCCCGGTTGTGACAGAACGGGCACCTGAAATTGCATCCGCCAAGAAACAGCACGAAGCACATCCTGCCGCGCCAGTCAAGGAAGGAGGTTTCGATAAAGCCCTTGATGGAGATGGATCCAAGGCTCAACTCAGCCTGCATGATCCATCCGTGCAGACAGCCGCGCCGCCGCCTGTCTGTTCCATGGATCCCGCCGCCTCCGCCACCGTTGCCCCTGAAAGAAGCCTTTGAGATAAAACATCCCTGGCCCTCCGGGAGAGCACCTCCACTATTTTGCTGACATCGGTATGAACACTGCCGTCAGGCTCCACCAGGATGGGAAGGGATTTCTGTGCCTCTTCCACAAGGCCCATCCAGGCAAGCTCCGCCAGGCCCTCGGCGTTTTCCTGGGTGAGGACCACCTCTTTTATGTTAAGAGACTCCAGGACAAAGACATCATGAATTTCCCTGCATCTTGTGCACTTATGACTGGTAAAAAGTATCATTTTCAAGCATCCTCCTCGCTGCTGTACGATGGGGTGAACTGGGACATGAACTCCGGATTCCTGTAGCGGTCCCTAAGCTCCGCGCGCTTCCCCTGGTTCCAGCTCGAAACCTTGGTAAAGTAGCCGGTGATCCTCGTAATGCCATCCACGTCGGAGGATCCGCAGGCATCACAGGTGTCGTGCAGGCCCCTGGAGGTCTTTCCGCAGACATTACAGGTTGTGAACTCCGGTGAGAAGGCGATCTGGTCGTTTTTCGTAAGCTGGAAGGTCTTTATCACAAACTGTGACAGTGCCTTTGCGTCCGGGCGCGCCTCCCCCAGCCAGATATGCGAGATGGCGCCCGCCTCAATCAGGGGATGGAACAGGCCTTCCAGACGTACCCTGTCAATGGCCCCCATGGGCGCTCCCACATCGAACAGCGTGGAATTGGTATAATATACCTGGTTGGACGCAAGGTCTCCCTTGATTACATCCCTTGCCGGAGACAGGTGGGCATCCAGGTCAAGCCTTGCGAAACGGTACGCCGTACTTTCGGCAGGGGTCTGTTCCAGCACGAATTTCATCTTCTCCAGCCTGGAGAACCTATCCGCAACGAGTTTCATGTGGGCGATCACCTTGAGGCCGAACCTGACAGCAGTCTCTGATTCGTGAAGTTCCTCGCCCGTGTGGGCCCTGACCAGTTCGTTCAGCCCGGTCATGCCGATCAGGTAGGAGGCCCGGTGCATCCTCAGGTAGGGCTCTCCGTCAAGTTCCATGTTAAGGAGCCCCAGGGGACCCTCGTCCTTGTAGGACATGAGCCTCTGGATAAAGGCCTTTTTCTCCTTGTGGGCCTGCACGCAGAGAGCAACCCTTTCGGTCAGAAGCTGGAACAGCCTCGTGTCGTCTCCCTGGGATTCGTAGGCCAGCCTTGGAAGGTTAACCGTGACATTCTGAAGGGCACTGTAGCGCATTTTCCATGGCTGCCTTGCGTCTTCCAGGTCTGATTCCTCAAGCTTAAAGGAAAGCCGGCAGCACTCGGAAATCTTGGCGGTTTCTCCCCGGTCAAAGACAAAATAGGTGTTGCCCTTAAGGCTTGCCACATCACAGATATGGTTCAGAAAATCCTGGTGCCCCGGGGTGGAGAAAAACCTCTCGGTGATGTGCACAAGGGGCTTGGGGAAAAAGAACGGCCTGCCCGCGGCATCTCCCTGTTTGTATACATCAAAGAGCGCCCATACAAATCTCTGGGCCTGCTCAAGGTAGTCGCCATAGGTCTTGCCCGTGTATTCGCCGCCCGGCCCGAGGGCAGGGACGGACTCGAAATGTTTTGGAATCTCCCAGTAGAGATTGATATCTGAGAATATGGCCTGACCGCCCCTTGCCACCGCCTGCTGGGAATATTCAAAAATCAGCATCTGCGCAAGCTGCTCTACCTCCCGGTCCGTAAGATCCTCAATGTACGGAGCAAAGAAGAGATTGACCGCATCCCAGCCAATGGCGCCGGCGAAATGGCACTGAAGGGCCGCTGAGAATTTTACCATGTGGGCCAGCAGTACCTCGGCATGCTTGGCAGGTTTGGCGTTCGCAAGTGAATTGGGAAGATGAAGCCCGAACTTCTGTACATAGGCAATGGACTGACCGGAACAGTAAGGACGATCAACAAAGCCAAGGTCATGCAGGTGTATGTCGCCACGCAGGTGCGCCTCAGCCACCTGATCGCTGAACACCCGCAGCAGGGCGTACTCCTTTTTAATCCATTCGGCAAGGGTAAGGTTTGTGGCCTCCGGACCGTGAGGCACGTTGGCGTTTTCCTTGTTTGGCAGCACGATAAGCTCTTCCACGTCATAAAGCGGTGTCCCCAACCTGGTATGAAGCCTTCTCGCATCCTCAAGGCCCCTTTCCACAAGCCGGGCGTTCACCAGCTCCCTGATCAGCGGCGCGGTTACTGTCTTGATCCTGGAAGAACGGATAAAGCTTTCTACCTCAAGGCTTATGTCCTCTGCCGTTTCCCTGTCAACAAAGGTTTCCTTGACAAGGGCCTCCACGATCCGTGATCTGTTCCACCCCTTGAGGGTTTCGTCAGAAGTGCGGACAAACAGCGCCCTTTCAGTGGATTCAACATTTTTGTGTTCGTGGACAGGCTGGGAGGATTCGGTTCTGGGCAATAGTTGATGAATTGTGCTGGCCATTAACCACCTCATTTTAAAGAATTTTTTGGAAAATATTGTATATATTGTGGCTTTATACCACCATATATTGTGGTAGTCAAGAAAAAAATTCGGTAATGGCGCCTGCCCAAAAACAGATTCGGATAATGTGCCACATTGGGCCCATTAACATTTTCATGCATGAAAACACGATGCCATATTCAGCATAAGGGCATAAAAAACGGACAAATCGGGGAAATGCCGTATGGCTGAAAGGAAGGAGGCTGAGTCAGATATGCCTGACGCCTGCTATTTGAGGTCTTCGGTGAGGTCAATGAGACTTTTAAGGGCTGATTTTACCCTGTCTGCCGTCTCCGCCGCCTGGCTGCCGATATCAGAAATGCCCTCAATGGATTTTGTGGCCTGTTCGACCATCTCAGCAGCCCCCTGGGCGTATGAGCTCAATTCATTCGTGGTAGCAGTCTGTTCTTCCGCTGCCGATGCTATGGTATCAGCGATTTCGGCAAGTTTTGCGATTACATCCACAATCTCCTGTGTAACTCCGGTTGCCTGCTCGCTTTTTACGTTCAAATCCCGTACGATATCTTCTATTTCCTGTACGGACTGGGCGGTCTGCCTTGCCAGCTCTTTGACCTCGTTTGCCACTACGGCAAAACCCTTCCCGGCCTCGCCCGCCCTTGCGGCCTCTATTGTGGCATTGAGCGCCAAAAGGTTGGTCTGCTCGGCAATGGAGCCTATGAGTTTGCTTACCTCGCTGATTTTACGCGATGAGCGGGCAAGGGCGTTGATCACTTCGTCTGCCTCGTCAGCCTGTGTTTTAGCATTATTGGCAATGGTACTTGCCTCGGACGTGCTTTCAGCAATTTCCGTAGCGCTTGCGTTCATTTCTTCCATTGCCACGGAAACCACCGTAACATTCTGATCCGCGGATTCAGTAGCCTCTTTCGCCTTATGAGCCATGTCCGTTACCTTCGATACCGCAGCGGACATAAGCCCTGAAATTTCATCCATTGAAGTCACTTCCTGCTGTACCTGGCTAACCCTTGACGCGATGCCGGAAAGGTATTGCCCGGTTCTTTCAAGCACGGCGTTTATAAGGAAGGTAATCTCGCCGATCTCGTTTTTAACCGACGCGGAAGGTATCCGGGCCTCTTTAACCGCAGGTCCTGAGGCCATTTCCCTCAGGTGTGTTCCAAGATCCCTGAGCGGAGCAAAACACGTTTTGTTAAGGATAACGCCCGCGCATAACGTGATTAAAAACGCACTGCCTGCCAGCAAAAACAACAAAAACCTCAGGGAGGACAGCAAATGCATGGCCTTTTCTCCAGCGCCTTTTGCCCGCGCGGACATCATGTAAGCGGCAGCACCATTCTCTGTTTCCACCTGTGCCACAAGGCTTCCTGGTGCCTCATTCAAGGTCGTTTCCATGGACACAAACGCGTGCTGACCTGCTGCCGCCACGGCGAAAAACAGAAACAGAGTCAGTGTGAGATAAATATAAAACAGATTTTGAATCCTGGGGCTTATTCTGTAAAGGGCGGTTTCAATATTCATTAATATATCCCCCTTGCCACGATCATTTTCAGGGCTGTAAAAAAACAAGCCTGGCATTACGCACATCTTTATATCTATCGGCTACATGGAGGAAAAGCTAAATGGTCCTTAAACCCGGATTATGCGGCTCGCAAGCTTGCCGAAGATGCAAGGCTAAGGGCACGCAACTGAAGGAAATAGCTCAAAGCTGAAAGCTCAAGGCTCAAAGTAAAAGATTAAAAATTTGTCTGCCATAATTTACAATTCAACATTTATCATTCAACATTTTCATGCTCATGGCTCATAGATGATAGTCACAAAAAATCATCCTATTTCTTAAACCATGAGCTATGACCCATGAGCTATTTTCACGGTAAATCATTTTTTCAGCCATTTGAGGTGCATAATCCGGGTTTATAAGGCGCGCGGCCCCTGTACGGCTATTTGCCCGGCGTCTGCAGATATTTCAGGATTTCACTGTCTGTTGAAAGAATGAGCAGCGTGTCCTTATCCAGGATTTTATTATAGGTACTCATGGTCTTTAAGAACTTATAAAAATCCTTGTCCTTATTATATGCGGACGCGTAGATATCGGCTGCCTGGGCATCTGCCTTTCCCTTTATCTCCTGGGCCTTTCTGTACGCCTCGGACCGTATCACCTTGAGTTGTCTGTCCCTTTCTCCCTGGATCTTGGCAGCCTGTCCCGCTCCCTCGGACCGGTACTGTTCGGCAATACGTTTTCTCTCCGATATCATCCTTGCATAGACCTCACGGCGAACCGCCTCAACGTAGTTTATCCTTTTGAACCTGAAGTCCAGGATCTCTATACCGAGTTCAGCGCTTCTTGCCTGCGCTGCCTTGAGGACCTCTTTTGAGAGCTTCTCCCTGCCAAAATGGATAACCTCCTGCATCACGTCCTTCTGTATGTAACCATGGGTTCCCGTGTCACCGGACGTGGGGCTAGATGTTCGCACAAGTTCCAGCAGATTGTGTTTGGCAATGGTATTTCGTGTCTCTCCGTCCAGGATGTCGTCAAGTCTGGACTGGGCGCGCCGCAAGTCCCTCAGGCGCTGAAAGAAAAGAAGCGGTTTTGCTATCCGCCACCTGGCATAGGTATCAACCCATATGAACCTCTTGTCCTTGGTTGGAATCTGGTTGGGATTCCCATCCCAGGCAAGAAATCTCTTATCAAAGTAGTTGGCCTGTTGAACAAACGGGAGCTTTACGTGCAGCCCCGGGTCCACAATCGGTTTACCCACAGGTTTGCCGAACTGGGTAATGATCACCTGCTGGGTCTCATTCACAATGTAAAAACTTCCGCCTACCACCATTATAACAATAACGACAATAACCGCCGCTATTACAGAAAGAGTACTTTTCATTATCTTTTATCCCCCTTGCTAAGTGATAAAAAAGGCAGGAGGCTTTTGATTTTTTTGTCTATGATGATCTTGTTCCTGACCTTTGGATAGATATTCTCCATGGTCTCAAGATATAACCTCTCCCTGGTGACAGAAGGCGCCCTCTGATAAGCCTTGAGGATTTCGTCAAAAAACGCTGCATCACCCTTTGCCCGGTTGATCCTGTCCGTGGCATAGCCCTCGGCCTGCTGGATGGTCTTAAGGGCCTCACCCTTCGCCTTTGGGATTATCCGGTTATATGCCGCCATAGCCTCGTTTATCATCTTTTCCTTTTCCTGCTGAGCCTGATTGACCTCGTTGAATGACGGCTTTACAGGGTCCGGAGGATTAACATTCTGTAAAACGATCTGGTCCACGGCAATACCGGTTTCGTACTGATCACAGAGCCTCTGGAGACGTCTTTTTACCTCAGATGCTATCTCCTGGCGTCCCACCGTGAGTATATCGTTTACGTTCCGATTCCCGACCACCTCGCGCATGATGGATTCGTTCATGTCCCTGAAGGTCTTTCTCAAGTCCTTGACCTTAAAAAGAAATTTGTAAGGATCTTTTATCCTGTACTGGGTGGACCATTCCACCACGGCCACGTTGAGATCTCCGGTAAGCATAAGGGATTCGTTTTCATAGTTGCTCTTGGAATATTTGGTCCTTACGCCGGGCACGGTTGTCCGGAATCCGAATTCCTCCTTAAGCTGCCTCTGCACAGGCACCTTTATTACCGTCTCTATCGGGTCAGGGAGCTTGAAATTAAGGCCCGGCGGCGCCTCCCTGGCATATTTGCCGAATCTCAATATGACTCCGACCTCCTCGGGTTCAACCGTAAACCATGAATTCCACAGCACAAGCGCCACCAGGAAGAGCCCGATGAAACCAACGACTGAACGAATCGGCAACTTGGATGGTTTTATCCTTGAAAGGTCAGGACCTTTAAAGTCACCTTTATTCATTGATAACCTCCATTTTTATAAGGTGATTGGCCTTAGGGAACGGATAAGGTTTTATAAAGACAGCAAATATAAATTGATCGTAATATGGCTTGCCAGCCCTGACAACCTTGTTTCTTGCTCGCTGGCGCATGGACAGGACAACAGGATTATCATGAACCCTTGGTTCATCAGAGTTACCGCCCGCTGGCGCGTCGCTACAGCAAGCGGCAATCCTCTCTTACTATGCCGCCATGGACTCCGCCACGGACCTTGAGTTGGCAACGCAGTCGTTAAGGCTTACCCCACCTACCCAGTTACACCGGAAATAAAGATTCTTATAAGGCGCCATGGAACGGAAAAATCTTTCCATGGAATCCGCGTATCCTACCTCATACTGCGGAATGGCCTTGTCCCAGCGGAATATGCTGATAAAATCCGGGGCCGCCTTAAGGCCCATCAGGTCCCCCAGGTCCTTGCGTACGATGTGAAGAAGCTCCTCGTCAGAGAGTGTCACCAACTGCGGCAGGCGGGCGCCTCCCGCAAGCACTCTTAAAAGTTCGTAGCCCTCAGGCGCCCTGCCCTTAAAGATGGACGAATCCCAGAGGCACCCCAGAATCTTTCGCCTTTCGCGCCCAGGACACAGAAAACCGAATCCGTCAAGTTCCCGGGGAAGGGAACCTTTCCTAAATCCCAGGGCGACAACAGCAACCGGGGGATAATATATATTCGATATAATATCTGCCGCCTCCGGATTGAGCGGCCTGAGAAGGTTCCCTGCCTGGGTAGCGGGACACGCGAAAGCAACGTGTGTTGCCTCCATGCTTTTGCCCCCTTTCAGATGAACCAGCCAGCCATATTTTGCCGGTTCCACGCCTTCCACGCAATGGCCCGGCCTGAAGCTGGACCCCAGGGAACGCGCAACGGCGTCAGCCAGCTCAGACATACCCCGGTCAAAGGAGGTAAGGGTGCCTCCGGGTCCTGCGCCAGGGCCCTTCCCGCCCTTCTTCCTTGCCTCTATCTGAAGGGTCAGCATTGCCTTTATGAGCCCCCCGTAATCCCTCTCAAGCTCATATATCCTGGGAAAACAGGATTTCAGTGACAGGCGGGACGAATCCCCCGCATAGATGCCAGTGGACATGGCATCAATCAGCCTCTCAAGCGTCTGCCTGCCAAGGCGCCTTGTCGCGAACTCCTCCAGGGACTCATCCCTGGAAAGATCCCCTCTGGGGACAAAAAGTTCAGCCATTACCCGGAGTTTGCCACAGGGAGAAAGCAAAGGAGTTTTCAGGAACTCTCCCGCCCCCTCGGGCAGCTTTACCAGTCTTCCGTCCTTTACCACGAACCTCTTCCTGGAGGTGTCAAAACTGCGCAGGGGCCTTAAACCAACAGACTCCGCGAGATCCAGGGTTGACGGCTTGTTGTCCAGGACCCCGTTGACTCCTCTCTCTATAACGAATCCTTCCTGCTCAACGGTCCAGGCCTTGCCTCCGGCCCTGTTTTCCGCCTCAAGCACGGCAAGTTCCCAGTCAGGACGCATTTGTCTTATAAAATATCCAAGGGAAAGGCCGGACATGCCCCCTCCAATGACAACTACCCTTGCCATCCTTCCTCCTTTATTTTTTCCAGGGCCATATCCGCAAGGGCGCTGATAAACAACGCGTTATCGTTAAGGGACTGTGTTCGCAGAAGTCTTACTCCTCTTTTTGCCATCATATCTCCATATAGCATGTCTATCTCGTACAGGGTCTCAATGTGATCGGAAACGAAACTTATCGGGAGAACCAGCAAGGCCTTTTCCCCCCTGGACGCAAGCTCATTCAGCATGACATCGGTTGCAGGCTCAAGCCATTCAACAGGTCCGCTTCTGCTCTGGAAACAAAGCCTGCCCCTTATGCCTGTCAGTGCCTCAAGCGCTGAGATGGTCCGGTGAAGGTGATCCACGTATGGGTCCCCCTGGTCTATCATACTCTTTGGAAGACTGTGGGCGCTGTACACCAGGGTGAAGGATTCAGCCTCCCGCCTGAGCCTGCGCTCTCCCTCTGTCACTACCTGAGCAAGGGCGGCAACATATCCGGGATGATCTGGATAACAGTCAATGGAGGTGGCGTCAAGACCAAGCGAGGCCGCCGCCTTTTTGAAATCCCTGAGAGACGTGCCGCTTGTGGCCCTGCTGTAGTGGGGATAAAGAGACAGGCCAAGAACCTTTTTAACGCCCTGCGCCTTCAGCCCCTTCAAGGCATCAATGGTGCGGGGATGCCAGTAGCGCATGCCGGAAGCAACGATCACCCGCCCCGCTCCTCTACTGTTTAAAAGGGATTGCAGGGCATCCGCCTGCCTGGCGGTGATATCGGCAAGGGGGCTCCTGCCGCCTATCTTCTCATACGCGGCCCGGCTCTTAGGCGCCCTCTTGCGTGCTATGGACCAGGCGATCAGGGGCTGCAGGAAAGAGGGACCAAGCTGAATAATATCCCTGTCTGAAAAAAGATTGTAGAGAAAAGGCCTTACCGCGTCCAGGGAATCAGGGCCTCCCATGTTAAGAAGAACAATCCCGGTCATTTCAGCAGTTACGCAGACAGTTCATGGACCATCTCGACCAGTAGCCTGGCCTTTTCCGGGGACACCTCAGGCATGATGCCGTGTCCCAGGTTGAATATGTGGGCCCTTGCCTCCCTGCCCTGCTCAAGGATGCGGGCCACCCGCCTCCTGAGGGCCTCCTCCTGCATGAACAGGCAGCCGGGATCGAGGTTGCCCTGAAGAACCACCTCTGGCCCAAGCCTTGAAACAGCGCGGGAAATCTCTGTGCGCCAGTCAAGCCCGATCACGTCGGCTCCTGTCTCTTTTATGGATTCCAGTATGTGACAGCCATCCAGGACAAAGTAGATCCTCGGCACCCCCAGGGATGAAAGCTCCTCCATGATGCGCTTTACATGGGGAAGCACATGGGCCCCGTATTCCTCCCGGGACAGTATCCCTGCCCAGGTATCAAACAGCTGAACGGCCTGGGCCCCGGCTCGAATCTGGGAACTTAGATACGCAATGGTTACGTCGGTAAGCAGTTCCATCAGACTGGCAAAAAGCGCAGGAACTCCAAAAAGCAGACGCCTGGTATGCACAAAGGACTTGGTTGTCCCACCTTCAATCAGGTAGGTGGCCAGGGTGAACGGGGCGCCGGCAAAACCGATAAGTGGCACCTTGTGTTTCAACTGCTCCCTTAGTATTCGAATGGTCTCAAGCACAAAAGGAACCTCTGATTCCGGGTCTATGCAGTGCAAGCGGTCAAGGTCGGCCTCTGACCTGAAGGGAGGATCCAGCACAGGGCCGCGTCCCTCGGAAAAAACAAGCCCGGACCCCATGGCCTCCAGGGGAATAAGTATGTCTGAAAAGAGGATGGCCGCGTCCACTCCCAGTATATCAACCGGCTGCAATGTTACCTTTGCGGCCAGCTCAGGGGTCTTGCAAAGGGTGAGGAAATCCGTCTGTCCCCTTACTTCCCTGTACTCAGGTAGATATCGTCCGGCCTGTCTCATGATCCATACCGGCACCGGGCGAACGGGTTCACCTGCGCAGGCCTTCAAAAAAGCGTCGTTCACTCGTATCCTCCTGTATCAGCCTTTATCCACTGTATAATCCCGGATTATGCGGCTCGCAAGTTTGCCAAACATACATGGCAAAGGGAACGCAACTGGAAGAAATAGCTCAAAGCTCAAAGTAAAAGATTAAAAATCTTGCTTGCTATAATTTACAATTCACCACTTATCATCCAGCATTTTCATGCCCATGGCTCACAAGATGATAGTCACAAAAAATCATCCTTTTCCTTAAATCATGAGCTATGCCCCATGAGCTATTTCCACGGTAAATCATTTTCTCAGGCATCTGAAGTGTATAATCAGGAATAATTTTTAGGCATGTAGTTACAAAAGGGCTCCTCTGCCAGATAATCACCGTTTATGGCATAGGCCCTGGCCCTGCACCCCCCGCAAACCCTCACGTACTCACACTTGCCGCAACGCCCCCTGTATGAGGAATAATCCCTGAGTTCTTTAAAAAGCCGGCTGTTCTCCCATATATCTTTCATGGAGGATTCCCTTATGTTGCCCGCGGCCTTGGGGAAGTAGCTGCAGGGAAGAACATTTCCATCCACGTCAATCAGGGCGATAAGCTGGCCTGCCAGGCATCCCTTCGCCCCTCCCGTGGAAAACTTCAGGGAACGATGCTGGACCTTGATTCCTTCCTTCCTGGCCATCTGCATCCTTATACGATAGTAATGGGGAGCGCAGGTCGGCCTTACAAGGATCTGGTCCTCATGTTTTTCCATCTCATAGTGCCACTTGAGAAGTTCCTCATAATCCTCAGGCGATATAAGTTCGTCCAGGATTTCCTTACCTCTTCCTGTAGGCACAATCATAAACATGTACCACGCCGTGGCCCCGATCTCCTTTGCCAGTCTGTAAACCTTCTGCACCTCTGGCTGATTCCTTTTGGTAAATGAGGAATTGATCAGGAAACTGATGCCGTTTTCCCTGAACAGCCGGGCGGCGTTGATGGTGCCGTCAAAGGCTCCCGGCTGCTGCCTGAAATTGTCGTGCACCTCCGCGGTGGAGCCATCAAGGCTCAGGGAAACCATGCAGATACCGGAATCCCTGATCTTCCCGCACACATCGGGTGTTACCAGCGTTCCGTTGGTGGCAAGGCACATCCTGAGGCCTTTCCGCGTGCCATAAGAGGCGATCTCAAACACATCGTCTCTCAAAAGAGGCTCCCCGCCGGACAGGACCACAACAGGCCTTGCAAAACCTGCTATATCGTCTATTACCCTGCGTGCCTCCTCCAGGGGAAAATCCGGATGACCCTTGACGTCCATCTCTGAGGATGAACGGCAGTGCACACAATGCAGATTACATCGCCTTGTAATTTCCCATGCTAACCATTTAAGTTGAAAGTCCATGCCGAAAGACTACCATTAGAAAAAAACGATGACAACGGATTATTCAATTTATACCCCGAAATTATCCTGAACCGTACATCAGGGTCCAAAAACATTAAGGGGATATTATTCCAACTACACAGCTCAAGGTCAGGCGGTCTCATAACGAAAAGACCTCCAACAATTGTGACACACAACTTACCTCAAGACCTTTTTTAAAAGGGGCTTGGGGATAAAAATCAACGAATGTACTTTTATGACCAAGTACCTTAAAGAGGGTGGAGACGGTATTTAAAGACGCAAGAAGTCACTTCATTCCTGCCCTTGATTTGCATACTGCATGGTCATTTCAGGGCTTAGGGCCAGGACTCAATGGATATAGCCCATTTCAATTCTGCCTACACGGCCTCATCGGCATCTCTTTGGGCACCAAGCCTGAACCGCGACAGTGCCTCTCTCAGCCTTGTCCCTACACTCTGTAGATTTTCAGATACACTCTTCACCTCTTTTGCAAGGACAGAGGTGGTCTGTGAGGTATCAACAATTTCCTTTATTCTTTCCACAATAGCCTCTGTTTCGTGCTTGGTCTCTTCTGCCTGACTTGTGATTTCATGAATGGCGTTTCTTTCTTCTTCTATGCTATTTTCTACCCTGGCGGATTCCTGCGAAATAGTGGCAATTGTGGTGGATGCATGATCTATGGTCGTACTTACCCGGCGAACACCGTCCTGAATTTCAGATACTATTCTCTCGATTTCCTCCACTGATCCACCTGTTTCTTTTGCGAGTTCCTTGACCTCGTTGGCCACAACAGCGAAACCCTTACCAGCCTCTCCAGCCCTTGCGGCCTCTATGGTTGCATTAAGGGCCAAGAGATTGGTCTGTTGGGCAATGGAACCGATAAGACTGGTGATCTCGCCAATCTTCTGGGAAGATGTCACGAGTTCGTTTACCGCACTCTTTACGTCCGTCAATTTTACCTCCGCTTCTGCGGCATCCGCGCTTGAGGAACTGACGTGGTCAACTACCCGGTCAATGGCATAGTTAACCTCTTCTATAGAGGAATTTACCTTTGAGACATAGTCATTTGTCACCTTGGCAAGGGACTGAATGTCCACTGCGACTTCTTCTGCCCTGCCAGCCGATATGGCCATACTGTTGGCCGCCTTATCCAGTTTGGTGGTCTTGTCAAAGACCTCTCCGGAGCTCTTGGAAACCTCCTTCAGGATGTTTCCAACCTTTACCACCGTCTCAAAAAGAAGATTTTGGATATGTGCAAGCTCATCGTCTCCCTTGAGTCTTTCAAGGTCACTGAAGTTGAAATTTCCACTGGAGATCCTGTCAAAAAGACTGTTAAGCAGACGTGCAACCGCCTCAAACCGCTTTGTAAGGAATCGTGTCAGAGATACCCCAATGAACAGGCACAGAAACACGCTAACAGCCAGTACTATTCCCATGATTTTAAGCCTGCTATTGAGTTGCTCCTTCTGTTGCTTTGCTATAGCAGAAACCTCTGACGTGATTGCCCCAGAAATATCAACGGAAATTTTATCGAGTTGGTGTGACAATGCAGCCATCTGGTGCATAAGTTTATTCTTCTCGGCCTTTTTAGCCAGCATATCCTGTCTCAGGCCGAACATGGTGGAAACATCCCTTTTCATGGAATCCAGGGCATGTTTTATGGAAGTTTTGGTTTTACTTCCAATAGGCAAGCCGTTAAGGCCTCCAACAAGCTGGGAGATCTTGTAAAAGGCGGCGTTAAACCGTTCTTTCAAGGGTTCCATGTATTCCGGCTCGTCAACAGAAGCAAGCTCCGCCCTTATCAAAAGAAAATCCTGGAAATGGCCAAGGATATTCTTGAGGGTGGAAACGGCCATGTAGTCCACATTAATGAGCTTGTCTGTCTTTTTCTTTACATCTTTAGGGTTGGAGGCCCTGGCAATGGCATCTCCACTCATTATAAGATTGAATTCGGCCTCATCCACAGCATCCAGTATGTTTTTGCGTACCTGTGCATACTGTTGGAGAATGTCTTTCGTCTTTGCCTTCCATCTTTTCCTGGCATCAAGTATTCCAATGTTAACCTCAGAGGCCTTCTTTATGAACTGTCGTAGGCCCGAAACAACTGATTTGGCCCTGGGAATGGATTCTATAGCATCAAAATCACTTTCTGCCCTTTTTTGTACTTTTGTTATGAGTCGAGGTTCGTTGGCGTCATAGAGTGAAAAAATATCTGCCTTTACACGCTCAAGTGTCAGGATGGCAGAGGTATCCGTGTCCTGATCCGCGTTTTGACTTTGCGAAATCACGAGAGATGCCACCTGGTCAAAGCCCTTAAGGCCATCTTTCATGTTGAGGTATGACAACAGGCAAATGAAGCCAAGGGCCGTTATCCCAAAGACAAAGGTAGCTGCCACAAGCCATGATATCCTTATTCGGCTGAATATCTGTCCCATTTTATGCTCCTGATCAATAGTTGACCTGCTGGAATTTTCCGTCCTTTATCACGGTAAGATATACCTTTTCCATGCCCTGATGGTCTGTGGGTGAAAAGGAGATGGGCACATTTATACCAAGATCAAAATTTCTGAGATTATCAGCCGCGGCCACAACTGATTTCCTCGTGGGATCATTGCCTGCATTTTTTAAAACCTGAACCAGGGTCTTTGCAGCAAGATAACCCTCAAGACTCACAAAACCGGGTTCAAAGCCAGGATAGGCCGCCTTCATTGTCTGTAAATAATCCCTTATACCTGGCAGGGAACTATCCCATGGAAGAGGAACCACCTGTGTAACCAGTACGCCCTCGCCATATGGCCCGAGTTCCTTGAGAAGCGCTTTGCTCCCCACAAAAGAGATGTTTATAAAGCGGGTATTGGTCAGCCCCACCTTTTTCGCCTTCTTGATAAAGGCGGCACATGGCTCATATGCCCCGATCATTACTATCGCCTCAGGCCTTATCCTGCGCATAGTTATAACGGCCCTGCTCACAGCAACGGTGTTTCTTGGATATGTGGCCTCCCCCGCTATTTTTAGTCCCCTCTTGTCCATGGCCTTTTTAAACCCCTTAAGCCCTGCGCGGCCATATGAATCATCCTGATAGAAGATGGCTATTTTCTTCAGCCCCTTCACATCCGCAAGGTAATGGACCATCTCTTCGGTCTCCATAAAATATGAGGCCCTCAGATTAAAGACCAGAGGCCGGACCGGATTTCTTAAAAATTCTGCGCCTGTAAAGGGGAAAAAGTAGGGAATGCCTGCCTTTTCTGCTACAGGGAGGGTTGCCTTGGAGGTTGGAGTCCCCACATAACCTGTTAGGAGAAAGCAGCCAGAGTTGACAAACTTATTGGTGTTTTCAATGGCCCTGTCAGGCTCATAACCATCATCGAGAACATTCAGCTCAATCTTTCTGCCGTTAATACCACTATTTTTATTGACCTGGGAAAATACCGCATTAAAACCCTTTGTGTACTCTTTTCCGAGAAACATGGCCGGTCCACTCTGGGCATTGGAGGCACAAAGTAATATGGAAGTAGATGTTACCCCCTGCGAGGCATGGACCAGGGGGAATGGGACTAACACAAGGCAAATTGATATCGCAAACCAAACAACCGTCCTGATGATTGAAAATTTCTCGACTGTTCTGGCACTCATTTTAAAGGCCTCCTTTACTAATTATTCCGCCTGTTAAAGGTTATCGGAGTTATGAGGCCTTTCTTTAACTAAAACGCCTGGCCTATCCACCCGGCAGGGAAAATTCCAGCATCTCAACCTGTTCCTCGCGATAATTCTTGGAGAATCGCGTAGTGCCGGAACTGATTCTTTATCCTTTAATGACGCCAATTAATGACGGCAATATCCTTTTTTATGTATATTAAGCTGTTTCCAAAATCAGAGAGGATGGTCCAGTGAACGGACAGGCATTAAGAGCAGATCCGGAAATTTCATCGCGCATGGTGGAAATCAGGCGCAGGTTACACGAATTCCCCGAACTCGGCTTCAGCGAACATAAAACCTCTGAGCTGATTTGCCGTGAGCTGGAGCGGTTGGGTATCAGGTACAAAAAAGGCATCGCCGGCACAGGTGTTATCGGGGAGACAGGAAACGCGGCCCCGGATAAAAGATGCGTGGCTCTCAGGGCGGACATGGATGCCCTGCCAATAAAGGAAAAAACAGGGCTTGCCTTTGCGTCCCAAAACCCCGGCATAATGCACGCGTGCGGTCATGACGGCCACGTGGCCATGCTTCTGGGGGCGGCCGCCCTGCTGCAAAGGGCCAGGCCTTGCGGCAGAGTTCGTCTGCTTTTCCAGCCCGCTGAAGAATCCACCGGAGGTGCGAAGCGCATGATAGAAGGGGGCGCCCTTTCAGGGGTGGATGCGATCTTCGGCGGGCATATAGACCGGCACTTCGACGTGGGGCAGATCGCCGTGCAACCTGGCATAATATGCGCTTATGCGGACACCTTTTCCATTGACATAAATGGCAGGGGAGGACATGCGGCAAGGCCCCACGAGACGGTGGACAGCATTGTGGTGGCCAGTCTCCTGGTCATGAGCATCCAGACCCTTGTATCCAGGGAGATAAACCCGGTATACCCCAGCGTTGTAACGGTAGGCAGCATAAAGGGAGGGCATGCTGCCAACGTCATTGCCGACAAGGCCCATCTTGAAGGGACCATTCGCACCACGCATGCCGAAGTGAGGGAGAAACTCATCAGCGGCCTGGAACGCATGGTCAAGGCAACAGGAGAACTTTACCATGCCAGGACATCAATCTCCTTCACCCAGGGCTACCCTCCTGTGATAAACCATGAAGATGCCGCGGAGACGGCCAGGCAGGCCGCACTCAGGGTCGTCGGGAAACAGGGTGTGGTACGCCAGGCCCACCCAAGTCTTGGAGGAGAGGATTTCGCCTATTATCTCAGGGAGATTCCCGGATGTTTTGTAAGATTCGGGGCGTCAAAAAAGGGATGGGAATCAGCCCCTGCCCACAGCTCACGCTTTGACTTTGACGAGGGGGTACTTCCCATAGGGGCGGCCTTCCTTGCAACTGTTGTCATGATGTACCTGCGAAATGATTTTTACAGCGAGTAAACCGCTTACCATTGGCATTGAGCTGGAATTCCAGCTCCTTGACCCGGACTCTTTTGCGCTGACACCCGCCGCTCCCAGGATCCTTGAGATGGTGGACAAGGCGCATAAAACCCGCGTAAAGGAGGAATTTATCCGATCCATGGTAGAGATTACCACCGGGATATGCGATTCCCCTGATGAGGCATTGGATGATCTGGCAGCAACCATCCGCTATCTGGAAAAGATATCCGGCCAGGCACGCTGCGTAACCTATGCTGCCAGTCTGCATCCCTTTTCCTCTTCGTCAGGCCAGATCCTCACCAGTGGCGAACGATACAGGGAAATCATGCGGGAACTCCAGGAGGTCGGAAGAAGGCTTATCACCCAGGGACTTCACGTACACATAGGCATGCCGGACGGCAAAACCGCCATAATGGTTTTTGATCATATCCGGGCCTTCCTGCCCATATTTCTCGCATTGACCACGTCCTCCCCGTTTTTTGAAGGCAGGGACACCGGCCTCTATTCCTACCGTTCAAGGCTCTTTGGCGCACTGCCCAGAACCGGCATACCTGCCCCACTTGGCACATGGGAGGAATATCAGCGGCTCATGGACATGTTGAAGGAGACAGGAGCCATCAAACAGGTGCGCGACATCTGGTGGGACGTAAGGCCCCATCCGGAGCTTGGCACCCTGGAAGTCAGGATATGTGACCTGCCCTGCCGACTGGATGAAATAATTGCCATTGGAGCGCTTATCCAGGCAACGGTTCAGGCAATCATGAACAGGTCCCTCAGCGGGCTTATGCACCGCCAGCTCATTCTGGCCAATAGATGGCAGGCGGTAAGATACGGTCTGCGTGGAAACTATGTCTCGCCGTCGGGCAGCATGAGCACTATCGCCCAGGCCGCGTCCAGCCTTGTGGATACCCTCTCACCCATTGCCAGAAACCTCGGCTCCCGTGTATATATGCTGCCACTCAACAGAATACTGAGCGAGGGAACAAGCAGCGACAGGCAAAGGGCGCTTTACCGCCGGACGCTGAGTTTTCCCCGTACCATAGACAGGCTGAGGAGAGAATTCTGGAAATGAAAATGGACCACGCGACTATCGCGGCAGGACATCCCATGGTGGCCAATGCCGCGGCAGAGGTACTCAAGGCCGGGGGCAATGCCTTCGACGCGGCTGTTGCCGCGGGCTTTGCCGGTTCGGTGGCAGAACCTGCCCTCACGAGCCTTGGAGGCGGAGGATTCCTGCTGGCACGGACAGCAGGGGGTATGGAAACACTTTTTGATTTTTTTGTGGACACCCCCGGAAAGGACAGGTCGGACCCGTGCCCAAAACCGCATTTTTTCCCTGTAACCGTGCGTTTTCCAGGTTCAGACCAGATTTTTAATATAGGTCTTGGTTCGGTTGCCGTACCCGGCACACTGAAGGGACTGCTTCACGTACACAGGCGCCTTGGCTCCATGCCCCTCAGGGAAATTCTGCAGCCTGCCATCCATCTTGCCAGACACGGCGTCAGCCTCAACTCCCACCAGGCCTATTTCCTGGATCTTCTGCGCCCCATCATGCTTCATTCCCCTGAAGGCCGGTCCATATTCAGCCCGGATGGCAGATACCTTTGCGAGGGCGACCTGCTTAAAAACCCGGATCTCGCGTCCTTCCTGGAAACCCTGCCCGAACACATGGGCCGGGAATTTTATGAGGGAGAAACGGCAAGACGCGTCGCGCTCGACATGGATCAGGGCAGAGGGCTTATCACACTGAAGGACCTGCGCGATTATCAGGTAATTGAAAGAAACCCGCTGGAATTCACATACAGAAAAAACAGGATCCTGACAAATCCAGCCCCCTCGTCTGGAGGCTCGCTTATAGCCCTTGCGCTCAAGATCCTTGAACGGTTCCCGCTCCGCGGCCAGAAATGGGGTTCTCCCGGCCACCTGCTGCTGATGACAGAGGTTATGCAAGCGGTGGACAGGGAAAGGAAAAGCGGGTTTTCAAACCTTGAACATCTTGATCCTGATGTGCCCGGGGCCATTGCGTCCGGAATCCGGAGGGGATTTTTCAGGGGCACCACGCACATGAGCATTGCCGACACCTTTGGAAATGTGGCAAGCATGACCAATTCAAACGGGGAAGGCTCAGGATATTTTGCTCCGTCCACTGGCATCATGCTCAACAACATGATGGGGGAGGATGATCTGCATCCGCAGGGCTTCCATTGTTCTCCCCCCGGGATCAGGGTTTCATCCATGATGTCTCCAACCATAGTAATGAGAAAAGATGACGTGAAGCTGGTACTTGGCAGCGGAGGCAGCAAACGGATACGCACTGCCATTACACAGGTCATAGTCAACTGCCTGGACTTTGAAATGGACCTGGAAGCAGCGGTAAACTCTCCCCGGATCCACTGGGACGGTGAATCCCTGCAGGTGGAAGATGGGTATCCTGAAAAATCGACGGCGCAGGTCGGAGAATCCTTCCGTGTGAACATATGGCCGGGTATTGACGTATACTTCGGGGGAGTTCATGCGGTGGAACCCGGGGGATCAGGGGTGGGAGATCCCAGGCGGGGCGGCTGCGGCATTATTCAGAAGGCATAACCAACGCACTCCCGCATACAGTGCCGGATCACCGGATACGGTGGATACTGCCCGCAGACGATTTACGCCAGTCGGCCTGGCCCACACATCCACCAATTAAGACGCTGATTTTCGGTTATAATCCTGGTTAAAAGGGCTGCTGATTTTTTTAATGCAGATCCCGGCAAGGGATAAGGAAGGACCCAGGGGGACTCAAAGGCCTTCTGTTCCTCAATGCCTGCCGAAAGGCAGGTCGTTTATCCGGCACGAATCGCCTGCAGCGTCTCACAGGTCTGGAGGGCCGGGTGATTCGGGAGTGCGGCGGAAGCGGAAAAGGCCCGACTGACGGAGCTGAAAGGCCCCTCCAGACCAGACCGACAGCGCCAGATCAAAACGAATTATCCTCCAGCCATAATCAACCCTCGACAGGCCCTGTCACCTCATTTACCTTGTTGTTGCCGTGGAAACACCCACTGCGCCTATTGACAAAGTTGAACATTTATGTGATGAGATATGGACAGCATGAATAAATCTGCAAGTGGAATTACGTGGTTCAATGATAATGGCAATAAAAAAACCTTTCAGCCCGGCAAATTCAGCTATCCGATGGCAGTGGTGTAACTGGAATGCGGGAAGGCGGTGTCCACACCGTTCAGGCTGAAAGCAATATCGTCTGAAGTCAAAAGGGCCGTGGACAACAATGATGTCCACGGCCCTTTTTATTAAAAACCCATAACTGATCAAACCAGGGCACGGACTTGGGAAGCGGATTCACACATGGTTACCCCTGATCTGGATACCTTTAAGGCACTTGCCGGTCAAAACAACATTGTTCCCATATGGAAGGAACTTCCGGTTGACCTGGATACCCCGGTATCCCTTTATAAAAAACTGGATGGAGACGGCTACTCGTTTCTCCTGGAAAGCCTGGAGGGCGGCGAAAACTGGGGCAGGTACAGTTTTATCGGCCTTAATCCGTTCATGATCTTCGGCTCCCGGGGGAACGAGGTCTTTACCGAGGTTCGCGGGGAAAAAACGAGATCCACGGTCCCGGATCCACTGGAGGCGCTGAGAGACACCATGAAACGGTTCAGGCCCGCTGACATCCCCGGCCTTCCCAGGTTCTACGGTGGAGCTGTAGGCTTCCTGGGCTACGACATGGTACGTTTCATGGAAAGGCTTCCGGAAACCCTTGATGAACACATGGGCTTCCACGATTCCCTTTTCATGTTCCCTGAGCTTCTTCTCGTATACGATAACATCAGGCAAAGCCTTCAGATTATCGCCTGCCTTTCAGTAGACAGGGACGACGACCTGGACGCCCTTTATTCCCACGGCCTGAAATCCATTGACAAGGTGATCCGGAAAATCCGTCAGGGCCTGGACTACCCTGATCCTCCATCCAGGTCCACGCCACCCACAGCGCTTTCCCCGGAAGTGCCCCAGGAAAAATTTGAACAGATGGTAAGGAGAGCCAAAGAGTATATAAGGGCGGGTGACATCATACAGGTGGTCCTTTCCCAGCGATTTTCAGGCCAGAGCCATGTGCCTCCCTTTGAACTCTACAGGGCCCTGCGGCGCATTAACCCCTCTCCATATCTGTATTACCTTCACATGAGGGACGAGGTCCTGATCGGCTCATCTCCTGAAATTCTGGTTCGCCTGACCGGAAAAACGATTGAGCTGAGGCCCATTGCCGGGACCAGGCCCAGGGGAGCCACTGCTGCCGAGGATCTGGCCCTGGAAAAGGAGCTGTTAGCTGACCCGAAGGAGCGGGCCGAGCATCTTATGCTCGTTGACCTGGGAAGAAACGATGTTGGCCGTGTCTCAAAAATGGGCACGGTCAAGGTCAAGGACCTGATGACCATTGAACGTTACTCGCATGTAATGCATATAGTATCCGGGGTGACCGGAGAAATTCTCCCGGGCAGGGACATGTTTGACGTGATACGGGCATGTTTCCCTGCCGGCACCGTGAGTGGCGCGCCCAAGATAAGGGCCATGGAAATCATAGAGGAGCTTGAACACAGCCGGAGGGGACCATACGCGGGCGCGGTGGGATATCTGGGTTTTTCCGGAAACATGGACCTCGCAATTACTATCAGGACCCTGTGCCAGAAGGGCGACATGCTGTACCTGCAGGCAGGGGCCGGCATTGTCGCGGATTCAGATCCCACAAGGGAATGGGAGGAAACCCTTAACAAGGGAGGGGCCCTTTTAAAGGCGATACACGTGGCCGAAAACTCCTGAGCCCCCATCCGGGTCTGACGTTTGCGGGTCATCGAACGGTACGGTATGGAAGAAAAATGCTTATTGTAATCGACAACTACGACTCTTTTACATATAACCTTGTCCAGTTCCTGGGAACATTGGGCGCCCGGATCAAGGTATTCAGAAACGACGAAATCGACATAAAAGGCATCGAATCCATGGATCCCTCCAGGCTTCTGATTTCTCCTGGCCCATGCACCCCTGATGAAGCCGGAATCTCCATAGCCGCCATCAGGCACTTTGCCGGAAGGATTCCCATTCTTGGCGTGTGCCTCGGGCATCAGTCAATTGGCGCCGCCTTTGGCGCCAGGGTAGTGCGTGCGGAAAGGCTGATGCACGGCAAGACCTCCATGATCAGACATGACGGCCGCGGGGTTTTCAGGGGCCTTCCAAACCCCTTTGAGGCCATGAGATACCATTCCCTGATTGTCGATGTGCAAAGCCTTCCTGAATGCCTGGAGCCGACCGCGTGGTCTGAACAGGATGAGCTTATGGGCATAAGGCACAGGAGCCTTCCCATCGAAGGGGTCCAGTTCCATCCCGAATCAATCATGACCCCTGAAGGCATGAATCTTTTGAAAAATTTCCTGGAGATGTAGACGTGGAAGCAATCAAGAAAGCGATTGGACAGCTTGTTCAGGGCACGGACCTGAAAGAACAGGAGATCATCTCCGTAATGACGGAAATCATGGAGGGCCGGGCCACTCCAGCGCAGATAGGGGCCTTTCTGGTGGCCCTGCGCGTAAAGGGGGAAACGCCGGAGGAAATTACAGGCGCCGCCAGGGCCATGAGGATGAAGGCCATAAAGGTGCCTGTAAAACTGGCGGAAGACGAGGTCCTCGTGGACACATGCGGCACAGGGGGGGACGGGATTGGCACATTCAATGTCTCCACGACCTCGGCCTTTGTGGTGGCAGGGGCAGGCTGCAGTGTGGCAAAGCATGGAAACCGTTCGGTATCCAGCCGGTCGGGCAGCGCCGACGTGCTGGAGGCCCTTGGCGTGGAACTTTCGCTTTCACCCGGGGAGGTCGCAGGATGTATTGAGCAGACAGGCATAGGATTCCTGTTTGCGCCCGGCCTTCATCCGGCGATGAAATACGCCATCGGCCCGAGGAGGGAGATAGGAATCAGGAGCATATTCAATGTGCTGGGTCCCCTGACCAACCCTGCCGGGGCAAACGTCCAGCTCATGGGTGTTTACGATCCGGAGCTCACCACTGTCCTGGCCGATGTTCTCGGCCGCCTGGGCGCCCTGAGGGCATGGGTGGTACACGGTGAAGGGGGCCTTGACGAACTGAGCCTGCTTGGGCCAACCGTGGTCGCGGAATGGGACGGCACAAAGGTCTCGCAAACCGTCATTACGCCTGAGGACGCCGGGCTTAAGCCCTGCTCCCTTGAAGATCTTAAGGGCGGCGGGCCCGCGGAAAACGCCCGGATCACCCTTGATATACTCTCCGGAAAAAAAGGACCCAGGCGCGACATGGTGCTTTTAAATGCCGGGGCGGCCATCTTCCTGGCAGGAAAGGCGCCCTCATTAAGGGAAGGGGTCGGAATCGCCCGGGACACCATTGACTCAGGCCGTGCCATGGACAAGCTCAAGGCATTGATATCCGCATCAAAGGCCTGTAAAAAAGAAAACTCATGAATATACTGGATACAATCGTCGCTCACAAAAAAGAAGAGGTCAAAGACCGCAAAAGCCGCGGCCTGAATCCACCCTCCTTTGACCCCGGCCCCGGGCGCGGGTTTAAGAAGGCCCTTATCTCGGATCCCGGTGTTTCAATTATTGCCGAGGTAAAAAAGGCCTCTCCCTCCAAGGGCCTGATATGCCCTGATTTCGATCCGGTAGCCCTTGCGGAGGATTACGAAACAGGCGGGGCAAGGGCCGTATCCGTCCTGACAGATGAAAAATTCTTTCAGGGAAACCTTGCGTTTCTTCCGCAAATAAGGGGAAAAGTCTCCCTTCCTCTCCTGAGAAAGGATTTTATCATTGATCATTTTCAGGTAGATGAATCCGCGGCCTTTGGAGCCGACGCCATACTGCTTATAGTTGCCATCCTTGATCAGGTGCTCCTGGAGGAACTTCTTGCCCATGCCATGGAATCAGGCCTGGACGCGCTGGTGGAGGTTCATGACCCCCACGAGATGGAACGGGCGCTTGCCGCGGACGCGGGCCTTATTGGCGTGAACAACCGCAACCTGCGCGATTTCAGCGTGTCCCTGGAGACCACCTTTGCCATCAGGCAGATCATGCCGGGGAACATACCGATGGTAAGTGAGAGCGGCATCTCAAGCGCCGATCACATGAAACAGCTTTTTGAACACGGGGTGACAGCGGCCCTTATCGGCGAGGCGCTGGCGGCATCTCCTGAGAGGCCATCGCATCTCCGCCGCCTTGTTGAGGCAGGAAAAGGGGCATGAAGCATCTGACATACCCGGCAAAGACCTCCCGGCCCAGGATCAAGATCTGCGGCATTACCACCAGGGAGCAGGCAACAGCCGTGGCGGCGGCAGGCGCTGATGCCATCGGTCTGGTTTTCGCAAAAAGTCCCAGGCAGGTTACTGTCCGGCAGGCCATGGAAATCATCAGTGACCTTCCTCCCCTGGTCCAGACGGTCGGGGTGTTCGTGGATCCGTCCCCTGAAGAACTTTCCGAGATCATGGCCAGCTGCCAGCTGGATCTTATCCAGATGCACGGCAATGAATCCGTTGAGCTGTGCGCGAAATTCGCGCCCAGGGTGATAAAGGCCCACAGGATCAGGAACAGGGACGATATCAACACGCTTGATCGGTATCAGCAGGCTGTAAGGGGTTTTCTGCTGGATACCTGGGCCCCGGAAGCATCCGGGGGAACGGGTAAAACCTTTGACTGGAGTATTGCCGCGCATGCCTGCAGGCGCCTGACAAGGCCCGTGATACTGGCTGGCGGGCTTACCCCGGATAACGTAATCTCGGCCATACGGGCGGCAGGGCCATGGGGAATCGACGCAAGTTCGGGTCTTGAAGACGCCCCGGGCATTAAAAACATGAAAAAGGTAGAGGCCTTTATACAGGCGGTCAGGAGCTATCATGAACAAGACAATGACTGATTCCAACGGAAAAAAGACCATCAATCCGGACAGGAGGGGACATTTCGGGATTTACGGTGGAAAATTCGTGCCGGAAACCCTTATGCCCGCCCTTACAGAGCTTGAAAAGGCCTACAAAGAGGCCATAAGAGATCCGGATTTCAAAAAAGAGATGAGGGATATCCTCAAGGACTACGTGGGCCGCCCTACCCCGCTTTATCACGCCAGACGCCTTGGCGAGGCGCTGGGAGGCGTGGAGGTGTTCCTTAAACGGGAAGACCTTACCCACACAGGGGCTCATAAGATAAACAACACCATAGGCCAGGTGCTGCTTGCCAAACGCATGAACAAGACCAGGATCATCGCAGAGACAGGGGCCGGGCAGCATGGTGTTGCCACCGCTACCGCAGCGGCTCTCATGGGACTTGAATGCGAGGTCTACATGGGCAGAAAGGATACGGTCCGCCAGTCCATGAACGTCTTCCGCATGCAACTTACCGGCGCCAGGGTGATAACAGTGGAATCAGGCACTCAGACCCTAAAGGATGCCATAAACGAGGCCATAAGGGACTGGGTTACCAATGTGCAGGACACGCATTACGTCATCGGCTCCGTGGTCGGGCCGCATCCATATCCCGTCATGGTCCGTGACTTCCAGAGCGTCATCGGCAGGGAAACCAGAAGCCAGATCAAAAAGGCCCTGGGAAGACTGCCCGATGTTGTAATCGCCTGCGTGGGCGGAGGCAGCAACGCCATGGGAATTTTCCATCCCTTTGTGAGGGATGAGGAGGTCAGGCTCATAGGGGTTGAGGCCGCGGGCGAGGGCATTGACACAGAGCATCATTCAGCCACCCTGATAGCCGGCTCTCCCGGTGTGCTGCACGGCACCATGAGTTATCTGCTCCAGGACAAATGGGGCCAGATAAAGGGCGCGCATTCCGTGGCCCCCGGCCTTGACTATCCCGGAGTCGGGCCTGAACACAGCGCGCTCAAGGATACGGGCAGGGTGCGTTACGAGGCGATAGACGACGAGGAGGCCCTCAACGGATTCAGGCTGCTTTCCGAGACAGAGGGCATCATCCCAGCGCTGGAAAGCGCCCACGCGGTGGCCTACCTGCAGAAACTGGCGCCTGGACTTCCAAGAGGCACTGTGGTGGTAATCAATCTTTCCGGCAGGGGAGACAAGGATGTCCAGACCGTTGCGGAAATCCTCGTATAACAGATTATATTTTGCCCCTTTACAGGAGAATGGCATGACACGCATAGATAAAATGTTCAAAAAACTCCGGGCAGCAAATGAGACCGCACTGATCCCCTTCATCACGGCAGGCGACCCGGACATCCAGACCACTGAATCCCTTATCCTGGAGATGGCGGACCAGGAGGCCGATCTTATTGAACTGGGAATGCCCTTTTCAGACCCCCTGGCAGACGGGCCGACCATCCAGGCATCAAGCCACCGCGCCCTCATGGGAGGAGTGAATCCCGAAAAGGTTCTTGACCTGGTAAAAAGGGTCAGAAGGCATACGGACATTCCGCTGGTGCTGATGGGCTATTATAATCCCGTACTGCAATACGGGCTTGACAGGTTTGCCGCGGATGCCTCGGCAGCCGGAATCGATGGCACCATAATACCTGATCTGCCACTGGAGGAAGCGGCGGACTGGATGAAATCGGCAAAGGCGCATGGCATTGACAACATCTTTCTCATCGCGCCTAACACCCCGGATGAGAGGATAAAAAAGATCGGAAAGGCAACCAGGGGATTCCTGTACTACGTGTCCGTGACCGGCATAACCGGCGCCAGGCAGGACCTGCCGGCAGAACTGCAGGACGGGCTTGAAAAAACAGAAAGGCTGGTAAACTGCCCGGTTGCCGTAGGCTTTGGAATTTCCAGGCCTGAACAGGTAAAAATGCTCTCAGGGCACGTTGACGGCGTTATCGTGGGAAGCGCCATTGTGCGCGTCATACAGGCAAACACAGTGGAAACGGACGGCGGGCTGAGGGCCAGACCCGAACTGGTCAAAGAAGTAGGCAGGTTTGTAAGGTCCCTGAAAGAGGCAACCAGGGCATAGATACGGTCTGCCGCCGGTCCGCTCACAATTTCCTTGCCCTCAAGAGCCCTCTCACTGAATTTCCCAGGTATATCTCCCTGGCGTTTGAGAGGTCTTCAGGACGCAAAACGGCCTCCCGTGCCTCTCCTGTTTCGATCAGGTGCCTTCGCAGGGTTCCTGGAAGCAGGCCTGAATCGAGGACAGGGGTGTAAAGCCTGTTGTCTTTTTTTATGAAGAGGTTGGTGATCGCTCCCTGTGTAAGCTCTCCCCTCTCATTCAGAAACAACGTATCGAAAAGCCCCCGGGATACCGCCCTTTCATGTTCTTTATCGAAAAGAGACCGGTTGGTTGTTTTATGGAAAAGAAAGGGATCATGCGCGTCCACTCTCTGGCCGGATATATCAAACAGGACAGGAGTCGGCACATCCTTGAGCCTGAGGCTGGATATTGCCACACGCCCATCCCTTGAGACTGTCAGCCTGACCCTGTGAGTCACCCTGATAAAATCTCCCGCCGCCTGGCGCAGCCTTGAGACAACCGCATCCCTGCTGACCGCAAAGGAAAAATACTCAGCGGATTCCATGAGCCTGTCAAGATGCTTGTCCAGTAAAAAATAGCCCTTCTCAGGTTCCCACCTGAGGGTCTCTATCAGTTCAAATTCATTAAACGGCCTTTTAAGAAAATCCGCCTTGAGCGCGCATTCCTCATATTCAGCGTCCGGGTCTGAATCCATGGTGACCCCGCTACCGATTCCAATCTCTGCCCGCCCGCCCTGAAGTATAACCGTTCTTATTGCCACGCTGAGACAGCTCTCGCCTCCAGGAGAAACATATCCGATGGATCCTGTGTAGACATCCCGTGGTGAGGATTCAAGCTCCGCGATGATCTCCATGGTGCGTATCTTGGGCGCGCCGGTGACCGAACCGCAGGGGAACAGGTGCCGGAGCAGGCTGAACCAGTCGGCGCCAGGCGCAAGGCGGCCCCTGATGGTAGAGGTCATCTGGAAAAGTGTCTGATACCGCTCAACGGGAAAAAGATCCGGCACACTGACGCTTCCTGTCTCGCACAGCCTGCCAAGATCGTTTCTAAGAAGGTCCACGATCATGACATTTTCCGCCCTGTTCTTTGGATCCGAGGCGAGGAAGCGGGCAAGCTCCATATCCTCTGCCACGGTTCTTCCCCTGTGGACAGTGCCCTTCATTGGCCTTGACCAGATCCATCCGCCTTTTTTATGGAAAAAAAGCTCGGGAGACATGGACACGATCGATCTCTCCCCGGTATTGACCAGGGCGGAGTAAGAGACCGCCTGCTGCGCCCTTAGCGCGCGGTACATGTCAAGCGGGGTTCCGCTGTAATCAAACCTGCCCCTGACCGTGTAATTTACCTGATACGTATGCCCCTGCCTGATGTAATCCTTTATCCTCGCTATGGCCCTGACATATTCAGATCGGTCCACTTCCAGCTCAAGCGGGCCCATTTGATCCCGCACGCCAATGTCCCTGTCAAGGGGAACGGATGGGCCGTCAAGCCCGTGCCGCCACACCTCCGGCTTTCTGAACACGCCAAGCCACATCAGGGGGCCACGGGGCCTGTGCATGTCCAGCAGGCCCACGAGCCTCGACTCAAAAAGATAGCCAAGCTCATAGGCCCAGTAACCCGCAATCCAGTATCCGGCGCCAAGGGCCTCGTCCGCCGTTCTGCGGGCCAGTTCGACCTGATCCGCGTCAAAGGCCTCAAGCATCCTCACAGGACGGGTAAAAAGATAACTGCACCGCTCGTCCTCCACCACACGGGAGGTCTCGAGAAAGACAAACGGCCCGTCTTTTTCCGCTTCCCCCAGGCGTTTTGTGAAATCCATGGGGTAAAGCCTGCCTTTTATGTAGGGTATGCCGGACATGCCTGAATTTTTATTCCACCTTTTACTTGAGAACAAGCAGAATTTCATGTATGGACTAATGCGGTGCGTTATCCGGGATAAGCCAGGATAATAACTTGGACCTTAATCTAACATTCAGAATTTACCATTTAACATTTTAACATTGTATTTCCGGAGAAATTATGCGTCAGTATGTAATAGATGAAATGAGGCCCAATGAAATCGACAAGGTCAGGGACTATCTTGAAAAGGTCTGCGAACCCTCAGACCTTGGAAATCTGTTCTGGATACGCGTGCCGGACGACATTCTGTCGCCGGTCCAGTATGAGCACAGGGACTGCCAGCCCCATTGCAGCGCCGTTGAACTTGGGGATTCCATGGTAAAATTCGAGATGCTGATACGAAGCAGAAAGAAAATCCGGTGCAAATGCATCCAGATGGCCACTTCTCAACAGAGAAATTTCATCCTGGCCTTTGCCGACAAGATGATGAAGGATCTGGGAATAAACGTTTAGGAGGCAGGATGGCACAACTCAACATAGACTGTGAGGGTCCCATCACCCGAAACGATAACGCCTTTGAGCTCTGCGAGGCGTTCCTGCCTGGGGGAGGAGATTTTTTTTCCAGGGTGAGCAGGTATGACGACTACCTTGCCGACATTGAAAAACGTGCCGGATACAAGGCGGGCGACACTCTCAAGCTCATTCTTCCCTTCCTGAAGGCGTACGGCGCCACCAACCAGCGGATGGAGGATTTCTCAAGGCGAACACTGGTTCTCCTGAAAGGCACCAGGGAAATACTGCCAAGGATGGTGGCCCTTATGCCTACTTTCATAATCAGCACAAGCTACTGGCCCTATCTAAGGGCGCTGTGCGAGGTTACAGGATTTCCTGAGAGCCAGATCTTCTGCACCTCGGTGGACCTTGACGGATACCGGATAACAGACAGCGAGGCCAAAACCCTGAAGCGCCTTGCCCGGGAGATAACAGGCCAGCCCATCCTGTCCTGGCCCGAACACGCGAAACCCCCTGATGATCTGAGCGATGAAGACAAATCAGTACTCAACCGGCTGAACGAGATTTTCTGGGATATCATACCATCCATGGACATAGGCAGGATACTTGATGATGTAAATCCGGTGGGAGGCGCTGAAAAGGCACGGGCCGTTAAGGAAAGCCTTAAAATTACGGGAAACCCCCTGTCAGAGGTGTTTTACGTGGGAGACAGCATAACAGATGTCCAGGCGCTGGAACTTGTCTCCGGCGCGGGCGGTGTTCCCATGTCCTTTAACGGCAACAGGTATGCGATACGGGCCGCGAAATGGGCCTGCATGAGCCACAACAGCGCCATCATATCCGCTGTTGCCCGCCTGCTGTCTCTTCATGGCATGAACGGCCTTGAAAATCTTATGGAATCAGACCGCATGGAAGGGCCGGAACTCCTGAAACAGATGATGGAACAAGGGGTGGAGAGGGAATTCATCAAACCACTTCACGCAGACAGCGTCTCCCCTGATACCATCAAACTTGTACGTCTTAACAGGGAAAACATTGAAGATGTTATCCATGAAAGCGAAAAGGTGAGAAAAAACGTAAGAGGCGTAGGCGTGGGAGAACTTGGCTGAACTCACGTCTCCTCATGCATCAATGACATCTGTGCTGACCATTGAAAAGCTGGTCCATGGCGGCTACGGGCTTGCCAGGCTGCCGGATGGACTGGCCGTGTTCATACCGGGCACGATTCCAGGGGAAAAAATCGAGGCCGAGGTTGTGCGGCGCAGGAAAGACTATGCCTTTGCCCGCCCGCTCCGAATAATGGAACCCTCTGCCCACAGAATCCCTCCCGCATGCCGCCATTATCCGGAATGTGGCGGCTGCCAGCTCCTGCACGTGGATTACCGGATGCAGACCGTGTTAAAGGCACAGATGCTCCGGGATTCCCTCGAAAGAATAATGGGGCCGCAAGGCCCACTTCCAGACAGGGTAACAGCATCACCTGAAACCTTTAACTACAGGCACCGGCTCAAATTCCGTGTAAAACCGGCCACAGGCGAACCGGGCTTCCTTGAAAAAGGCTCGCACCGGATCGTGCCAATCAAAAAATGCCTGCTTGCCCGGACGGAAATAAACACTGTCCTTGCCTCACTGCCGCGGCATCCCGCGTGGAAGAGAACCGCCCGCATGGTCAGACATGTCACCATGGGATCATCCCCAGAAGAATCAAGGATTACACTGCTTCTGGCCATTTCAGTGCCCGGAAGAAAACCGCGTCGCAGGCTGCATCGTGACATTGATGATATACTGAAGGATATCCCTGAAATAAAGGCCATCTTTTTGAAAAAACGCGGCAAAAATCTGGTCGGCCCTTATCCTCCGGACGCCCCTGACAAAGGGAAAAGGATATTTTCTTTCATATCATCTGCTCCGGGCATGAAAGAGCCGCGCATAATGGCTACTCCGGGAGTGTTCGTCCAGAACAACTGGAAGGTCAACAGACTGATGGTAAAAAAGGCGCTGGAATTTTCCGGCGGCGGCAAACATGAACGGATACTTGATCTCCACTGTGGCATAGGCAACTTCATCCTGGCCCTTGGCGCCCGCGCGTCAAAGGCCATGGGAGTGGATTCTGACGCGCAGGCGGTAACAGATGCCGTTCTTAATGCACAGGCCCTTGGTATCCAGGCGGACTTCATCAATAAAACAGACCATGAAGCAGCCATGGAACTTCTCAAAAACGGGGAATCCTTTGACACTGTGATCCTTGATCCGCCCAGAGGAGGGTGCCGCGGCATCCTGCCCCTCCTGCCGGCCCTGACGTCAAAACGCCTGATCTACATATCCTGCGACCCTCCAACCCTGGCAAGGGATCTGAAATCACTTGTCTCCCAGGGCTTTCACCTGGAATCGCTTCACGCCTTTGACATGTTCCCTCACACCTTTCACACAGAGGCAATGGCACTGTTAAGGCGCTGTTAAGGATTATCCCGGCGGATTATGTCTCGCTGAGGTGACACGGATCCTGTCCTCCTACGCCGCCTTGGAAACCGGTTCTCCGTTTGGATCCAGGGCATCACGAACCGCCGCAAGCAGTTCCTGTGGTGTGAAAGGCTTGGGTGTATAGGGCAGGCGACCTTCGATTACCCCTTTTACCGTTTCCTCATCTGCGCCGTGGCCGCTGCAGAAAAGGATCTTCATGTCCGGCTTGAATTCTTTCAGCCTTTTGTGGGTCTCTATGCCGTTCATCCTCGGCATCATGATATCCAGAATAACCAGATCGATATTGCGGCCCACCGCCTCACAGACATGCAGGGCCTCAAGGCCGTCTGAGGCTGTCAACACCGTGTATCCATGTTCCATAAGGATTTCTGAGGCAAGATCCCTGACGATTTCCTCGTCATCCACCACCAGGATTGTTTCCGTTCCCTCCAATTGCCGGACGTCGGAATTTAGTGTGGATTCAGCCTCCCCGATCTCTGTCGATACCGGGAAGAAAAGGTAAAAGCTCGTGCCCTTATTTACCTGGCTTTCCACATGCACAAAACCGCCGTTGCTTTTCATGATGCCGTAAACCATGGCAAGACCAAGGCCGGTACCCTTCCCAACCTCCTTTGTGGTAAAAAACGGGTCAAATATCTTGCTCATGTTTTCCGAAGAGATGCCTGTACCCGTATCGGTCATTTTTAATTTTATGTATGATTTTTCAAATGCCGCAGGATATCCATAATTCTTTTTCAATTCCTCCCCGGTAATCAAAGAGGTCGAGATATCCAGGGTTCCTCCAGAAGGCATGGCGTCCCTGGCATTCAGACAGATATTCAATATTGTCTGTTGTATCTGGGTGGAGTTACATTTTATCAGGGGAAGATCTGGGGCCAGGGTGGCGGTGATCGTGATATTTTTAGGCATGGACGTGTTTAAGAGTTCCATGCTCTCTTCAATTATGGAGTTAATACTTGTGGGCTGATCCTCGCCCGGCTGGGTGTTCCTGCTGAAGGCCAGGAGTTTGCTTATAAGGTTTGACGCCCGGTTGCCGGATCGTTGAATTGTGTCAAGATATCTTACAAGGTCAGGCTGATCTTTGACCTTTTGCCTCATGAGCATCACGTATCCAAGGATCCCGGTAAGAATATTATTGAAATCATGGGCTATTCCACCTGCCATTGTTCCGACGGATTCGAGCTTCTGCGCCTGGAGCAGCCTGTTTTCCATACGTTTTTTTTCAGTAAGATCGGTGAACAATGCCAGGCATCCATCAAATTCTCCATTCTTTTTAAGGGGAACGCTGCTTAAAAGCACACATATGTCAGTCCCATCATTTTTCTTCAGCAACAACTCGTCTCTGGCAGGCCGGCCGGCAATATTTTCCTTGAAAACATGAAGAAGCCTCTTTCTGGAGCCTTTGTCTGCAAGATTATAAATGTTTTCCCCACGCAGATCCTTTCCAAACATATCTTTGATATGGGTGTTGGTAAATTTGACGTTGCCTTCGGGATTCAGTATGCAAAACCCTTCATTTACGTTTTCAACTATGTTGCGGTATTTTTTCTCGGATTCTTTCAGTTTTCTGTAAAGGTTAGCGTTTTCAAGGGCCATGGCAATGTGATTGGCAAAGCTGGTGAGAAAATCCTTGTCAAGACCCTTGAAAAACTTCTGATTCGTATGATTATCCCCCACCATGATGCCTATAACCTGATCACGAACGGTAAGGGGGACAAGGATAAAGGCCTTGGGCTTCAGCTTTTTCAGAATAACATTATGCGGATTAAGGGACATTTTCCCCACATCCTCCACAATTAAGGGCTTGTTCAGTCTGGCAGTCCTGGCAATAATATTATCCGTTTTAGACAGTGAAATCTTATAGCCCCTGAGTTCGTCAAAGATGCAGGATTCCAGGCCTACCGCGTGAATAAGGGTAAGAGTCTGCTCTTCAGGGTTTGACAGGAAGATGCCCGCCCTGTCAAGGGATGCGACCTTCAGCAGGCGGTTGAGTATCAGGTCCAGGAGTTCTTCGAGCTTGAGAGTGGAAAGGATGGCGGTACTGGATTCCTGAAGCGTGGTAAGCTGGTTTATTTTTTCCTGAAGATCCCTGTTCAGCTTGTATACCTGGTCATATTTCCTCTTGAGAATTTCCTTGTCTTTCTCAAGCTCCCGGATACTTTCTTTTGCAATCTTCCATGGGAGAAAGACCTTTTCAAAGGCCTTTCTGAGGAAGTTTCTTTTCTCCCACTGTAGTTCGTATTCGCAGCAATCATCCCCCCGGAAAAAACATTTTTTTTCAACCAATTTGGCTGGCGGCAGCCCCCACATCATGGGGACAGCTGTATATATGCCTCTGTTCATAAGGCAGAAATCTCTGCTCAGGGGGATGTCTCTGTTCCATGTCAGTCTAAGAATGGCATCGTGCTTGCTGTAACGAACAATGGCAACCGTCTTCGTTTTATTAAAATGATCGTTGACACGCTGAATCTGTTTCAAGGCGTTGGAAGGATCACCAAAGGCATAAAGGAATATTTTCTGAATATAACCCAGTCTTTTTTTGAGGATGGAATTGAAGCCTATTTCGTATGCGACGTTTTCATTTCCTGTTATTTGTCTGGCGTTATCAAAAAGCCTTATGAGCACATTTGAAGACGTCCAGTTATGCGGGTCAGACAAAAAGGCCTGGGGATTATCCACGCTGGCCATTTCAGGTCCCAGGTCCTTGAATAATTCCGAAAGCCTGTCCGGTGCCTTTTCCCGCACATACTGGATTATTGCCAGGGAGTTTATGCAGCTGTTATGTCGTTCCATTTACTCGCATGTCCCGGGTGAAAGGTGAACCGTCTTTTGCAAAAAAAATTTTCCTGCCGCTGATTTTAATATATAAGAGTTGTTGGGGGAGAAATCATCAAAAAATAGTTTTCGTATCGTTCCAGGTTAAATCTTTTTTGGATGACGAGCCCATTACCGGTATAGGCTAACCAATTGTAGCAAAAGGAGGAGGTATTTGTCATGAAGTTTGTACCGAACAGTATTTGCGCCCTGGATCTGAGTAAGTTTTTTCAATTATCATTTAATGTAAGGCTTGTTAAAATCCTACCTCGTTACTGGTTGAAGC
>JALVVK010000083.1 GCA_027023445.1 Deltaproteobacteria bacterium | reverse complement strand
TTGATCTTGAACGGAGCGGAAAGTATCACCTTTGTGGCGCCGGCATCCAGATGCCCCCTCAGCGATCCACGCGGATGATCTCCGGGAAGGGTCGGATCCCTGAAAACCCCGGTGGTATCCACCACCAAGCGCACGTCATGAGACGCCCAGCTTATGTCCCTGGGATTCCGGCTTTCCCTCAGTATACGGACCGGGACCCCGTCTATGGTCATGGTGCCCTGCTGCTCATCCAGATTTTCAACGGTTTTTGTGCACCTGAAACCATGAAGATATGTCCCAAGCCTTCCGTAAGTACTGTCCTTCTCTATGGAGGCAGCCAGATCCTGAAGGCTTCTGCCGACCTGGCGGCCTATATTGACTACGATCTCGGAAAATGATCTTCTGGCCACATGATGCCAGAGGGTAAGCTTCCCTATCCTGCCAAGACCGTTTATGCCAAGCTTCATGGGACGGGGTTCGTTTTCCACCGTAATCATTGTCCTCTTCCTCCCTCCTTGTGCAGACGTTTTTTATTACCTGCGACCTGCGCCTTTACCACTCAACATCACAATTTCTCAGACCAGCGAGGCCTCCTGCTCCCTCTGGGCCGGATGCCTGCCCAGATACACAGTGCCTCCTCTACCATCAATACTTATATAATCGCCGGAGCGTATGGTCCTGCCATGTATCCGTGCCATCCCCCTGGATTCGAAGACCTGAAGCTGTTTACAACCGACCACGCAGGCCTTGTCGAGCCTGAACGCCACAATTGCCGCGTGTGATGTCTGGCCTCCCTTGGCAGTCAGCAGGCCATCGGCAAGGGATATCTCCTTGATGTCATCAGGAACAGTGTCAGAACGTACAAGGATGACAGGTGTCCCCGGATTTTTTGACTTTATGGACGTTATGTCTTCCAGGCTGAAGGCAGCCCTTCCGGACAGGGCGCCGCCACTCACTCCTATGCCCCTTCCAAGATAGCTGCGTTCAAGCTCCGGCGTTGCCGCGAAGACCTCTATTATACTCCTCTTCTTTGTGGTCATATCCCGGCTTTGCAGGATATATAACTGGTGGCTCTCCGGCCCCTCAAACGTGAACTCTATTTCCTGGGGCGTCCATTTATGTTCGTAAACAAGGTGTTTTACCAGGTTCAATAACGCGTTATAAATATTTGGGAAATCCTCCTCCAGGCACAACTCGGAATTAAGGGCACGGAACTTTTTCTGTTCAACCGAGATCGGATAGGTACTCACCAGGCCGCTTACTATATCCTCACCCTGGTTGCCCGGGGTAAAATCCCCCCAGAGGCTCACCTTGTCCAGTTTTTTGGCCGGATTGGATGTGAACACCACCCCTGTTCCGGAGCGACGTGATATATTGCCAAAGGCCATGGCCTGCACGATTACCGCCGTGCCCCAGTGATCTGATATCTCCATGATCTCCCGGTAGGCCCGGGCCTTTTCCGACTCCCATGAGCCGAGCACAAGCCGGATTGCCACTATGAGCTGCTCAAAGGGATCATCCTCTATCTCCAGGCCGTGATCCAGAACCGCCTGTCTGTATGCCAGAGCCAGGTCCTTCATGGCCTCTCCGGTAAAATCCCTTTTCTGCTCCACGCCGTATTTCTGTTTATAGGAGGCCATGAGGCCTGAAAACACATCCCTGTTCAGGCCAAAGGACATTGCCCAGCTCTGGACGAACCTGCGGTAATTATCCCACGCGAACCATGTATTGCCGGTCTTCCTGGCCAGGCCCTCGATGATTTCCGGGTTGCTGCCAACATTTATGATGGTGGCCATCATTCCAGGCATAGAGATAGCAGCCCCGCTTCTCACTGACAACAGAAGCGGATTGGACGGATTTCCAAAACGACGCCCCTTTCTCTGTTCTATGTCCTTGAGAACCGCTTCAAGGCGCCACCTGAAATCCCGGTATGCCGGGGGAAACCGCTGAAATATGGAATAACAGCGAAAGGCCTCCGTGGTTACAATGACCCCGGGAGGCACAAAGGCACCTTCCTGGGCCAGCAATACGAGGTTAAACCCCTTATTACCGAGATGAATGAGATTTTCCGTCTCCGGGGAAGGGGTGTGAATGGAGCACAGCACCTTGTTTGGATCATAACTCAAAAGAAGGTCCAGATCGTCTGAATCAAGAACCTCCTTCTGCTCCGCAAGGACCTGATATACCTGCCCGACAAAGCTGTCCAGATACTGAAGCCCAAACGTGCTGGCAATCAGATCCCTTAAAAACCGTTCGCTCAACTGGTTTTGGAGCTGCGTATCATCCTCTGACTCATTTACGGCATTCCGGTACTTGGGCAGCAGCATATCCCTGCCAAGCTGCCTGATAATACGGGGGAGATTATCCTGGTGGGGGCTGATATAATAAACATATATCATGTCCTTCACCCCCTCGGACAGTCCCCTTACGATATCCAGATACTGGCCAAAGGTGAATCGTCTCACATCCAGGGATTTTTCCAGCAGTGTCAGGTAGGTCAGAAACTTCTTGGAATGTACCCCGTTGAGTTTAATGGCCCTCCAGAATAGTCTCAGGCACCTCGCGATATCCACAAAGGTGGTCCTTGTTATGAAAGGTACCTCAAGGGAGGTGATGAGACGCTCAAAATATACGTTCGCGAGATTTTCCAGTCGGAAGCTGAGACTCAGGGCATCGAACTTCCTTTCGTGATAACAGCCGTACATGGAGGGAATGTCCGCCGCGATATGGCGCTTGTGGTATATATCTTCCCTTATTTCAAACCGTTCTTCACTCAGGATAATGGCCTTGAGCCTTTCCAGCTGGTCCAGGATGACATCAAGACATTCTTTCGGATCCTCCTGCCTGATGACATCTATCACCTTTTCCAGGCCGTCAAAACCCCAGTTCTTCGCCTCCCTGAGATGATGCACTATCTCCTGGGGCCCCAGCTCGTACTTCAGGGTTTCCAGGCGGTACATCCGGATAAGCAGCTGAAGCCTTCTGACCTCCTGTGGGGGGACATCAGGAACCTGATTTAACAGGCCTTCAACCCGCTCCTCAGGAAGGTTGCGCAGCATCGGGACATGGGCGGCAAAGGGCTCAAGATCCAGCGACCTTGCCAGATGCCGCATCAGGACATGGATATGATCTATGTGCGGCCCGCTGGTCTCCACCTGCTCAAGGATTTCAGGCGGGAGAAACGCCTTGAGGCCCGCCTTGTCCTTGCTGTACCAGAAGCAAAGAATCGCCTCCACAAAATTGACTATCAGGTTGTTGCTCTCGACATGGCTCTGTTTGCGCAGAAAATGTATGAGCACATCTTCCCTGTGGGAGATCTCATCCAGTTCCGTGGACACGTCTCTCAAAAGCCCCTCGGCCCCTATCTCGTTGAAATAGACAGGAAGGGTCTTTGCCAGCTGTTTTACCAGATTATAGACAGGCGCAATATCGCTGTTCAGAAGTTTGCTGATATCCTTCTGGAACAGATCGGTATCCTTTATGCAGGTTCCGGCAAGCCTCAGGTTTATCAGCAGGGCAGAGAGAAGAGCGCCACAGACCTTGGGCTTATATCCTATGAGGTTAAGCCATACGCGTATATTCTGAAGATGCGCAGGATTACATATTACATGCCATTCCCTGTCCACGCCCTCTATGCCAGGGGCCTGGAAACCGAATTTTATCACCTGGTCCAGGAAAAGCTCTATAAGAGTGGTGTTATCCCTCTTGAAGATCTCGGAGCCCAGGGCCTCTATGCACTGAAGGGCCGTCCTGGGGAAATGGCCCACCTGCTGTTTCAGCAGTTTAAAGCTCTTGGGAAGAATCTGCTGAAGCTGCTCCACGTCGGCAGACCTGACCAGGCACAGAAGGTTCCTGTTAATCCGCCGGAGCACCTCTTCGTGGATGGTGGCAAGGCCGTCTATCTCAAGCACATGAAACAGAAACAGGAGGTAGGGACCGACTTCCCGGCTGTGGCCGTCCCCCTCTACCTTCTCACCTGTCAGGGTGCCACCAAGCCTTGATGCCGTCTCCCTGTATTCCCGCACAATATCCAGATGGCCCGGACACTGCAAAAACATATCCAGGGACTGATATCCAAAATGGCCTTTTTGCGCGCCCGTGGATTCAACACGCTCGAGATATGCCCCCAGGGCCTTGTGGCTGATTGGCTCCATCAGCTTTTCGATTTCCCCCAATTCATGGGGATCAAGGCGCACGCGGTAACGGCTCAGGGTCCGCTTCAGCCACACGAACGGATCTTCCAGGCCAAGCCAGTACCTGAGTGTATGGAGTTGTATCCGCACCAACAACCCTGCAACGGTGTCCCAGAAATCATCGGGGACCGCCCTCCCCTTCAGCTTTTCAGACAAAATCCTGATGATCCTGGAAACAGGATGAAGACTGCGGGATGCCGCCTGGACAATTATAAACGGCGCGTCCCTCAAGGTCATAAAAATTTTCTGGAGGGACGTCAAAACAGAGACAAGAGATTCATCCCCAAGGGAATTCACCATCTTTTCCAGAAAGGCGAGCAGGCCCTCAGTGGCCTTGATCCTCTGGGAATCCTTCGGAGCCCTGGTGATCAGGTCGAGAAAGATCTCAAAAAGGACCTCAACCGCTTCCGGCCCCCTTGAAGAGCTGATATAGGCATTCAAGTTTTTCAGGGAAAAGGACCGCAGCTCATCTATCACCACATTCCAGTTTTTGTATGGATGATGGAACTCGGAGAGAAGATGCTCCGCCGCGCTCCTTACCCCCTGAAAATTCTCCAGCGCGTCAAGGAGGGCCTTGTGACGCAATGGGATATTGACCTGATCTACCCGGGTAACCTGGAGATTTACCTCAAGTGCCTTGGATTCCAGCATGGATCTTAAAGCGCCTTATGATCTTCCATGTAGAGGATCAGGTCCAGGACCCGGTTGGAATAGCCCCATTCATTATCATACCAGCTCATGACCTTAACCAGGGTACCCTGGGTGACCTTTGTACACAGACCATCCACAATGGAGGAATGAGGATTCATCAAGAAATCCGTGGACACAAGGGGTAGCTCGGTATAACCCAGGAACCGGCTGCTGGCGGCCTTCAAGGCGTCATTGATATCAGGCACGGTAACATTTTTCTCCACCCTGGCCACAAGATCCACAAGGGACACATCCGGAGTGGGAACCCGGACCGCCAGGCCGTCAAGCTTGCCCGCAAGCTCAGGAATAACCTTGCTGACCGCGGCTGCGGCACCTGTCTTCGTGGGAATCATGTTAAGGGCCGCGGCTCTTGCCCTCCTAAGGTCCTTATGCGGAAAATCCAGAAGGCGCTGATCATTGGTATAGGCATGAACAGTGGTTACCAGGCCGCTTACTATGCCAAACCTGTCAAGTATCACCTTGGCCATTGGCGCCAGGCAGTTGGTGGTACATGAGGCGTTGGAAATGATGTGATGGTTCAACGGATCGTAGTCGTCCTCGTTGACCCCCATAACTATGGTGATATCCTCTCCCTTTGCCGGAGCAGAGATGATAACCTTGCTGGCACCCGCCTCAAGATGGCCCTTGGCTAACTCAGCGTCCCTGAACCTGCCGGTGGACTCCACCACATATTCGGCTCCCAGATCACTCCATGGAAGACCGGAGGGCTCCTTGATGGCCGTAACCCTTATTTTCTTCCCATCCACCTCTATTTCGTTATCACGCGCCTTCACCTCAGGGGCGAAAGGTCCCATCACAGAATCATATTTAAGCAGATGGGCCAGGGTATTGGTATCCGTAAGATCATTTATCCCAACGATCTCAACAGATTGAAATTCCTTATACATAAAGGCTGCCCTTAAAATATTCCTGCCTATTCTTCCAAATCCGTTAATTCCGATTTTTACTGACATTTTGTACGCCTCCTGACGAACAGATAGCTCTGTATCAATGGGATTTGATCAAGATAAACTTAGCCTGATTAAACACTACCCTTCCTGGTCAAAAAAGACATCTAAAAACAATTGTAGGCCCTGCAAAAGATCAAGTCAATCCAATGGACACCACCTCCCCTGAAATAGATTAAAGGCACGCCTTTCACCCGGGAACCGCACGAATACAGGTGAAAGTCCTGTTTACAGGCCTATCGGATGCCAGGGAAAAATGAATTAAGGTGGATAGGTCATAGGTGATGGGTCATGGGTGGTGGGTGATGGGTCATGGGTCATGGGTCATGGGTGGTGGGTGTGAGAAAAAATCTGTTTTCCGCTTTCATCTATTTTCGGATAAAACTTTACAGCTTATGCGGATTGAACGTAATATATCAATATACTGTGTGAACTGTGCGGAGCGGATCCGTTTTGCCGAACAACCTGAAAACAAAAAAATCCGAATAGGAGTCCACGATGAACAAAAACCGGCTATTGCCCCCGATGTTACCTTCCAGACAGCTCTGTTCGACAACAGCCGGAGACGGAGTCCACATAGAGGTAGCCGGATCCATGATTTCCACATCCTGGTCCGGGAAACTTTCCCACATGATCAATCCAGCGGAAGAAGACTTGTTCCTCGAGGTCTGCAGACCAGAATCGGATAACCGGCCGTTGGTCCAGAAGAAGGTTACCCACCTGGACTCCACGGAGTTCCATATCCACGATACAGGCCATTTCATTCTCAAGCTCCTGAGAAAAAGAAAATTCCGGCTGAAGATCGACAGTGCCTTTTATTATACGCCAAAGGTGGTACTCGCGTCTGAAAACGAGCAGAGGCATCATCTCTCATGGGAAGACATCGACTGGGACATGGTGAGAAGAGAGGTCGAAATCGCATCAGGCCTGAACTGGGACAGGGACACGGATCTGTGTCTGCACATCAAAAGATGGCCGGATACCGGTTCGACGCTTCCCATGGAAGAATGGCAGCGCATAAGCATTTCGGATCATGCGGTGGTCCTTGGAGCACTCAGAGAAATAGGCCTGATCGTAACCTCAAGGATTCAGGGGGACCGCCCCCCGGAAATCTTGAAGACCATTTTCACCGTTTACTTTGAGCTGCCCCCGGTAATCCAGCAGCTTGCCGGCGTAGAATTTGATGTACAGGCCATTGGCCCTTACATGGAACTGAAGCGGGAAATATGGGAGGAAGACCGGGTCCAGCTGAGGGCATGGTGGAGGATTCCGGATCATGAATGGGATCATATAGAAAAAAACATCCTGAAGCCCAGGAATCTCAAATGGAAAGACGTGGAGACGCGCATACGCCTCTACCGGATAACCTCCAACGGTCCGGAAGAATGGCGCGCGGACGAGAAAAAAACCATCCTGCACAACAACGACTGGCTTTTCACGGAAATCCCTGACAACGGCACATACATGGCAGGGCTTTTCATAGAAAAAAAACAGGAAGTGCGCGGGGAGTCCCCGGACGATGACCTGTACCGGCAGCCGATTCTGCTTTCCAACAGGGCTTGCGTTCCCGCCAGGCCGAACAGAACGGTCCTGCTCCCAGTGGATGAAGGCAGACTGTTTGCGTACTGGCATATAAACCGTGAAGAGGCCAGAAAAAGGCTGGATGAACTCTCCGGAGGCGATCCCGGCAGGGTCAGGACATATCTCAGGATCTTTCATGACTGGGCGGGCGGCCTGCATCACCACATGGACAAGGACGCGGAGATACACCTGGATCTCCATGACAACTGGTACGTAAAGGTTGAGCCTGACAGGGTTTACAGGGCGCAGGTCATCGCGGTTATTGACGGCACCCGGATAGAGCCCATTACCGATGTCTCAAACCCCGCGCAAACGGCAAGGGTAGCCCCGGGCACCAACCCTGTTGTCTACAGGGAGGTTTACTCCCGTGAAGAACATCCCACGCAGAGGCAGCTTGATTCTGTCATGAACACCCCGGAGCACTCCATAGGGCTTATGATAATGCATCTGCACGCCCATCTCCCCTATATACGCAGACGGGTGGTCTATGGCACATCCGGTATCTGGCAGCCAATCGGCTATCCCGAGGAATGGTTCCACGAGGCCATCAGGGAGACCTACATCCCGCTGATAATCGTCTTTGACCGTCTCAGGTCCGAGGGTGTGGATTTCAGGCTTTCAATGGATGTCTCCCCCACCCTTTGCAACATGATGCGGGATCCCATGCTGCAGGAGGAATTCATCAAGTACATCGAGGCCAATATCAGCCTTGCCAGGGTAGAGGTGGAACGTACCAGGAGGGAGGCGCCGCATTATCATGCCACTGCCTGGATGCACCTGAAACACTTTCTGGAGGTAAGGGACTGTTTCATCAGGTACGGCAGGGATCTGACCTCGGCCTTCAGAAAATTCCAGGATGAAGGCTATATCGAGATATCGACCTGCGGGGCGACCCATGCCTTTCTGCCTTTTTACACGCCTCATCCCGAGGGGATAAGGGCCCAGATAAAAACCTCCGTAAGGGACTACCAGGCCACCTTCGGCAGGGATCCCGCGGGAATATGGCTCCCTGAATGCGCCTATGTGCCGGGCATTGAAAAATACGTTGAAGAGGCAGGGCTTCGCTACTTCTTCACAGAGGCCCACGCCGTGCTCCAGGCGGACTGCCCGGCGGCCTTCGGCGTCAATGCCCCTGTGTACCTGAAGGGAAGCGATGTCGCCGCCTTTGCCAGGGATCCTGAAACAGGTAAACAGGTCTGGAGCGGAGAAGAAGGCTATCCCGGAGACCCGGACTACCTGGAATTTCACATAAAGGGAGGCCCTCTCAAATACAACCGGATCACATCCCGGGGAAGTGACGCGAAAGAGCCATATGTCAGGGAATGGGCGCTTGAGAAGGCGGCACGGCACGCCCAGCATTTCATGGAGGCAAGGAATTTCAGGTTTGAGTACATAAAAAACTGGTTCTGGAAAAAGCCGCTCATCGTCTCCACCTATGACGCCGAGCTCTTCGGACACCACTGGTATGAAGGGCCTGATTTCCTGTATTACCTGATGAAAAAGCTCTATTACAACCAGAATGAAACCGAGCTTACCACGCCAAGCGCCTACCTTGCCAGATATCCCAGGAATCAGGAGGTCTTTATCAATGCCTCATCCTGGGGAGATAAAGGCACCTTTGACAAATGGATGTATGGCTCGGTCTCCTGGATGCACAGGCACACCCACGAGGCCATAGGAGAACTCGCGGCCATGGCCCGCGATCTTTCGGCAAACAGGCAGTCGGATCCTGTCGCCTCAAGGATAGTGACACAGGCAATGAGAGAGGTCCTGCAGTCCATGAACAGCGATGTGCCCTTTGTAATCTCAAACGGCCATTTTGTGGACCGGATGAAAGAACTGTTTTTCGAAGACCTGGAACGATTCTGGAGGCTCGTGAATATCTACTGGACCGGGTTTGACGAACAGGGAGGCAAGTGGACGGACGGGGCCCTCTGCCAGTTAAGGCGTCTTGAGCTTGAAAACCCTATTTTCCCAGAGGCAGACCCGCTTGCGCCGCTCGGATAGGAGCCCGGATTTACAAAAGAGTCTGTCCCGCAAACATAGTTGCGAAAAAGTGCGCAGTATAGTAAAATAGTCTGCAATATCAATAGAATAAGCCAATTTGTGGGGATCAAATGAGCTATAATTTTCGAAGCTATAATCCGAGAC
>JALVVK010000082.1 GCA_027023445.1 Deltaproteobacteria bacterium | reverse complement strand
CCCGTGCAGATGCTGGCAGAGGCGACCCACAGGGTCGCGCAGGGAGATCTCGATTTCAGGCTTGAGGCGGAGGGCAGGGATGAGTTGAGTTCCCTGGTTCGGGCATTTAACACCATGACGCAGGATCTCAAGGAGGCCAGGGGCAGGGCGGAACAGGCATCCTTGGGGCTTAAAAACAGTTATGATGAACTGGAAAGAAGGCAGCGTTACATTGAGATCATACTTCAGAACGTGGCTGCCGGGGTGATCTCCATTGACAGGCAGGGTATAATCACCACCATGAACCGTTCTGCCGAGGCCATACTGGGTTATTCTGCCGAGCAGTTGATAGGAACCTCCTACAGGGAGCTTTTAAGTCCGGTTCAGGTGGAGGAGTTTGACACGATACGGGCCGAATTGAACCATTCTCCGTCCGGCACTGTTCATCGCTCCATAAGGTTTCCTGTGGGGGACAAAACTTTGTCCCTTGTGGTGAGTTTTACGGTGCTGCGGGATCAGGATGATCGTTCCCTTGGTGTAGTGGTGGTTTTTGATGACCTTACTGAGCTGGAAAAAATACAGCGTCTGGCCGCATGGAGAGAGGTTGCAAGGAGGATAGCCCACGAGGTGAAAAATCCCCTCACGCCCATTCAGCTTTCGGCGCAGCGCCTTCGCAAGCGATATCTGGAGCGGTTTGACGGGAATGACCATCAGGTTTTTGACAGGTGCACCAGCACAATTGTCAGCCAGGTGGAGGAATTGAAACGTCTTGTCAATGAATTTTCCAGTTTTGCCAGGATGCCCGCTCCAAGGTTTGTACCAACGGATGTGGCCAGGCTTGTTGATGAAGTCATCCCGATTTATCAGGAGTCCAGAAAGGATATAACCTTTCAGAGGATATATGGTCCTGATCTGCCAAAGGCGGATATGGATCCGGATCAGGTGAAACGGGCCGTGATAAACCTGCTTGAAAATGCGGCTGCCTCCATGCCGGACGGCGGTGCCATTGCCGTCGAGGTTGGCAGTGATTCAGAGGGCGGGAGAAATGAGGTCTTTATCCGGGTTTCGGATACGGGGCCAGGCATTCCTCCGGAGGACAGGCCCAGGCTGTTTGAACCCTATTTTTCCAGGAGGAAGGGGGGAACCGGGCTTGGGCTTGCCATTGTAAATTCCATTGTTTCGGATCATGGTGGTCGTATAAGGGTGGCAGGCAACCATCCGCATGGTACTGTTTTCGAACTGAGATTTCCGGTAGTACAGGATGGCAAGGTCAAGGCAAAGGCATGAAAAAGAGGGTCCTTGTTGTTGATGATGAACAGAGCATTCTCCAGTCGGTTACCGATATACTGGAAGATGAGGGTTTTTATCCGCTGACAGCCGAAAGCGGGGAAAAGGCCCTGAAAATCATGGAAGAGGAACTCCTGGACCTCGTGCTGCTCGATGTCTGGATGCCAGGCATGGATGGTCTGGAGGTGTTGAGAAAAATCCGGGCAGAGTGGCCCTTTGTGCCGGTGCTTATCATGTCGGGCCATGGAAACATCGAAACCGCTGTCAAGGCAACAAAGCTTGGGGCCTACGACTTTATCGAAAAACCCCTTTCATACGAGCAGCTTCTTCTCACTATTTATAACGCCCTGAGATATCATGACCTCCAGGAGGAGAATGTCCTTCTGAAACAGAAGGCTGCGTCCAGGCAGGAGCTGACAGGGGAAAGTCCTGCCATGCTTCAGCTGAAGGAACAGATCAGCCTTGTTGCCCCTACAGATGCATGGGTGCTCATACAGGGGGAAAACGGCACGGGAAAAGAACTGGTTGCAAGGACGATTCATAACCTGAGCAGGCGTAAGGACAAACCCCTGGTGGAGATCAACTGCGCGGCCATTCCTGAAGAGCTCATAGAAAGTGAGCTTTTCGGCCATGAGAAGGGGGCCTTTACCGGGGCTACTTCCATGAAGAGGGGGAAATTTGACCTTGCCAACGGAGGCACGCTTTTCCTGGATGAAATCGGCGATATGAGCATGAAGACCCAGGCAAAGATCCTGAGGATTCTGCAGGAGCAACGGTTTGAACGGGTAGGCGGGAGCAAGACCATAAGCGTGGACGTCAGGATAATAGCCGCTACCAACAAGGACCTGGAAAAGGAAATCGGCGCCGGCCAGTTCAGGGAGGACCTGTTTTACCGCCTCAATGTTATTCCCATGGAGGTCCCTCCCCTGAGAGAAAGGAAGGAAGACATCCCGCTTCTTGTCAATGAGTTTCTGAGGGAATTTGCCGGGCAGATCGCTTTAAGGCCCAAGAGAGTGGCGTCAGAGGTGTTTGAGGCCCTGAAATCCTATGACTGGCCTGGGAATGTCAGGGAACTGAGAAACATGGTGGAACGTCTATTGATCCTCTCAAGGGGAAAACAGATTACCATTGGGGATCTTCCGTCATCGTTTCTGCGTTCAGATACAGGGACTCCTGTCAGGGAAAATGAGGGGGAAACGGCCGCTCCATGGTTTGAATGCGGGGATTACCGCCAGGCTAAAGCCATGTTCGAGAAGGCCTACCTGACAAACAAGCTCAGGGAAAACCAGGGCAACATAAAAAAAACCGCTGAGGCCATTGGTATTGAAAGACGGCATCTGCATCGTAAAATAAAGGCACTGGGGCTTGTAATTTGACTATTTACCGCTCTTTTTCCAGGATTTTTCCTGCCCGGAAAACAGCCTCCTGATATTATCCTGGTGTCTGAACCATATGATAATCGCAATGCTCCAGGCCATGGGTTCAACGAAGTGGCCGGGGCAGAACATGTGGATTAACGCAGGCATGATTGCTGATGCGCTCAGGGACCCCAGGGATACATAGCCCGAGACCTTAACCACGGCTATAAAACCCGCGGCTGCAAAGGCAAGGGCCTTTGGGCACAGCCCCAGGAATACGCCAACAGCGGTAGCCACGCCTTTGCCGCCCCTGAAGCCCAGGAATACGGGAAAACAGTGTCCAGCTACCGCTGCAAGGCCGGTCAGGGACAGTATGAATTGAACATTCATCAGATCCTTTCCCAGAAATTTGCATCCGAGAACAGGCAGCAGCCCCTTGGATATGTCTGCCATGAGGGTCATAAGGCCAAAGGATTTTCCCAGAGTACGAGCCACATTGGTGGCGCCGATGTTTCCGCTTCCATGCTGCCGCAGATCCACACCCCTGGATTTTGCCATCAGAAGGCCAAATGGAATTGATCCGAGGAGATATGCCGCTAACGGCCAGATAATGTTATTTAAGGCGACCATTCCGTAGCCTCCAGCCTTTTATTTTCCCCTTTGAAAGCGCCCTGACCATCTCTTTTTTCATGACGCCATAGGTCTTTTGGGCGCTGATGCCGTCTAATTTTCCAATGATTTTGTCCCTGAAATCTGTTTTCCCGTCACCGTTACGATCAATAATCTCGCATGTGGGAGGATGGTCCGTTCCCCTGCCATATACCGTTATCCTGATGGCCCGGTTAAAGTCGTCTGATTCCTTCAGAGTCAGAAGAGACGGGCCAAAGCTGGTGATGAAGCCCAGTCTGGAGACATGCTCCTGCCCCTTATCGCAGAGATCAACAGGATACGCAAATGGGCGCATCATGTCAAAAAAGGCCGCCTTGCTGTTGTATATGATCACGGGCATTCCCGGTTTGCACAGAGGAAATAAACGGTCTATGTCCCGGTCTTCCATTGCTATGCAACCCTGGGTCCAGTCGATGCCCGCAACTCCCTGCGTGTCTCGCCTCACGCCCCCTCCATGAATGCCTATTTCTCCCCCAAGAGGGGTATCCTGGGGCGGAGTTGTCCTGCGTGATATGGCCTGGATAATTCTTTGTTGATCCCGGATGCCAATTATTCCCGCCCTTTTTCCAAGCCATGCGTCAATGATGTTTGGATAGGAAATGCCGATAAACTTATAAAATCTGCTTTTCTTTTTCATATATGTTATATAATAAAGCCCTTCCGGGGTAGCTCCATCTCCCCTGTGGCGTTTCGGAGATACGGGGTCGATTCCCAGTGATACCGGGAACTTGAGATCCTTTGATGCCTGGACTCTTAGTGTGTGAGTCGCCTTGTCAATCAGTATGCATAGGCCCAGGCAGGGGGCCGGGGCGAAGAAGATGAGGCATTGCAGACAAAACATTAACCCTGTTATAATAATTATTATATGTATTAATTCCTTGCGTTGAGGGTTATCCATGAAAACTTATTCTGACATCAGAAAATCGTTAAAGGTTATCGTTCTGGTTTTCTTTTTTGTGTTTCCCTTGCTTCATGGCTGCGGACCCAGTGACCAGGACAAGGCCCTGATGAAGCAGGCCATAAAGGCATCAGAAGAGTCAAAGGCGGCTGCAGCCAGGGCGGATGCGGCAACAAAGAGGCTGGAAGACCTGGCCTCAAGGCTTGAAGCTGCCGCGAAGAAGGCTGAAGCTGCCGCCCACGCCGCGGCGGCAGCTGCGGACAGGGCCGATGCCGCGACCAACAGGGCAACCGAGGCGGCTGCCAAGGCGGAGGCAACAGCCAGAAAGACCGAAAGAATTTTTGAAAAGAGCCTTTTAAAATAGGTTTTAATTAGTTTATTCCTCCCGGGTGCCAGTGGCTACAGTTACTGGTATGCCGTTTTGTTCTTTCAATGCCTTTTTTATTTTGCGAAGATCTATTTTTAATGGCCCGATCGCCTTCTCACACTGGTTTACAGCAAGTAGTGCCCGGGCAAAGGGATCATCTATTCTGCCTTCATAGTCCCTGAAAACCTGAAGATAGCATTTGTTGTTGTCCCATCCAACCTTTATAGGCTCATAACTTATCTGGATCAATGTGCCTATAGGGACCAGGGGGAATAACTGCGCGATGTCTTCCGGGTACAGCCTTATACAGCCGTGGCTGACCCGTCTTCCCACGCCCCATGGCCGGTTAGTGCCGTGGATTCCGTACTGGAGCCTTGAAAACCTGAGTATATACCGGCCAAGGGGATTTCCCGCCCCCGGCGGAATTTTTTCCGGAAGATCCGGGGATTCCTTGCGCACCGAAGGCGGTACTACCCATGTGGGGTCTATGGCCTTGCTTCGTACCATGTAGATGCCGAGCCTGGTGGCATACCCTTCTCTCCCGACTCCTACCGGGCATGTGTAAAATTTTGTCTTGCCGTTATCCGTTATCCTGAAATAGTACAGGCGCATTTCCGCAAGGTTTACAACTATGCCGGCGGACGGCCTGGAGTCGGGAAGGATAAAAAGCTTGGGCGCAAGGACCTCAGTGCCGGTTCCTGGTGTCCATGGATCCAGACCGGGATTGGCGCCAATGATCTGGTTGTATCCAAGGTCGTAACGCCTGGCGATGTCAAGAAGTGTATCATTGGGAGTGGTTTTTATCCTGAGAATTTTGCCATAGGCGGTTTTCCCGTTTTCCATGGTGAAACAGTCCATGGCCCATGCCGGTATGGGCTGTATCGCCCACAGGAAAGTCAGGAAAATAAGTAAGATGTTAATCAAGTTAATCAGTTTTTTCATTTTTTGACACAAACCTGACAAGCTCTTCGTAGGTTATCCCAACTCCTCCGAAGATGTCCAGGGCGCTGCCCACGGTTATGTCAATACGGTTCTTTCCGGCCTTTTTTACGGCGCGTACATCATTCATGGATTTCGCGCCTCCGGCATAGGTCGTGGGGATCGGGCTGTGATCCGCCAGAAGCCTTATCAGTTCAATATCCACACCCTGGCATTTGCCTTCAACGTGCGCTGCGTGAACAAGAAACTCTGAACAGTGACAGGAGAGTTCATTAAGGGTGTTTTTGTCAATTTTTACCCTGGTAAATCGCTCCCACCTGTCAGTAACAATAAAATAGGATCCGTTCCTTTTTTTGCAGCTCAGGTCGAGAACAAGCCTGTTTTTGCCAACGGCATTACGGAGTTTTTTCAGGCGATCCATCTTGATGATACCGTCCCTGAACACGTAAGATGTAACGATTACCGCGGAAGCCCCCTGATCCAGCCAGTAGGGAGCGTTGTCAGCATTGATCCCTCCCCCTATTTGCAGGCCCCCAGGCCACGCGCTCAGTGCCTCCCTGGCAGCTTTTTCGTTGCCAGGTCCGAGCATTATGACATGACCGCCCGTGAGCCGGTCGTTTTTAAACAGGGATGCGTAATATGACGGAGGCCGGCTGGAGACAAAATTTTCCACCAGCCCGCCGGGATTATCTTTTTTCAGTGAGGAACCTACTATCTGTTTGACCTTGCCTTCATGGAGATCTATGCATGGTCTGAATCTCATTTTTTCGTACCCCGGGAAAGTTTTTTCCAGCTAATCATTTGTAGCACGTATGGTCAAGAAGTCATGGTCCGGTGTGCGATAATCCCTTGTCTGCGGGAAAACAGATTGGCAGCCAGGTATTTGCTTTTACAATAAATTATGCACTTTAAATGCCTGAGAAGATGTTTTGGTCGAATAATTAAAGAGTTAGCCATGATTCAGCCAGATATTTTGTTTGCCTGAAAGGTGCTGTGTCCTGTGCGTCTTACATCTCAGGCACTTGAAGTGCATAACCAGGTTTAAGCCCTGTCTGTTCGGACTGCTTTTAAGGCCTGTTAATCTTAATCAGTGTTTTGCGTTCGTTTTTTCCATTTATAAAAATGGCCATTGCTTTCGATTAGTGTTGCAAAAGAAGGATATAAACGGATAAAAAGTAAAATGTTTCCAGAGGTACATTTTCATACCTTGGGAGCGAAGCACCACTTGACATAAAGTTTGGCTGTTTGTTGTTTTTTATTGAAATTTGTGTCATAAAATTCAGAACAGTATGTGAATAGTGGTACATCCTGATTGTTCCGGGGGCTGTTTTCAGCCTGGTTATGAAGAACAGGTATACTGTTCTTCTGATGTCATGCATATCATAAAAAGGGCAAATAATACTACGGCGTTAGGGTCGGAAGTCATCATGTAGATAAACGGGTCTGCGGAGGGAGAAAGGTTGAAAGATTTGACTCACGTTCTCGTTGTTGATGACGAGAAGGACGTGTGCGTGGTCCTCTCCAGGGCCCTTATCAGCATGGGGTTTTCTGTCAGTTCGGCCTGCCGTCCGGCAGATGCCATGAAACTTGCCGGACGGAGGCAATTTGACCTGGCGCTTCTGGATATCAACATGCCCCAGATGGACGGTTTGTCCCTTGCCAGAGAACTGAAAAAAGTCAGTGAAGATATAGGTATCATATTTATCACTGGGTATGGCAATTTCCAGCACGCCCTTGACGCCATCAAGTTAGGGGTAGCTGATTTCATAGAAAAGCCATTCAGGTTTCAGGAGCTTTCTGTCAGCGTCAACCGTGTGGCCGAACGTATTCGCCTTGTAAAACAAATTCGGAAAAAAAACAGGCAGTTGCGTGAATCAAACGAACGCTACAGGATCCTGGTGGAAAATACCGCGGATGGCGTGGCCCTTTTTTCAGGAGGAAAAATAATATTTCAAAACAAGGCGTTGGCCGAACTTCTTGGTATTGATTCCATGACGCTTCACCGGCATGCCCTGGTCGATCTTATCCACCCGGATGACCGGGGCAGGGCACTGAAGAACGCCTCACGGCTTCTAAGGGGTGAGGCCATTGGCCCCCAGAGATATCGGTTCAAAAAAAAAGATGGAACATATTGCTGGATGTCGGTAAACAGCGCAACCGCCACTTACAACGGCGAGCCCACCATTATTTCCACCTTTCGTGATATTACTGCCATTGTTGAGACAGAGAGCATCCGCAGAGACATGGAAAAGATGCTGCGCCACGATATGCGCTCCCACCTCATCGGGATAGTCGGTCTTGCCTGCAGGCTGCTTGAAAAGACACCGCTGGATGAAAAACAGAGGGAATACTGCTGCCAGATTCGGCAGTGCGGTTTGCAAATGGAAAAGATGGTGGAAACCTACCTGGATGTCACCCGCATGGAACACGGCTCCTTCAAACCCCGGAATGACCGGTTTAACTTCATGGATATAGTGGCACGTTCCAGGGGACTCCTCAGAGAGCTGGCAGATAAAAAAAATGTTAATATCGTTATCATATTCAATAAATCTATGTATTCTCTGGAGGACTATTTACCCTTTGTGGGTGACAAGGTATGCCTGCAGAACGCCCTTAACAATCTTGTTAAAAACGCCATAGAGGCCTCACCTGAAAATCGAACGGTAAAGATAAAAGTAAAGGACCGGGGAGACCACCTATGCGTTAGCGTGCATAACTGGGGCGTGATTCCGAAAGAAATCAGAAACCGCCTTTTTGAAAAATATGCGACGGCCGGCAAAAAGAATGGTACAGGCCTTGGCGCGTACATGGCTTACCTTGTGGTGACAAGCCATGGTGGAAAGTTGTCCTTCAGATCCTCGGACAGTGAGGGCACAACCGTGGTGATGAAGCTTCCGGTAAAGACCGCGGCATGCCCAAAAGATAAAAAACATGTGGATAAAAATTAACGAATTAATCTTCATGGTTAGTATGAAATGCCGGCTAACGGTCTAAAAAACATCTATTTGTTATATTCATAGACATTCATAGACGCGTTCCCCTTTGCCGCCAGGAAAGGCAGTTTGGCAGCCTTGGACAGGACCTTTCCCGGGGCGGCCAGGTAGCATCTGGCTTCCTGAACAATCCAGAGTTCTCCGAAAGGGCTCCTTGGCAAGGCTGTTCCGTACACCCTGAAGCAGTGGGATCGCCTTGTGGGTTATCTTGAGCACGGCCGTCTTTTGCCTGATAACAACTTTGCCGAAAACAGCATCAGGCTCTTTGTTGTCGGCCGGAAAAACGGGCTGTTTTCAGGGACCACGGAATACAGTCTGATCGAGACGGTCAAGGCCGGTGGGCTTGAGCCCTATGGCTATTTCGGACACATCTTTGAAAACCCGCCCCTTGCCAGGACCCTGGAGGACTACGAAGCCCTCCTGCCATGGAACTGTCCCAGGCCACTTTCCCCGGCTGCCTGCAAGGGTGGGGTTAACTGAGCGTTTATGCTGATTATCCGCAGATTGCCTTTGGGCGGCATAATCCGGGTTAAAGAAAATTTGTAAAAAGACGATAAAAACAATGCTCAGTAACCACTTCTGGAAATCTATCGGGAGGTTCTAAATGAAGTTTTCTCTAAACAGTGTCCAGGGAAAAATCGGCTTCATGCTGGCGTTACTTTTGTTGGCAAACGTCATCACTATAGCAGCGACATTTCTTACCCTTGCCCATCAGGAAAAAAACAGCGCTTACGTGGACGTGGCAGGGCGTCAGAGGATGCTTTCTCAAAAAATGACAAAGGAGATCCTGCTTTATCTTGCTACAAGGGACAATGTTTGGCGGAAAAAGCTTTCCCGAACAAGGGACCTTTTTGAAAGAAGTCTTTTCGCCCTGAGGGATGGAAGCACCAAGATTGGTCTTGCCCCCACGAAGAATGCCCTGGTTTTGAAGAAAATCGACGGGCTTCTTTCTGAGTGGAAAAAATTTGAAAAAAATCTTGATACGGTTATTTCTGCCGGCCTGGACAGCCCTGAGGTCGCCAGGGCAGTCAGTTACCTGAAAAATAACAACATGACCCTTTTGAAACAGGCAAATGCCGTAACACAGGCCTACAAAGAGATGGCCATAGAAGGTATTTTGGAGCTCAAGGTCTTTCAGGTTGTAATGCTTTGTTTGTGTTTAATTGTCTTTGCGTTCTCCGCGTGGATGGTTCATGTGCAGGTTTTAAGGCCGTTGAACAAGATCTTTCCGGTTATAAACAGTATCGCCTCAGGGGATCTTACCGCCAGGGCACACCTCACGGTCAAGGGCGAGCTCAGGCAGCTGGGCGATGCTATAAGCGCCATGGCTGAAAAGCTGCAGAAGATGATCCGGGAGATAAAGAATGATTCAGATCAGCTTAAGGGTGCGTGTCAGGAACTGGATAGTGTCAGCGCCAATGTCTTTGACGGTACCTCCCAGATGAATAAGATAGTTGACGAAGTTGCAAATACAGCAGAAAACGTGGATGACAGGATAATGTCGGTAGCCAGGGCGTCTCAGGAGCTTACAGAAGCTACCACGGAAATAGCCAAGAGTGTGGCCCACACCGCCGCTATTACAAATGATGCTCAGGATAAAGCATCAAGCGCCAATGCTGTGATTCAGAAGCTTGGTGAGAGTTCAGACAAGATAGGCAGTATTATACAGGTGATAGATACTATAGCGGAACAGACAAATCTTCTGGCCCTCAACGCAACCATTGAAGCGGCCCGGGCCGGGGAGGCCGGGAAGGGCTTTGCCGTAGTGGCAAACGAGATAAAGGAGCTTGCCGGGCAGACCGGCGAGGCCACAGAAGAGATTACCAGCATGATCCAGACCATCCAGTCAGAGACCAGGATAGCCGTGGAATCGGTGGAGGAGATCACCAACATAGTGGCCCAGATAAATGATCTTGCAAATACCATTGCCTCCGCAGCGGAGGAACAGACCGCGACCGTTTCGGAGATAAGTGGTAACATGGAAGACGCCTCTCAGGAGGTAAAGGGCGTGAAAGAAAGAAGCATGGAGGCGGCAGACCTGGCCAGTTCTGTTTCGGGTGTTGCCCAGGAAACATCTGACTGCTCTAAAAAATTAGGTTTACTGGCTGACAAGCTTGAAGAGATGACAAGGCTGTTTTCCACCTCCTGAAACTGATTTCCGCCTTTTCTTCCGTTTCCGCATGCATACCAGGCGGGGATTCCGCTAATAACCTGCTTGCGGCAGGCTGATCAGTTTATGTTGGTGTTTCACGTTGATCTTCGAGTGCCTTGGATCAATGCAGAGCCGTCTGGATGTATTGCCTACAGAAGATGCCCCGTATTTTTTTAACCAGTCCGGCTCGACCTGCAAGTTGCCAACCCGATGATAAAGGCGGTCTTTTTCAGTTTCCATTTCTTTTGTGCTTCTTTCGCGCTTGCTGCTGAAAATAGCAGCCATGGATTCCAAGGCCTGCTTTTTCCATCGGTTTACCATGTTGGGCTGAACGCTGAATTCAGATGTTATTTTGTGGTATGGTAATATTATACATCAGGCGGGCAGGGTAAAGATAAACTCACTGCCCCTGCCTTCCCTGCTTTTTACATCTATTCTCCCACCATGAGCCTCGATTGCCAGCCTGCAGAAGGTAAGGCCCAGGCCCTTGTTGAACTGGCTTCCTTCCTTTCTCATCCTCACCTGTTCAAATTTTTCAAAGATTTTGCCCAGATATTTTTCGGGAATGCCGTAGCCATTGTCGATTACGCTTATTACGATCCGTTTTTTCGTCTTATCAAACACTGCCTTCATGGCGATCAGCCCCTGCCTGTTGAACGGAATGCTCCGGATGGCATTTGAAACAAGGTTTTCCAGGATTCTTACAAGAAGACCACGGTCCGCCCTGAAAACCGGTACATCTTTAACCTCCCGGGTCAACCGGATAGAGTTTCTCGCGGCCTCAGCGGAAAACATGTGCTCTATCTCGAGGAATATCTCTCCGATTTCGATGTCCGCGTAATCAGGCTTAAGCTTCCCTTCTTCCATCCTGGTGATATCAAGCAGGTTGTCTATCAGTCGGAGCATGCGGTCAGTAATGCCCAGTATGTTTCGCGGGGAGAATTTATCCTCAGGGGATAAAAACTTGTCCGTCTTAATGGCCAGCATTTCCAAATAATTCATCAGGGCGGTGAGAGGATTTTTCAGGTCGTGGACAATCATCTGGGTGAGCAGGTCCTTGACCCTCTCCAGTCTCTTTAATTCCTCATAGCTTTCATGAAGGCTTTTGTGCAGGTGTTTGATCCGTGACAATGATTTGACCTTGGCCACCAGCTCGGCAAGGTCTATGGGCTTTGAGATGAAATCATCAGCGCCTGCCTCAAGGCCCCTGATCTTGTCCTCCCGGGATGACAGGGCCGTAACCATGATAACCGGGATAAAATCCTGGCCGGTCCGGCCCACCTTTTCCTTCACCCTTCGGCAGATCTCAAAGCCGTCCAGGTCGGGCATGATTATGTCCAGGAGGATCAAATCAGGCAGGACCTCTTCAAGGAGGGCCAGGGCATCCCTTCCCGTGTAGGCCTTGACCACGTTGAAATTTGATGGCAGGAGCGCGCACTCCAGCAGGCGGGCGCTTTCTACATCGTCGTCAATAACCATTATGGTGGCGTCATGCTCGTCTTTCATAAATCCTCCCTGGATTTTACCGCTGAGGAAAGCCTGTCTATGAGCATCCGCATCTCTTCGGCGTTTCGTTGTATGATTTCAAGGAATTCCATCTGTTCGTCCGAAAGCGGCCCGTAGGATTCATTTCTCAGCAGGGTTGTAAAGCCGGCGATGGAATTAAGCGGGGCCCTTAACGCGTGAAGCACCCTGCTGAATGACTCGGAGGATACATCCTTCAGGAAGTTCTTTTTGTCCGGATCTGTCATTTTAACCTCGTTTTTTAAATATCCTGAGCCAGTCGCCGACCCTTTCCACGAGCTCAGCTGGATTGATCGGTTTGGATATATAGTCGTTACAACCCGCGGCCAGGGTCTTCTCACGGTCTCCACGCATGGCGCGCGCTGTCAGGGCAATTATGGGCACCCCGGCCAGTTCCCTGATTTCCCTTATCTTGCTGGTGGCCTCATATCCGTCCATAACCGGCATGAGCATATCCATGAGTATCAGGTCGGGCCTGACCTTTCTGGCGGTTTCCAGGGCTTGCGCGCCGTTTTCCGCTGTATAAAGTTCATAATCAGTATGACGGAAGGCCTGTTTAAGCAGGAAGAGATTATCCTTGTTGTCTTCCACTATCAGGATCCTTGCCGGCCCGGGAGGAACGTCAATCCGCGATTCTTCTTCCGCGACCTGTGCTTTTGCCCTGGTGCGTTCCGGCGGTTTTTCCCCGTACAGCGCCCTGCCGACCGTATCGAGGAAGGCGGCCTTGTCTATCTGCCCCTTGAGGATTACGTCCCTTACGTTGCCTGCCAGACGACCCTTTTCTTCCCCGCTCAGGTCCATGGCCGAGAGCACAACCACAGGGATATTCCTGGTCCGTTCATCCTTTTGCATCTCTTTTATCAGGGAAAAACCGTCCATGTCGGGCATCTTCAGGTCGAGTAAAACCAGGTCGGGCGCCTCATTCCTTATATGTTTCAGTCCTTCAAGTCCGTTAAAGGCAAAATGCAGCTGGTAGTCTTCCTCCTTCAGGAGGACGCTTAGCTCGCGTGTGGCTATGGGATCATCGTCTATGATCAATATATGCTTGCGGGCCTTTGGCCCTGTCCCCCCCTCCGGGGATGTCGTTTCCCCGGTCAGGAGAACGGACCTGACCTTTTCCTTCCAGTTTTCATCCATCTCTTTCAGGGTTACAGGCTGCCTGGGCAGGGTTACCGTGAAGGTGGACCCCATGCCCACTTGGCTTTCAACGTGAATTTCACCGCCCAGGAGATCGACCAGCTTCTTGACTATGTTAAGGCCCAGCCCTGTTCCGCCATATACACGGGTAGTCGAGCTGTCCACCTGCCTGAAGGCATCAAATATGTATTCCAGCTCGTCTTCGGAGATGCCGATGCCGGTATCCCTTACGGCCAGGGATATCTTGTTTTCTTCCTCGCACCTTGTGATAACCGATATGCTCCCCTTCTCTGTAAACTTTATGGCGTTGCTCAACAGGTTCAGCAGGATCTGCCTGAGTTTGTCCGGATCGGAGATAATGAAGTCCGCCTCTGGATCGAGTTCGGCCCCCAGCTCCAGCTCCTTTTCGTCTGCAAGCGCGCGGACCGACTGGAGCACCTCCTGTGTAAATGCCTTGAGATCGATCCTGCTCCATATTATTTCCACCTTTCCTGCCTCGATCTTGGAAATGTCCAGGATATCGTTGATCAGTTCCAGCAGGTTCTGGCCGTTTCGCTCGATTATTTCCAGGTAACCCGCCTGCTGTTCTCCTGTGATACCGCTCGCCTCATCCTTCAGCAGCCGGGTCATTCCCAGGATGGCGTTAAGAGGAGTCCTCAGCTCGTGAGACATGTTGGAAAGAAATTCGGACTTCAGGCGGTTGGCCTCCTCAACCTGTCTGGTCTTGTCCTCCAGTGCCTTCTTCTGCACGGCCAGTTCCTCTGCCTGGGACTGGAGCTCTTCATTTAACGCCAGAAGTTCCTCTCCCTGGGACTGCAGTTCCTCGTTCTGGGACATCAGGAGCTCATTTTTCTCCTGCAGTTCGGCGGCCAGTTCCCCTGCCTTCCGGTAGGCCAGGGCGTGATCAATACCAACACCCAACTGATCCGCCACGACATTGAGAAAATCGAGCTCCTTTTTGCCGAAACCCTCCAGGCTGGCAAGCTCCAGGACCCCGACGAGTCTGGACTTGAACATTATGGGCACGCAGGCAACATGCCTGGGAGGGGTCTCCCCCGCGCCGGAGCGGATCGTGAAATAATCATCCGGCACATCAGAAACCATGATGGGCCTCTTTTCCAGGGCGCACTCACCCGGTATGCCTTCCCCTGGCTGGAAGTCCTTTATGCCATTCATCTCGAGTGAATACGCGGCATGGGGCACCAACAGGCTGTTTTTAAACAGGTAGATAATCCCCAGCTGGCTGTTTGTGTAACCGGCAATCTTGATCAGCACGTCTTCCAGGAGGGAGCGCAGGTCAATAATACTGCTCAGAGATGTCATGATGTCGGCATATGCCTGCTGGTTTTCAAGCGCATCGGCCAACTCGCGGCCCTTGGCCTCCAATCGGCGGATGAACTCCCTTCTCTCGGCAATGTTTATAAACACCTCGATAACGCCGACGATCTTTCCCTGCGCGTTTCGGAACGGGTTGGCCAGGAGGCGGCAGGGGATCACGTCCCCTTCCGGCGTGGTACGCTCGGCCTCGCGGTCGATCTTCTTGCGCCCCTTGAGGATCAGTCGCATGGAGCAGTTCCCGGTCCGGCAATTGGGGCCTCTCAGCAGCTCGTAGCAGTGTCTGCCTTTCGCCTCTTCCGAGCTCACACCAATTAACCGGCTCATGGCCTCGTTCTGGCTTATAACCCTGAACTGCGTGTCTATCACCCGGATGGGTGAGGGGGCTCCGTTGTAGATCTGGCTCAGCTCGCTGATAAGCCGCTTTATTTCCCTCAGGTCCCTGGCCAGGCAGATTACCCCGGCAAGCCTGCCGGATGCGTCCCACAGGGCCGAGATGGAACAGGTTACCGGGATGGATTCGCCCTGTCTGGTGAGGTAAACGACATCGTAATCCTGGATGGGACCCTGCTCCCGGATCAGTTGATGGATCAGATCCATGAAGATCCTGTCCCCATCCCTGATCACCAGACCCGCCGAATGGCCGATGAGTTCTCCCTGTCTGTAACCCAAAAGGGAGAGCGTGGCCTGGTTTATGGTTTTTATCTTTGCCTCCGGGTCAACAACTATTAATGACTCGAACATATTTTCTATGATGTTGGAGACATAATCCCTGGCCTCTCCAAGCCTGGCCCGCGCGGCCTTTATCTGCCCTGTCATTTCATTGAGTGAATCGGCCAGGTCCTCCAGTTCATCCCCGGTTTTCGCAACTGCCATCTGCTCCAGGTCCCCTTGGCTCACGGCCCTGGTGACCTTGATGAAGTCAAGGACAGGCCTGGAAATAAGCCTGGAGAGTGAAATTGCTAATAGTGCCCCCAGGATCAGGATAACGGCCGCTATGATGGAGATGTCTCTGACGGCATAATTAAGTTCTTCCACCACGGGTTTTCCAAGCAGGCCCAGGTGAAGCACGCCCAGTCTGGTTTTCTGTATGGGACAGGCAATGTCAAGGATAAGACCTTTTACGTCTGGAATTTTTTTTACCCCATAGGGCCTTGTGTCGTTTAAAAGTCCTGATTCCAGCAAGTTCGAAGGGATTGGCCCGGGAAAGGTATGGGCAAAGATTTTCCCCTGTGGGGTGACTATAAGGATGTAATCCACATTCTCCTCCCGGTCCTTATGCTGGAGCAGGAGGGCGCGGGCCCCGGCCCTGTCGCCGGAGGTTATTGCCGGAATGAGTTCATCACTGATATCTTTTGCCAGGGAAACGCCTCTCTTTTCGTACGCGGTTATAAGCCTGTTAGACAGGCTTTCATGGATAAATATCAATATGCCTGAACCCAGCAGCAGGATGCAGCCCAGGATGCCTGTCAGCAACTTTGCCCTAATACTTACCTTCATCTCTGTCTCCACACTTCTGATAGATCCTGGCTCGCGGATCTTTTACGGTCAGAAGGGATTCAAACTCCTTCAGCACGGACTCGGCCTCGCCCAAAACAAGGAATCCGCCGGGATTCAGGGAGTTGAGCAGGTTGAGCATCACCCTCCTTTGAAGGGACGGGGAAAAATAAATAAGGATGTTCCGGCAAAGGATGAGGTCGTAGTTATGGACGATTCCCACGGGAGGCGCGATCTGTCTGGATGATGTCAGGTCGTGCCGGCAAAATACAACCAGGTCTTTTATCTCGTCGGTTACAGAGTAGCGGCCGTTACAGACAAAATACCTGTCCAGGAACCGCTTCTTGACCTCAGAGAGGACATCTCCCTCATAAACACCCGTTTTTGCCCTGGCCAGGGCGTGTTCGTCTATGTCTGTGGCAAATATGGATATGGAATAGTCGGACGTATCCTTTTTTTTGTCCCGGAGATATTCTGCCAGAAGCATGGCTATGGAATATGCCTCTTCGCCATAGGCGCAACCCGCGCTCCAGACACGGATGGCCGGCTCCTTTTGCCTCTCCTTTTTTTTGAATATTTCTGGAAGGACGATCCTGTTCAACAGTTCAAACACATACGGATTGCGGAAAAAATGGCTTACCTTTATGGTAAGTTCCCTGATCAATCGACGGTATTCCTCAGGGTATTGATCCAGCAGACGCATGTAGGCCTGATAATCCGGCACGCCTGTGGCCAGAAGGCGTTTGAATACGCGCCGCTTGATCGTTCCGTGCCGGTACTGGCTGAAATCGTAGCCGGTCTGTTTCACGACTTTCCTGAGCAGTATTTCCAGGTCCTGGTCGGTTATTTCCATGCTCAAACCTTAAACGGCTTCAAGGGGCTTGATCTGCTTCATCACCTCAGGCAGCCTTTCGATAATATTGTCTACGGCCCTGCCATCCAGGGCCAGAAGGGATAATGCCTCGGGACGCACGGGATTGACCAGGCCATCCACCCCGCAGCCAATGCCCAACATGGAACATATCACGTTGGAGACATGGACTACGGCCACCACCTCTGACGCCGCCCGTGCCTTTCCCGGTTCATGATGAAAGGCGATAGCCTCAATCAGGACGAGAGGGAGGTTCCATTCCTGCGCTATCAGCGCCCCTACCTGTGGATGTGTATAGCCAAGTATTTCCTTCTCTGCCTCAATAAATGACCTGTTTCCCTTTAATACCATGTCCATGACCAGGCCGAACCTGTCAAAGGCGACCTGGCCCAGGACTATCTTGCCGATGTCGTGCAGCAGGGCGGCCGTGAAGAATTTCTCACTGTCACGGTCATGGCCCTTTTCCTTTGCCATCAGTTCCGCAGTGAAGGCGCAGGCCAGGGCGTGTCTGAACATCTCTCCCGTTCTGAGGGAATAGCTCGGTATCTTCTGGAACAGGACCTTTTTCAGGGACAGGGCGAGAAGCGTTTTTTTTACAGTTTTAAGGCCCAGAAGGGTGATAGCCTGGCTCAGGCTGGATATGCGCCTGGAAAATCCGTAACAGGCGGAATTGCACACCTTGAGTATGTCCGCTGTCAATGCCTGGTCCTGGTAGATAATCTTTTTAAGCTCCTCGCTGTCTGTCGGTTCGCTGTCAATTGCGGCCAGCGCCTGGCGCACGGTCTCCGGCAGGGGCTGAATCTGGTCGATTTCCCTCAGTATGTCCCCGGGTTCTATCTCCCTGACCACGCCAGGAAAAGGAGCCTCACGCAATCCCTGGCCGATCTGTCTCAATCTGATCTCGCCGTCCTCTATTTTCAGACTCAGCACCCGGCCGAAATTGCCTCCTATGTCCTCCTCCAGGATCGGGATTCCTTCCTGAATCAGGAGTTCCCTTGCTTTTTGCGCGTTTCTCTGGCCGATGTTGAGATTAAGATCCCTGTAGATGGACGCTCCGCCCGCCATCCTGGCTACCAGGCGTTTCTTTGAGGCGCCCAGTTCAAGTGTCTTTTCAGTCAGCAGGGGCAGGGCCGAGGTGGCGTATTTGCCGGGGGAAACCGCCTTTCTTTTTTCATCCCCGTCGGGCAGGACAATATGCGCCAGCCCTCCGACCTTTGCCACGGGATCATACAGCGTTACTCCCACGCATGATCCCAGGTAGGTCTCCAGAACCGCGTTCCGGTCGCGGGTTACATAGAATTCCGCCGGGGAGATGAGAAAGGATTTTTCGAAGAAATTCATTTTTGTTCCAGCAGGCTGAGCATCTTTTTGACTAACGCCTCCAGGTCCAGCGGCTTGGTAAAAAAGGCCTCTATCCCGAAGGAGAGCGCCCTTTCCCGCTTCTCTTCGTCCGGATAGGCAGTGACAGCAATAACCTTTATCCCCTTGGTTATGGGATTGCTTTTGATATTTTTACATACGGAAAATCCATCCATGTCCGGCATCACAATATCCAGAACAACCATGTCCGGCTTGATCTCGCCGATCTTGTAGATCGCCTCAAAGCCGCCCGTGGCGGAATGAACCTCATATTTGTCCTGTGCCGCCAGGAAGGCCGCCTGGACCAGCCTGATATCATCGGGATTGTCGTCTATAACCAGTATCTTCTTTTTTGACCCTTCCTCGAATGTTCTGGCCTTTGGAGCCAGTCCATGTTTTTCAATAAAGTCCTTCAGGTCCGCCCTTTCGATCTTGCGATGTCCGCCTGGTGTCACAAAGGCGTTGAGCAGGCCTTCATCTATCCACTTCGAAACAGTTGTTCTGGCTACTCCACAAAGCCTGCTTGCCTCTGAAGTGGAGATGAACTCGTTTTTTCTGTTTTTTCCCATTCGAGGCCTCCTTCTGATCAACCCCTGGTATTATTTTTTTACTCAAATAACCTGTTGAAAGTAAAAACAAATAATACATCCAAGATCAGAGACTTTTTTAGCCATGGACCCACATAGACAATTTTGCAGCCCTGACAAGGGTCGCCAATGGTTACCTTTTTGGAGTTTAGTCATGCCCGGTCGGGCATGACTAAAGGTATTTGTCCATTTGAGTCCATGTCTGTCCATGGCGAATCTAATGTTTTTTAAGCTAATTATACAACTCCTAAGGTTGAGTTATCATCATAACCTCTGCTTTTGAGCTTGTTCATCCCAGGAAATTTCGTTACTCTTCATCACAGAGTCCTTTCTGATTGTAATGTTGGGTTGGTGATCAACACTATAATCGAAAAGAAAGGACTCTTTAAGTAGAATATATAAATTATTTCAATATGTTGACCTTAAAAACCTACGCAAATTTACTTCGAAAGTTGAGTTTTTTTAGTCAATCTTGCTGTAAGCAGGTTTAATTCCTCGAACCCCGAAGGCCAATCTATTCCATCCGTGCCCAGTTATTCAAGATTGTATTTCGAGCACTTTAAGCGTTTTAATCGTTTTGGTCAATAATATTTATATCTTTAATAATAAAAAACAAAAAGATTATTTTGCTAAAAACGATTAAGGTGGCAACTTTAATAATACGATTAACCTTAAATAACCTTGTAAGGGTCTTTATCCTCAGGCGAAGGCGTAGGGTTTGTTATGACAATTTATTGTTATTACGTCAAAAATGTTGCGCCATGATGACTTTGAGTGATATTTCAAGGGGGGAACTATGAAGATAAAATCGAGGCTGAATATCAGGAAAAGGATTCTGTTAGGGGGGCGGGGCCTTGTCCATTGTTTTCCTTGGCATTACGGGCATTCTGGCCGTTCTGGAGGCAGTAAGAAGTACGGATGAACTGAAAACGCAGGGCAGAGATCGACATGGTCATGAACGAGGATTTTCCCCAGAATCTGCTGGGCCTGCGCCTGGACATGGACGGATTCGATTCCGGGCAGAAGACAGAAGGGGAGATAGAGACAGACCTCAGTGCGCCGGGAAAAGGGCTTGCCAGATCGACGGGATCGTTCAGGGTCTGCAGCAGGGAGCGGCCAAAGCCATTAAGGCCGTAGAGTCCATAGTAGCCGTGGTCCGGCAGGAGGTGCAGGGCGCGGCAGGTAGACTGCGTGACCTTTCTGGGAGATTTCAGGAAATTCTTGGAGGATTCAAATGCGATTTTGACACCCCTTAGTCCCTGGCGGACGGGGCTGAGACCGGTTTGTCTGCGGGATGATCCATTCCACCAAGCCCCTTTGATGTTCCCATACCTTCCAAACCTCAAGGTGTATCTGGCGGTTGGTGTCACGGACATGAGATTCGGTCAATTCTTCGTCTTTTGCAAAAGGAGTGAGACATAGTTAAGGTCTTGTACTGGGATTGCAATGCCTTTTGCCTTTGGCCTAAAAGATATAGGCATGCGGATAAAAGAATTCGGGTTTGGACCTCTTTCACCGGAGAGGATGGAGGAGGGGCTCAGAGTGCTGAACGCGTACGATATTAAAGTTTGCTGTGCCGGAGGTGTATGCATGCTGCCCGGCGTCAGGGATGGCTGATGCCGAGAGGTCTCCTGTCTTATCCTTATACGCAGAAAAAGCCGATAAGAAAGATATAAGGAGGTCAAGCTCTCATGGAACTCGTCAAAAATTTCGATGCCTTTTTCGTGGACGAGATAGAGGCGGCAGAGGAAAAACTGAAAAAGCATCTCAGCGCCCACTCAAAACTGTACCTGCTGCATTTACTGAAACACCTTTCCGAAAGCGAGGACTTTTTCTACTCAGACCTCATCCAGGACAAGCCCCTGAGCATATTCCTGCTTGAGGCCCTGCAGAAAAACATCTTTGAAAAAATACGGGATCTCAGGGTGGTCGGGGACATATCCCTCATATTTTCAGGCCTGTATCCAGAGCATTTGACAAGAAGGATGGTAGACATTGATTACTTCATAGATCTTGGCAAAAAATCTTATCATATGCTTTCAGACACATACAGCAACTACAGGACACAGAAAGAGCTTTTTGTTCTTTATTCACAGCTCGTGGCCGAATTCCTGTATCTTACGGAAATTCTGACTGAAATATCAGGCGACATGCATTTCATGGACGAATCCAACCTGGCGCGGGCCTACAGCCGGTGGCATAAAACAAGGGTCAGCAGGTACCTGGAAATCCTGAATGAGAACAAAGTGGTGCCCATAAATTAGCCATATGCGCCTCTCTTCTCTGTGCCACGCGTGGCTTTAACCGTGATCAGGCCCTTTTGTGGCGTTTCGTACCTCAAAAAGTTTGCCTGGGGGATGACAACAGCCCTGGCCATGAACATTTATAACATTATGAAGATACACATAGGCACAAGCGGATGGAACTATGACTGCTTTGCCGGAAAGCTGTACCCGGAAGGCACTCCCAGGCGCAGGTATCTGGAGGCTTACGCCCAACGGTTTGAAACGGTCGAACTTAACGCGAGCTTTTACAGGGGGTTCCCCGAAAAGGTATGGCAGGGCTGGTATCGGCGGACGCCCGTAGGCTTTCTATGGTCGGTCAAGGCATCCAGGTTCCTCACGCACATAAGAAGGCTTGCAGTATCACAGGAGGAGATAAACCGCTTCTGGCAGTCAGTAGCGCCATTAAAAGACAAAATGGCTGTTGCTCTTTTCCAGTTGCCCCCCAACCTGCCCTATGATCAGGATCTTCTCACATCATTCCTCTCACTGCAGCCAAAGGATGGCAGAATAGCACTTGAGGCACGTCATCCCACCTGGCACACGGAAGATGTCTGGCACATTCTCGGGGATCACGGCGTCGCCTGGGTTATAAGCCATTCGGCGGGACACTATCCAATGTCCATAATAACAACCGCCGACATGGCCTATGTCAGGCTGCATGGCACCCGGGGCCTTTACACCGGAAGCTATGGACCGGACGAACTGAGTAAATGGATAGACCGTATCAGGAAATGGAAGGTGGAAACCTTTGTGTACTTTGACAATACGGCAGACGGCAGCGCGGCTGATGACGCGTTGGCCATGCTCCGCATGATCCGGCATCCGGGGACAGACTGATGCCTGTTACCTCTCGATATCCTGTGCAAGGTTTTGCCACAGCCTGTAAAGGGCCTTTTTCAGCATGTAAAGTTCATCCTGGCTGAGATCCGCAGTGGCTACCTGATGTACGTCCTGTCCCACTTTTTCCACAAAGTCAACAAGTTCCTTTCCTTTTGGCAACAGGTGAATGTGATAGGCCCTTCTATCCTGTGGGTCCCTTCTTCTCTCAATGATTCCAGAGGATTCAAGCCTGTCAAGGGTACGCACCAGGGTGGGACTCTCTATAAACAGGCGCTGGGCAAGCTCGGTCTGGGTAATTCCCTCTTCCTCTGACAACTTGGCAAGAACGCAGAACTGCGCGGTGGTAAGACCATGATCAGCCACCCTTTTGTCCACCGCCTTTTGGAAAACCCTGACCAGTCTGTTGGCCATAAAGCCGAGACAATCATCTATATCGAAACGCCCGTCCATAAATTTATACGCCTGTTTGTCCATACTCCATACCCAATTTTCCTGTTCAAGGGAACATCATCCGGGATAATTCAAACCGTCACCCTAAGCGGTACCTTACATTCCTGGGAATGAAAATGTTGAATAATAAATGCTGAATTGTAGGTTGCGGCAAACAAATTTTTATCAGATTCTGAAAGCTATATAATAAGTCAGCACCTTAAATTAACATTCAGAATTTACCATTTAACATTAGTATTTCGAGGTGCCGGCTCCCTCTTAAACCCGGCACCCTGCCCCTTGTACCGGGTACCGTAAACCTTGTACCATGAAACAGTAGGATGACTAAGGGGATATGGTTGAGGCACGCATCCTGTTTTTTACGTGACGGGTCATAAGTTCGATTACCTGACTTATATTCAACTCGGAAGAATCCACGAGCACGGCGTCTTCAGCGGGCCTGAGAGGCGCGACAGGCCTGTTTGAATCCGCCGCGTCCCTGGCCCTGATCGCGGCCAGGATCTCTTCAAAGGGCATATCTATACCCTTTCTTTCAATGTCCCCCTTACGCCTCCTTGCCCGTTCCTCTGGAGAGGCAGTAAGAAAAAACTTGAATTCAGCATGAGGAAACACCACCGTGCCCATATCCCGGCCCTCTGCCACAAGGTCAATGCCTCTTGCCATTTCCCTCTGCAGCCTTGTCAGATGGGTTCTGACCACCGGAACAGCGGAGACCGCGGAGGAAAGCCTGTCCATGAGAGGGGTTCTTATATCCTCGGTTATATCCTTTCCGTTCAAAAGGATCCTGCTGCCTGAAAATTTTATGACAAGCCCAGGGCACAGGGTATCCAGGCCATTGGCATCATCAATGGACACAGAGGACTTCAGTGCTGCCAGGGCCACGGCCCTGTACATTGCCCCCGTGTCAAGGTAGGTAAACCCCAGGCTTTTTGCCAGTTCCCTGCCCACCGTGCTTTTACCCGCCCCTGCCGGGCCGTCTATGGTAATAACCATTGATTAACCAAACCGGCCTGTTATATAGTCTTCGGTTTCCTTTTCCGTGGGATTGGTAAATATTTTTTCCGTATCCCCGAATTCAATACACTTCCCAAGGTAGAAAAAGGCCGTATAGTCCGATACCCTTGCGGCCTGTTGCATGTTATGCGTTACGATTACAATGGTAAAACGCGTCTTCAGCCGCCCGATAAGGTCTTCTATCTTATAGGTAGCCACGGGATCAAGGGCAGAGCAGGGCTCATCCATAAGGATAACCTCGGGCTCCACGGCTATGGCCCGGGCTATGCATAACCTCTGCTGCTGTCCGCCGGAAAGATCTGTCCCCAGGCTGTGCAGATGATCCTTGACTTCGTCCCAAAGGGCCGCGTCCCTTAATGCCTTTTCCACCTTCTCCTTTAAGATCTCCTTTGACATCCTGGATTTCAGCCTGATGCCATAGGCCACATTATCAAAAACGGTCATTGGAAAGGGGGTCGGTTTCTGGAAAACCATGCCCACCCTTGTCCTGAGATCAATAAGATCCACGTCGTCGCCCAGGATATTTCTGCCATCCATGATCAGCTCGCCCTCTGCCCGCTGATCCGGATAAAGGGAATACATCCTGTTGTATGTGCGGATATGGGTGGATTTTCCACACCCTGACGGCCCTATAAAGGCCGTAACCTTTTTTTCCGCCACATCCAGGTTATTTTCAAAAAGCGCCTGCTTCCTGCCGTAAAAGAAGTTGAGGCCCCTGACCTGTATCTTCACGGGGATATCTGTTGGGAGAAACTTCATCGCTTCCTCGATTTGCCTGCGCGCCGGACCACCATCCTGGCGGCAATATTCATTACCAGCACAGTAAGGGCGATCAGAAGGGATCCCCCCCAGGCCTGGACCTGCCAGTCCTCATAAGGGGACATGGCATAGTTAAAAATGGTAACCGTCAAATTGGCCATTGGTTGCATAATACCGTTTGGCCAGTAGGGACTGTTGAGCGCGGTAAACAATAACGGTGCGGTTTCCCCGGAAACCCTGGCAATCGCAAGGATGATCCCTGTCATCATGCCGGCACCGGCGCTCCTGTATGCCACTTTCCATACCATATGCCAGTATGGAGCGCCAAGGGCCAGAGCCGCTTCCCGCATACTGTCCGGCACAAGCCTCAGCATCTCCTCGGTAGTCCTTGTGACCACGGGCAGCATTATGATAGCAAGGGAGATGCCGCCGGCAAGGCCTGAAAAATTCCCCAGAGGTACCACCATTACCGCGTACACAAACACGCCGATAACTATGGACGGGGCGCTTACAAAGGTGTTGGTCAGAAAACGTATTATCTCACCCAGCCGGTTCCGGCCGAATTCGGACAGGTAGGTTCCTGCCAGAATTCCAAGGGGCACACCCAAAATAGTAGCCAGCACGGTAATTATCACCGTTCCTAACATGGCATTGGCAAGGCCGCCGCCGGAAATTCCGGGAGGCGTAGGCAATTCAGTGAAAAATTTCCAGTTAATGGCGCCTATCCCCTTTGAAAAAACATCCAGCAGGATCCACACAAGGAATACCAGCCCGATAATGGCCGAAAGACCTGAAGCCAGCAATGCGGCGATATTGACAAGTTTCCTGACGGTCTTTGATCTTGTCTTCATCATTTCTCCAGGCCTCTGGGAGCCGTGTGCCTGAGCCACCATTCGGCCAGACCCAGTACCACAAAGGTTATGAGAAACAGCACCAGGCCAAGTTCCACCAGGGCGGAAAGATATATCGGGTCAGCCGCCTCGGTGAATTCGTTGGCAAGGGTGGACGCTATGGTGTTAGCCGGATCAAAGAGAGACCATGACAGCTCGTGGGCGTTCCCGATAACAAACGTGACCGCCATTGTCTCTCCAAGCGCGCGGCCAAGTCCCAGGAACAGCCCGCCAACTATGCCACGGCGGCCATATGGCATTACCACCTGCCATATAACCTCCCAGGTAGTGGCTCCCAGGCCATAGGCTGATTCCTTGAGGACCTGGGGCGTCATGAGCAGCATATCCCTGATTACCGACGCCATAAACGGTAGTATCATTACTGCGAGCACTATCCCGGCATTAAGCATTCCAATGCCCATGGGAGGCCCCTGAAACAGGGGAAGGAAACCCAGGTGCTCTGATAACCATGGCTGGACATGATCCGCCAGAATGGGAGCAAAGATAAAAAGACCCCACATGCCATAGATAATAGACGGGATTGCCGCAAGCAGCTCAATGGCGGTTCCAAACACCGGCCTTAAAAAGTCCGGCGCCATCTCCGTGAGGAAAAGGGCCACACCTAACGCCAGAGGCACTGCCAGAATCATGGCAAGGGCGGTTGAGACAAGGGTGCCTATAATCGTGGTAAGGGCGCCAAATTTGCCGAGAACCGGGTTCCATTCCGTGGAAATAAGAAAATCCAGGCCAAATTTTTGTATGGCGGGCCAGGCGTCATAAATAAGCACGGCCATCATGGCGAGGAGAAGGATCAGGATAAAGAATCCTGCCCCCCAGGTCAGAAACCTGAATCCGGTTTCCATCCATGAACTATGTCGAGGCGTATCTTTCAGGCCAGCCATAGTGGAACTCCCCTGCCGTATTTTTCAGATAAAAAGCGTGTAAAATTTCATATGCTTTAACATGTCTTGTCTGTTTTTTCATCATTCCGTAACAAAAATGTCACATTGATGTAAGGTGGGTAATGGGTCATGGATAATGGGTCGTGGCTAAGTACTGTTTCATGCCCCAGGGCATGAAAATGCACCTTTGGAAAGGTTTTGCCTTCGTCCGTATAATGGATATGGATCAAAGAGAAATAAACCCGGATTACGCGGTCTGCAAGTTTGCCGAAGTGCCTTGGGTATCATCCATGCCCCGAAACAGGTGATAAGTGATGAAAAAAATGATATTAGATGTTACTCTATCCCTTCCGTTTTAATATTACGTCGAAAAAGAAAAGAATCTTATCGCAGGGATGTTTCCCTGCGGGAAATTGGACGCACATATGCCCTTTGATGAAAACATAAAAAGAATCCCCGTAACCTCCCGCGAATTATTCGGTCTGGTGACCCCTTACTTCTGGAGGGTCATCGCGGCTATCGGCTTCAGCCTTGGCACATCGGCCGCAAGCGGAGCCATTGTATGGCTCCTCAAGCCCGTCACGAATTCCATTTTTATGGATAAAAACCAGATGCACCTCAAATGGCTTCCCTGGGCGGTGGTGGGTATTTTTTTCGTAAGGGGCTTCTGCCAGATGGTTTACTGTTATCTTATGCGTTCCGCGGGCTTGAAGCTTGTCCGGGATCTGAGGATACGACTTTATGACCGGCTTCTCTATGTGCCGGTTTCCTCCTTTAGCAAGGAAAGCTCCGGCAGGATGATCTCAAGGCTTCTGAACGATACTGCCATTCTGTCTGCCCTGGTTTCAAACACGCTTTTAAACCTTTTAAAGGAAGTGCCCACTGTTATCGTTCTCCTCGGGGTGGCGCTCTACAGGAGATGGGACGTAACCCTGCTCGCCTTGATCGTGTTACCAGGCATTGCCGCCGCGGCCCAGCGTTTTGGGAAAATCATAAAAGGTGAACGCAAACACGCGCAGATAACCATGGCCAACCTGACCCATCGAATAGGTGAGGCCATAAGCGGGAACAGGGTGATAAAAATATTCCTGCGGGAACGTGAGATGGTCAACAGGTTCTCGGAGGAAAGCCATTCCAATTACCGTAAAGAGGTAAAAATCGTAAAGCTGAAGGAACTTGCCAAGCTGGTGACAGAGAGTTCCACAGGCATAGGCGCGGGGATTGTCATTGGATATGGAGGATACCTTGTAGTCAAGGGAATAATAACCACCGGGGACCTGTTTTCAGCCCTTGGCGCCATAATCATGATCTTTTCACCTGTGAAAAAACTGGGCGGCTCCTATGCCTCTTTCCAGGAAATAAAAGGCGCTATGGAGCGCATAAAATGGCTTGAGGCCATGCCCAGGGAAAAATCAGGGGGAAAGCACCTGGATAAATTCCGGAAGGAAATTTCCTTTGAAAACGTGTCACACCGGTATGAGGCCAAGGGGGACCTGGTCCTGAGAGACATAAACCTTACCATAAAAAAAGGAGAGACCCTGGCCGTGGTCGGCCATAGCGGCGCAGGCAAGACCACTTTCGTGGATTTGATCCCGAGGTTTTATGACCCAACATGCGGTGTCGTCAGAATGGACGGGACTGATCTGCGTGAACTGGATGTTATAGACGTACGCAGGCAGATCGGCCTGGTCAGCCAGGAGATAGTCCTTTTTAACGATACGGTAAGGTCCAATATTGCCTTTGGAAATCCTGACGCCTCCCAGGAGGAAATCGAGGATGCGGCGCGCAGGGCCTATGCCCATGACTTTATCAGGGAACTTCCCCGGGGGTACGACACCATGTTAGGGGAACGTGGCCTAAACCTTTCAGGCGGAGAGAGGCAGAGAATCGCCATAGCCCGCGCCATATTGAAGGATCCCCCGATACTGATCCTGGACGAGGCGACATCCGCCCTTGATTCCGTATCGGAAAACCTTGTCCAGATGGCCCTGAACCAGCTCATGAGCAACCGTACAACCGTGGTGGTGGCGCACAGGCTGAGCACCATCCGGAACGCGGATTCCATCGTGGTAATGGAAAGGGGCCGTATGATGGCAAGAGGCACCCACGAAGATCTCATGGAGACATCACCTGTCTACAAGGCCCTTTACCATTCCTTCAGCCAGGATAACCATGTGGTTTCATAAAATCTTTTTCTCAATGTGCCGGACAACCTGAAATAACATGCAGATGGACACCGCTGGTCAGGACATGAACGAAGGAAAGATTCCCGTATCAGTGGCCATGGTCACCCATAACGAGGAGGCAAATATTGCTGCCGCCCTTGAAAGTGTAAAGGATTTCGAGGAAATCGTGGTAATCGACGCCTTCAGCGACGACAGGACCGTGGAAATATGCAGGCAGTACATGGCAAGGGTCATCTGTCACGAATGGCAGGGTTATGCCAGGCAGAAACAGATGGCAGTGGACCAGGCACGGGGAAACTGGGTCCTGATCCTGGATGCCGATGAGAGGGTGACACCTGGATTAAAGGTTGAAATTATACGTATAATACAGGATGACCAGGGCTTCAGCGGTTTTTATATCCCAAGGAAGAATTTTTTCCTGGGAAAATGGATACGGCACAGCGGGTGGTGGCCTGACAACACCCTGCGACTTTTTAAAAAGGACTCCGGCTATATAGAGCCCCGGAAGGTGCACGAAAAGGTGGTAATTGAAGGCCGTGCCGGTTATCTGAAGGGCCATCTGGAACACTATACATACCGGTCAATAAAATCATATATGGAAAAGATGGAAAATTATTCCACCCTGGCCGCAAATGAAATGGCAGAAAAAGGAACACCGTCAAGGATGTCCATGGTTATAAACCCGGTATTCACCTTTGTAAAAATGTATTTTCTTAGGCGGGGTTTCCTGGACGGATGGCACGGCTTTGTCCTTGCAGCGGGATACGGCTTTTACACCTTTCTGAAATACGCCAAGGCATGGGAGGCGGGGCTGAAAAACAGGTCCAGGGCCTGATACAAAACAGAAAATATGAAGATCGCGTTTATAAAGAAGAAATTTACCGCCTTTGGAGGCGCGGAAAACTACCTTGCCACACTGATTGAAAAACTCAAGGGCGGCAACCATGAAATCCATGTCCTGGCATCAGGATGGCGTGAAAGTTCCGATATTCTATTCCACAGAATAGAGACCATGAACCTCAATTCCCTGATATCCACGATCAGTTTTAATCAAAACGCGGAACGGGCGATTAAGGCCCTCAGGCCTGACTGCACGCTGAGCTTTGAGCGCACCACGTGCCAGGATATATTCCGTGCGAGCGATGGATGCCACAGGGAATGGCTCAGGCTGAGAAGGTTTATTGATGGGCCGGCAAAAAGGCTTTCTTTTCACATCAATCCATTCCACAGGACCCTTCTCAAGATGGAAAAGGAGATATTCCGCAACACGCCGATTATAATTGCCAACTCCAATATGGTTAAAGCAGAGATTACAAAACATTACGGCGTCAGGGGAGACAGAATCAGGGTGCTGTACAATGGGGTGGACCTGAAACGTTTTTCTCCGGCCAACAGGCTTTCCCGGCGTGTTCCGCTCAGAAAATCCCGTGGCATAGGCCTTCAGACACCGGTTATCCTGTTTGTGGGTTCGGGGTACGAGCGTAAGGGCCTTGGAACACTGATAGCCGCCCTGCCGGGCATGGAACTGAATAATGCGAAACTTATAGTGGTCGGCCGGGGCAACACGGATAAATTCAGAAAAATCGCACTCAGGAACGGTGTGGAAGAACGTGTCATCTTCGCAGGGGCGCAAAAGGATATTGAGAAATTCTACGCGGCCTCGGACATATTTGTCCTTCCCACAATATATGATCCGTTCAGCAATGTTGTATTAGAGGCCCTGGCGTCAGGACTTCCCGTAATAACCACCAGGCACAATGGGGCGTCAGAAATTATCGACCAGGGTATTGACGGTTTTGTGCTGGAAAACGCACTGGATTCCGCAGAGCTCGCATCCCGAATGGATATCCTGCTGGCATCTCCCGGAACCGCCCGCAAGGCTGCCAGGCAGAAGGCGGAAAATTTCCCCATTGAAAAAAGCGCGCGGGAACTGATCGACCTCATTACCTCTTTCTGCAACCAAGAGAACTGACAGCGACAGGCCATGTATACCGTATTGCATACAGAATCTTCTACCGGATGGGGTGGGCAGGAAAACAGGACGCTCCGTGAATCCATTGGCCTCAGGGACATGGGGGCCAGAATCATAGTCCTGTGCCAGCCGGGAAGTGTCCTGGGGGAAAGGGCCTCGGATCATGGTATCCAGGTCGAATTCTGCCGGATGAAAAAGAGCTATGACCTTGTTGCCGTAAAAGACATACTGAAACTGATCAGGACAGAACATGTTGACGTGATAAACACGCACAGCGGTCGTGACAGCTTTCTCGCGGGCATTGCGGGCAGGATGTCTTCACGGAGGCCGGTAATCGTGCGGACAAGGCACCTCGCGTTGCCCATAACCTCCAGGGCATCCTACAGCCTTATCCCGCACAGGGTGGTTACCGTGAGCCGGTATGTAAGGCGTTATCTCATTTCAAAAGGCCTGAGGCCGGAGCGTGTTGTGGCAATACCCACGGGAATTGACCTTGAAAGGTTTGATCCCGACAGGGAAACCGGTGACATCAGGCAGGAACTGGGCATTAAACCGGACATTCCCCTGGTGGGCACCGTTGCCATCCTGAGGAAAAAAAAGGGGCATCATGTCCTTCTTGATGCCATTCCTAAGGTTTTAAAAAGGGTGCCTGACGCCCTGTTCCTCTTTGCCGGCAATGGCCCGCAACACCAGAACCTTTCAAACAGAATCCAGGAGCTGGGCCTGTCCGACCACGTTATGATGCTTGGCCTGAGAGACGACATCCCGGGCCTGCTAAATTCGATAGACCTTTTTGTTCTGCCCACCCTTCAAGAGGCCCTTGGAACATCCTTTATCGAGGCGATGGCCATGAAAAAGCCGGTCGTGGGGACGGCTATTGATGGAGTAAGCGAGGTGATACGGGACAGGATAAACGGTCTTCTCGTAAGGCCGGATGATCCGGCGTCTCTCGCAGACGCCATTACCAGGCTGTTAAAGGACAGGGAAAAGGCAGCAACGATGGGAAACAGAGGCAGAGAAATCGTCCTCGAAAATTATACAACAGACAGAATGTGCAGGGACATGCACAGGCTCTACAGCGAACTGCTGGAGGAACGAAGGTGAAACGCCCCATCCCGGTCCTCATGTACCACCACGTCAATCCCAATAAAGGGGACATGGTGACCGTGACCCCGGAGACCTTTGAAGGACAGATGTCCTTTCTGAAAAGGGCGGGATACACGTCCATCAGTATCAGGGAGCTGGAACAGTACCTCTCCGGCACACTGATTCTCAGGGAACGGGCGGTGGTAATTACCTTTGATGACGGCTGGCTTGACAATTATGTGTACGCACTTCCCGTGCTGGCCCGGTATGGCATTAAGGCAACCGTGTTCACGGTAACGGACTGGATTGAAGGGGCAACGGCTGCCAACAGAAACAGCCACAGGGCGCAAGGCGGGATACCAGCGCACAGCCGGGCAAAATCACTCATAAGGTCAGGCCGGTTCTCCGGGGTTATAATGAACTGGGGAGACGTCAGGGCCATGATGGAAACAGGACTTGTAGATTTTTACTCCCATACGAAAACCCATCCGGCATGCCACAACCTGACAGATGAAGTCCTGGAAACAGAGCTGAAAGGATCAAGGGATGCCATTGAAAATAGGTTAGGAAGACCCTGCCCATACCTTTGCTGGCCTTACGGCAAATATTCAGAATCGGCCATTAACATTGCGAAGGACCTGGGATACCGGGCTATTTTTACCACCAGGCACGGGGTCGCAAAACCCGGGACCGACCCGCTCAGGATCCCCAGAATAGTCGTCAAGGACAAGGTTCAGTGGTTCAGGATAAGGATGCTTATCTACACGCATCCCCTGCTGGCAAAGGCGTATCTGGGGGTGAAAAAGGCATGAGGCTTCACCCTTATGACACTTCACTGTACCTTGTCACAAGGGCAATCAAGCGCCTTGATAAAAGGCAAACGGGAATAGAGCGCCTCAAACCGTCTGAGATCAAAAAAATACTGGTTGTTTCATCCACTGCCATTGGAGACACCCTGCTTTCCACCCCCGCCATTCGGGCGGTTCGAAAGAGCTATCCCAAGGCAGAGATATTCGCCCACTTTAATGTCAAAAACATGGAGCTTTTTGCCAACAATCCCTATCTTGACGGTATTATTCCTTATTATGGCGGATACAAAAGATTTTTTAAGACACTCAGCGAATTCAGAAGGCACGGGTTTGACTGCGTCCTGATATTTCATGGAAACGAACCGCAGGCAAGCCCGATGGCCTACCTTTCCGGGGCCAGATTCATAATAAAGCTGCCCCTGCCAAAAAAATACTCCTTTTTATTGAGTAACTCCCCTGTGCCAACAGCCAATATCAAGGGCTGTCATGCCATTGATGTTCGATTAAAGGTGGCATCTCTTGCCGGGTGCGCTGAGGATGGCAGGGAAATGGACCTTATCGTTGAGGAAGACGACAGAGCTTCAATCGAGCGTTACCTGAGGGGATCAGGAATCTCGGAAGAACAAACCATTATCGGCTTTCAGGCAGGAGCTGCCACAAAATACAAAATGTGGCCCGCCGAATATTTTATTGAACTTGGCAGACGACTGACAGCTTACAGAAAGGATACAATCATTCTTCTTACGGGTTCCGGAAGAGAAAGGGAGTTATGCAGGGGAATAGCCCGGGGAATAGGAAGACAGGCCATTTCTACGGCAGGGGATATAACCTTGCGTCAGTTACGCGCGCTCCTTGAAAAGATGGCCTTCATAGTAACCAATGACACGGGAACCATGCACATGGCCATCGCGGTCAGGACCAGGACTATCTCCCTTTTTTGTCCCACGAGCAGCAGGGGAATAGGCCCGACACAGGACCTCCATCTCCACAAGGTCATAGAAAAAAAACCGCCTTGCAACCCATGCGTTACCAAAAAATGCAAAAATGGCTCGTGCATGAACCAGATCACAGTGGACGAGGTATTCCAGGCCGCAAAGGATTTTTTGGATGAAAATAGCCCTTTATAATCTCACGACCACCACGAAATCAGGCGGCATAGAAACCTTCAACCGCGAGATGGCAAACACCCTTGCCAAAAGGGGGCATACCGTGCACCTTTACGGGGGAAAAGGGCCTTTTGTAAAAGGATATCACCCGGAGGTTGCCATCCGTACCTATTCCTTTATAAAGAGGGATTTTTTCCCCGACATGGGCAGCAGGTTCAGAAAATTCATGGAAAGGCTTTCTTTCGGTATCCCTGCCGGCAGGGATTTAAGGCAGGGCGGCTATGACTACATCTACATATCAAAGCCCTTTGACCTTCCAGTGGTCCTGCTTTCGGCATCCCTGTCCGGCGCAAAGGTCATCTTTGGTTCAGGAGGAACGGAATTTTTCCCCGGATACGGAAAACTTGCGCGCAAGGCCGACTACTTCTTTTCATGCAGCGATTTCAACGCCACTCAGATCGAGCAATACTGCGGCATAAGGCCTCAGGTTCTGCCCAACGGCGTGAACACGGATCTTTTCAGACCCCTTGAACCGGATTCAAACATAAGGCGTACCCTGGACATTAAAGAAGGAGAAAAAATCATTGTAAGCGCCTGCCGGCTCGTGGGCTTGAAGGGGATTGACTATGCCATAAAGGCCGTTGATACCCTGAAAAGGAAGGGGCATAATATCCGTTATTGTGTTATCGGTGAAGGGGAGGCCAGAAAAGAACTTGAGGGTCTTGCGAACCAATTGAGGTTGGACAACAGCGTCTCTTTTCTTGGTAATATTCCCAACAGCCAGCTGCCAGGATATTACTCCGTTGCAGACATCGCAGTATTTCCCAGCGTGGCGGACGAAACCTTCGGGATTGCCATTGCCGAAGCCATGGCCTGCGGAGTCCCGGTCATTTCCACCAGGGTAGGGGGAATTCCGGAGGTCGTGGGCAAAGAGGGAGGAAAGCTGGTCCCTCCCAAAAATGCAGAAGCCCTGGCCGGTTCGATGGAAACCCTGCTTGAAGGGGATCAACTGAGGAGGGAACTTGGCGTTAAGGGACGAGAAAGAATACTGAGCAGGTTTAGTTGGGACAGTGTCGCGGACAGATTTGAACAACTGATAGGTTGAACGCGCCCCCATACTCCTGACGCAGATGCGATTGTTGAATTTATGACCATGAAAATCATCTACCCGGTTCCCGAGGCGCTGCCCGATTCAAGGGCCCGGTTTATTCAAATAATAAACACGTGCCTCGCTCTTGCCAGGGCCGGTGCGGATGTGACACTGGCAACGGGTTTAAAAAGGGGCCATTCCATAGAGAGTGTACTTGAATTCTACGGGATTTCCCCGCATCCGAACCTGAAAATCCTGCCGCTTCCCATGTTAAGAAAAGAGCCATCAAGCCGTTTGGGAATCTCATGGCATGGCATATTCTATTTTTCCCTGCTGTTACATCTTTTTCGTCAAAAATCAAAGAATACAGGGAGAACCATAATTTTTCTGAGGCATCTCAAGCTTGCCGGACTGATTCTCAGATTCAGGACACGCATTGGCATGCCTTTGATCTTCGAGGTACATGAAATTTTTCACCGCAGCATCAAGTTTGCGAAAAAAAAGAAGAAAAACAAAGAACTTGAATATGAAGTCTATAAGCATGCCGACAAGGTAATCTGCACATCCTGTTATCTGAAAAAACAACTCCTGGGAATAACCGGCCAGCCGGATAAAATACATGTCATACGGCACGGGATAAAGAAAGAATGGTTTAGGATAAAGAGGGTTGATAATCCATCATACATATGCTACGCGGGAAGCCTGTACCGATGGAAGGGCGTGGATACGCTGATCTCCGCCATGAAGTACCTGGCAGGAGAAAGACTCGTGATCGTGGGTGGAGGCGGCAGGCTTAATGAATTGCGCGGCAGGGTAATGGAGGAAGGAATGGCGGACAGGATAGATTTTCCAGGGCGTGTCTCTCACGATGAAATCCCCAAATATCTCTCAGGGGCAAAGGCCGCTGTCCTGCCCAACATTCCTGAAGACCAGTCGATCTTTTCATCTCCCCTTAAACTGTTTGAATACATGGCCTGCGGTGTGCCGGTGATAGCCTCGGATTTTCCTGTATTCAGAGAAATTTTACACGACCATGGAAACTGCCTGTTATTCAAGGCGGGGAATCCCAGGGGACTTGCGGAATGTATAAAGGAATTGAATGCAGACCCTGAATTGGCCGCAAAGATAGCAGAAAATGCGAAACAGGATGCGAAAAATCTCACCTATTCCATAAGGGCGCAAAGAATTCTGGACGTGGCGGAATCCATTTTTGAATAATTGTGCGGGAATAGATCCCAAAAAAGGCGGCCTTGTGCTCTGTCAAGATCTCCGGGTAGGCTGCTGGACACACGCGCGCAGGGTGGGAACAGGAAGATCCGGTAGCGCCGACATCGCCCTTGGCTATATCATTAGACTCTATAAGATAGA
>JALVVK010000081.1 GCA_027023445.1 Deltaproteobacteria bacterium | reverse complement strand
CCGCATCTGATCACAGACTTGTTGACCGGATAATGACCGACCTTGGCATAATCGCCCTGGCTGACAGGCCGGTTACCCGGCTTTCGGGTGGAGAGAAGCAAAGGGTTGCCGTGGCAAGGGCCATGGCGCAGGACCCGGAGGTCCTGCTTCTGGACGAGGCCACATCAAACCTGGACATATATCACTCCCTTGAGATCCTGAGGGCCATTCGACACCGAGTGGACAGGCAGGGTCTTACGGTAGTCGCGGCGCTTCACAATCTTAACCTTGCCGCTGCCTTTTGCGACGAGCTTGTTTTTCTTAAAAATGGCGGGATAATCACCAGGGGAGAGACCGGGGAGGTGCTGACACCAGGTGTTATAAGCCAGGTTTATGGCGTGGAGGCAAGGGTCTTTAAAGACCGGTTCAGTGGCTGCAGGCAGATAAGTTTCCGCTTGAATACAGGAGGTATCACATGAAAAAAAACAATAACTTCTTAATCTTGTTATCAGTTTTCTGCCTGCTTGGCATGCTTACCGCAGGTTTCCACGCAGACGCCGCCACCCTTAAGGATAGTGACGGCCGCACTATTTCCTTTAACCATCCCTTTACAAGGATTGTTTCTCTCTATCCGGCGCATACCCGCAACCTGCTGGACCTCGGCCTCAATAAGGAAATCATTGCCACAGATCGGAATGACAGGCAGCTTCCAGGCAGACCACATGTCAGCTTCCGTGATGACCCTGAACGCATCCTGGCACTTAAACCCGACCTGATCCTGATTCGGCCCATGATCAGCCGCCATCATCCGAACCTGGTCCATCGCCTTGAACAGAGCGGGGTTACCGTGGTATCCCTTCAGCCGACGTCTGCGGATGAGCTTTTTCCATATTGGAGAGCACTTGGCCTGCTCACCGGCCGGGAGAAACAGGCTGAAATGATGATCCGCCGATTCAGACAGGGCCTGGCTGAGATAAGAAAAAAGGTCTCTGCCATCCCTCTTAAAAGGCGCAAAAGGGTTTATTTTGAATCCATCCACCGGAGGATGAAGACCTTTGCCCCCGGTTCAATAGCCATCTTTGTCCTGGAATCCGCCGGAGGCATAAACGTGGCCTCTGACGCTCTGCAACTGCGAAACACAAACATCGCCTCTTATGGCAAGGAACACATCCTGAGTAAGGCCAACCAGATTGATGTCTTCCTGGCCCAGAGGGGAAGGATGAACCCGGTAACCGTGGAGGATATCCTCAGGGAACCGGGGTTCCAGGTCATAAAGGCCGTGCGCCAGGGACAGGTCTTTCTGGTGGATGAAAAGATTGTTTCCCGTCCCACCCTGGATCTGCTGAAGGGCATAAGGAAAATCAACTCCATCCTTTATCCTCCCCGTCCAGGAGAGAATATTGCCCATGCCAGGTAACAGGCCGGCGCTCATCATTGGAGGCACGCACAGCGGCAGCGGCAAGACCACCGTTACCCTTGGCATCATGGCGGCGCTTTCCCGCAGGGGATTGAACGTGCAGCCCTTCAAATGCGGGCCGGACTTCATAGATCCCACCCTCCACAGGATGATCACTGGCCGCGTGTCCCGCAACCTGGATGTCCGTATGTGCGGAGAGGAATACGTCAGGGGCCTGTTCGCAAGGCTCGCGCCTGAAAACGGCATATCCGTTGTGGAAGGGGTAATGGGCCTTTTTGACGGGGGTGAGGGATCGGGGGCGCGGCTGTCAAGGCTCCTTGATCTCCCGGTGCTCCTGGTGGTGGATGTACGGTCTGCCGCGGAAAGTATTGCCGCTGTTGTCCATGGATTTGAGACCCTTGACCCTAAAGTGCGGATTCTCGGGGTTGTGTTTAACAGGGTGGCAAGTGAGCGTCACGCCCGCATGGTAACAGAGGCGGTGGAGAAACACTGTCGGGCCGGGGTGGTTGGCTCCATCCCCTATCGGGAGGAATTCGCCATTCCATCCAGGCACCTGGGCCTGCATATGGGGGATGAAAAACCTGTTGACAACAGACGGCAGGATATGCTCGCCGACATGATTGAAAGACATCTGGATCTTAACGCCCTTATTCAAATGGCGTCAGAATGCAGGTTTCGGGGCACGGGCAATGCCCCGCTTGCGCGCGTCACCCGGCCTCCCGGCAGTATTCGCATAGGCGTTGCAAGGGATGAGGCCTTCTGCTTCTACTATGAAGACAACCTGGAGCTGCTCAGGGAATCCGGGTCCGAGATTGTCTTTTTCAGCCCGCTTCATGAACAGACGTTGCCGGAAGGCCTTCACGGCATCTATCTTGGAGGCGGATACCCTGAATTGCACGCGCCCGCGCTCTCTGAAAATGCGTCAATGAGAGAGGAGATACTTCGATGGTCAAACGCGGGTCTGCCCCTTTACGCCGAATGCGGAGGTTTCATGTACCTTACCCTTGGCATTGAAGACAGGCAAAACAGCGTAATACATCTCATGGCGGGGGTGTTCCCCGTGGTCTCCAGGATGCAGAAACGCCTGAGGCGTCTTGGATACAGGGAATTAAGGCTGACAGGCCCCACCCTGGTTGGAGAAACGGGTCAGCCGCTTTATGGACACGAATTCCATTATTCGGAAATCGAGCCAATGCCGCCGGAGATAAGGCGCCTCTACCGGCTTGGCGATGGGCGGGAAGAGGGATACGCCGTGGACAACACGCTTGCCGGGTATATCCATCTTCACTGGGGGAAGACCCCGGAGGCAGCCCTTAGATTTGTCGATACATGCCGGAGGGTAAGCCATGTCCTGTCATGAAATCCGCAGGGTGCGTCCAGATAGAATCGAGGCGGAGAGCTTCCGCATAATTGAGCGGGAACTCGGTCCGACCCATTTTCCTCCAGGAGAATTTGCCATCGTAAGACGGATAATACACGCCACCGGGGATTTTGATTTCGCGAAAAAACTGCGTTTCCACCCGGAGGCAATAGAGGCAGGGCTTCGGGCCATCCGGGCGGGTAAAAATATCCTGGTGGATGTTAACATGGCGGCAAGCGGCGTCTCCCGATACCTGCTTGAGAAATTCGGCGGCAGGGTAATCTGCAGGATATCCGAGCCGGAAACCGCTGAAATGGCCCGCTCGCAGGGGCTTACCCGGTCCGAGGCCTCCATGGAACGGGCAGTCAATGACAACGCGGGCATTGTCGCCATAGGCAACGCGCCCACAGCGCTCCTTAAAACAATGGACCTTATCCGGCATGGAAAATTAACGCCGGATCTTGTGATCGGGGTGCCGGTTGGCTTTGTGAACGCGGCCGAATCAAAGGCCATTCTTGCGGAAAAGGACTATCCCTTTATCACGTGTCTTGGCCGCAAGGGGGGAACACCTGTGGCAGTGGCCGCGGTGAACGCGCTGCTCAGGCTTGCCGTGAAAGGTGAAAGGTGAAAGGTAAAAGGTGAAAGGTTGAAGGTGGGAGGTTGAGAAACAAAAGACTGCGTTCAGGATATACCACCGGGGCATGCGCAGCGGCAGCGTCCAAGGCGGCGGTTCTGCACGTGCTTGGATGTCCCTTCCCGGACAGGGTGGAGATCCCCTTTCCGGATGGCTCCCGTCATGGATTTCGTCTTCATGCCTGCACGCGTCAGGGTGGGGCGGTGACAGCCTCGGTAATCAAGGACGCGGGTGACGATCCTGATGTGACCAACGGGGCGGAGATCCAGGCCACTGTCAGGATACTGGAGAACACCGGCGAGGTCAGGGACAATATACTGCTCAGCGGCGGCAATGGCGTGGGAACGGTTACCAAACCGGGCCTGCCGGTCAAGGTGGGGGAGCCAGCCATAAACCCTGTACCCCGAGCCATGATCCAGGCCGCGGTCAACGAGGCCGTCCGGGAATGCGGGGCTGAGCGTGGGATCCGTTTCGAGGTGGTAATCTCCGTCAGGGACGGGCAGATTCTGGCGGAAAGCACGCTGAACAAGAGGCTGGGCATTGTAGGAGGCCTGTCCATTCTGGGGACCACAGGCATTGTCAGGCCGATATCATCCAAGGCCTGGACAGACACCATAGAGGTCTCCATGAAGGTTGCCAGGGCGGCAGGCCTGGACGAGGTAATACTGTCCACCGGGCGAACCTCGGAAAGAACGGTACAGGAGATCCTTGATCTGCCGTCCGAGGCCCGGGTCATGATGGGTGATTATCTGAAGTACAGCCTGGAGGCAGCGGGACGTCACGGTTTCGCGCGCGTTCACCTTGCGGGCATGTGGGCCAAGATTCTGAAGGCTGGCATGGAGATTCCGCAGACCCATGTGCGCCACGGAGCGCTTGAGACCAGGCAGGCGGCGGAATTTTTAAAGGGGCTTGGGTTGGACAGAGAAACAGCCGAAGGACTCGGGCGCTCCAACACGGCAAGGGAAATCCTTGAACGGCTGCGGGCGGCAGGCCGCGGGGATATCATCCGGGCGGTCTGCGCCAGGGCGCGGGAGTATGCCGAGCGCGTCTCAGGTCTGCCTGTAACCGTTTACCTGGTCACATCGGAGAACGGAGTGATTGAACATGTCTGAAATCAGGGTCATCGGCATCGGTTCAGGGGGGCTGGACGCGGCGCAAAAGCACCTTCTTGACGGATGCCATGCCGTGGTCGTATCCACCCGCTACAGGCACCTCGCTGAGGGCGTGAACGCCGAAATCCTGCCCATTGCGCCGGTAAGGAAGATGCTGGATAATTTAGCGGCCGTCCTTGATCAGGGCAGCGCGGCCGTGCTTGCCTCTGGCGATCCGCTTTTTTTCGGAATCGGCCGTACCCTTATAAACCGTTTCGGGCCGGAACGTGTCCGCCTGTACCCCGCCCTTTCCTCCATGCAGCTTGCGTGCGCCCGTTTCAGGGTGCCGTGGGATGACATGGCCTTTTTAAGCGCGCATGGCAGAAAGCCGGATGACCTTCCGGCGCGGATACTCCGGCACGAAAAGGTCATGATCCTCACGGACAGCCGGAACACCCCGGACATGATCGCCCGGACGCTTCTTGACACCTTCATTAACGTCCGGGACCGTGCGCGCATCGGACGCCTGAGGGTCAGGGTGGCTGAAAATCTCGGCCTGGATGATGAGCGGCTGGTAGAAGGCGGCCTGGAAGAAATCGCCGGGCAGCGCTTTGGCCCGCTTAACGTGGTGCTTGTGGAGAATGAACCGGCCCGGGAGCGGGAGGCGCGCTCGGCCTGCGTCTTTGGCCTTGACGAGGACGAAATCACCCATTCCCGTGGCCTCATAACCAAAAACGAGGTCAGGGCCGTGGCCCTTCATCGGCTGCGTCTGCCTGAAAATGGCGTATTCTGGGACGTGGGCGGAGGGTCGGGTTCCGTATCCATGGAGGCGGCCCGTCTCTGCCCCGGTCTCAAGATCTACTGCGTGGAACAGAAAGAGGAACAGCAGGCGAACATCTGTGAGAATGTGGCCCGATACGGGACATATAACATCCACCTGGTAAGGGGCAGCGCGCCTGAGGCACTGGAGGGCCTGCCCGACCCGGACCGTGTTTTCATAGGTGGAAGCGGCGGTCGCCTCGAAGGCATCATCAGCCACTGTGCCAGGCGGCTTAACCAGGGAGGCCGTCTCGTAATAAACGCGGTGCTGTCAAAAACGGCAGAGGAGGCCCCCCGATTGCTTGAGCAATACGGTTTTTTACTTAAAATCAGTAAATTGCAGATAACCAGATGTTCAGGGACAGACGGCCCGGAACAGGAATTAAACCCCATTACCATTATATGCGGGGAAAAATAAGCGTGGCAAAATGACAAAATCAAAACAACAGGGCCGGCTGTATATTGTCGGCGTGGGTCCGGGTGACCCGGAACTGATGACATACAAGGCCGTCAGGGTGCTTGAACGGGCGCCGGTGTGGCTCGCGCCCAAGGCAAGGGAAAAGGGTAACAGCTCGGCCCTCAGGATCGCGTCAGGCCTTATTGACATCAGGGGCAAAGAGATACTTGAAGTGCGGTTTCCCATGAAGAAGGTCCGTCTTGGACACGAACAGGAAGACCCCGAGGTGCTGGAGGGCTGGCAACAGGCGGCGGATACGGTGCTTTCCCGCATTGATATCGGAAAAAATGTTGCCTTTCCCACCCTTGGCGATCCTTCGCTCTACTCCACGGCGTTTTACCTGCTCTCCACTCTTCAGAAGCAGAGGGCGCTTTTTGAGGTGACAATTATCCCTGGCGTTACCGCCATTACCGCCTGCTCGGCCCAGATCAACAGCCCGGTGGGACTGGGAGATGACATCATATCCATTGTGCCCGCCGCATTTGATGATGAGCGGCTGCGCCATGTCATCTCCACATTAGATGCGGCGGTGCTGATGAAGGTAAACCGGAATCTCGCCAAGGTAATAGAAATCCTTGATGAACTCGGTCTTACGGACAAGGCGGTGCTGGTAGAAAGGTGCGGCCTGGAAGACCAGAGGGTATATACCGATATCCGCAAGGCCCTTGGCAGAAAATTGCACTACTTTTCCACCCTTTTTATACGCAAAAGGGGCTGGAGGATGTGAGATGGATAACAGACATCGTGTGTATTTCGTGGGTGCAGGCCCGGGTGATCCTGAGCTTATCACCCTCAGGGGACGGAGGCTGCTGGATGAGGCGGACATGATCATATATGCGGGCAGCCTGGTAAACCGGGCCCTTTTAGACGGTCTTGACGCGGAATTCCATGACTCTGCCGGCCTGAATCTGGACCAGATCATTGATCTGATGGTCCAGGGTCACACGGCAGGCGGGCGGGTTGTGCGCCTGCATTCAGGAGATCCGTCCATATACGGGGCCATACGTGAACAGATGAGGCGCCTGGATGCCATGGACATACCTTACAGCGTGGTCCCGGGCGTTACCTCGGCGGCCGCTGCGGCAGCGGCTCTCAAGGCCGAACTGACCGTGCCGGAATTGACCCAGACCGTGATATTCACGCGCCAGGGCGGCAGGACCCCTGTCCCTGAGCGGGAAAGCCTGGAGAACCTGGCGGCAGCCCGGGCCAGCATGTGCATCTTTCTCAGTGTCTCAAGGATCGATGAGGTGGCGGGGGAACTCATCAGGGGCGGCTATCCGGCGGACACCCCTGTGGCGGTGGTGGAAAAGGCAAGCTGGCCTGAGGAAAGGATCGTTCGTTCCACGCTGGACGCCATTGCCGCCATGGTCCGGAAGGCGGGCATCCGCAAGACCGCCATGATCCTTGTGGGACAGGCCGTCTCGGACGATTCCTTTTCCGCCTCCAGGCTCTACGATGCCGGCTTCACCCACGGGTGCAGGGAATGAAGACCGCTGTCATTGCCATAACCAGGGGAGGGCGCGAACGCGCCGCGCAGCTTGCCGCGTCCCTTGAACAGGCGCGCGTTTTTTTCTGCAGGGGCAGGCTGAAAGCAACCGTGAGCGGGCTCTGGCCCGAGACAGACGCGTTTATCTTCTTCATGGCAAGCGGCATTGTGGTACGGACGATCGCGCCGCTGCTGGGTGACAAGACAACGGATCCGGCAGTGGTTGTCTGTGATGAAAAGGGCCGTTTCGCCATATCCCTTGTCTCCGGGCACCTGGGCAGGGCAAATGAATTGGCTGAAACGGTGGCAGGTATCCTGGGCGGAGAGCCTGTTATTACCACAGCCTCCGATGTCCTGGGGCACACGCCCCTTGATATCTGGGCAAGGGAACTCGAACTTGAGGTGACAGACCGGGCGCGCCTGACAAGGGTAATGGGAATCCTGGTCAACAGCGGCAAGGTCACCCTCTACAGCGAATATCCCATGCCGGACCTGCCTGATGACATCCGGCAGATCAGTGAACCTGCCGGCGCGGACCTGGTAATAACGTGCAGGACCGGTCTGAAAACCCGCGGCGCGCTCCTTCACCCGAAGGCGCTGGTGGCAGGGATCGGATGCAACCGCCACACCCCGGCAGACCACATTGCCCGCGCCCTTGAAGATACTCTCAGGCGCCATGGGCTCGCCCCTGCCTCCATCCGGAACCTGGCATCCATAGATGTAAAGGCAGGGGAGCCCGGGCTGATCCAGTTTGCCCGGCAAAATGGATACGAAATAGATTTCTTTGGCCGTGACGAACTGAACGGCGTTCAAAATGTTTCGGTGTCCGCCGCCGCGCTGAAGGCGGTGGGGGCCAGGGGCGTGGCCGAACCCGCGGCGCTGCTTAGCGCGCGCGGTAAAAAACTTCTGGTAAGGAAAACAAAATGCACGGACGTGACAATTGCCATAGCCGAGGTTGCCTCACCGTGGCAGGCATCGGCCCTGGAGCTGCCGACCTCATAACGCCAAGGGCGCGGCTTGCCATTGAACAGGCTGAAATTGTAATAGGCTACCGCACATATCTTGACCTTGTGACGGATTTTCTCAAACCGGGTCAAAAGGTGCTTTCGTCATCCATGATGCAGGAAATCGACCGGTGCCGCAAGGCCCTGGAACTGGCGGAATCCGGCGGCAGGGTTACCATGGTATGCGGAGGAGATCCGGGCATCTACGCCATGGCCGGCCTGGTGTTCGAGCTTGCAAGGCGGAACGGATGCTCTCCACCCATTGAGATCGTTCCCGGGGTCGCCGCGCTCAGCTCATGCGCCGCTGTTTTAGGGGCGCCTCTTACCCATGATTTCGCGTCCATAAGCCTCTCCGACCTTCTTACACCCTGGGAGACCATTGAAAAGCGGCTTCATGCGGCGGCCCAGGCCGATTTTGTCATCGTACTCTACAATCCCAGGTCAAAAAAACGCACATCCCAGATCATGAGGGCAAGGGGAATAATCCTTGGATACCGCCCGGGTGAAACACCTGTGGGTATGGTAAGCAGCGCGTCCAGAACCGATGAGTCCATGCGCCTTTCCACCCTGGAAGACATGCCTGATGAGGACATAGACATGCGTACCACGGTTATTGTGGGCAACTCCCGCACCTTCACCTGGCAGAACAGGATGATCACCCCCAGGGGCTATCGCGACAAGTACGGCCTTGGATAGGGATCCCTTGCGTCCGGTCCTTTGGCCGGGTTCGCGGATATCTGTACGTCAAATAAAGTGTCCATTCTTTTAAATTATGATCTTGATCACCAGGCCACATTACAATTAGAAAGGATTCTGTATAGATAACGCTGGGTTGAACGGACAGGGCCGCGCTGGTCCTGCCAGGCTTGACTCCGGCGGGTAAAATGGCAAAAGTTTGTCATTGATAACGGATTCTGCGGAAAACGCTGCAGTATTATGTGCGCCGCATTGAATTGTTCTGCTTTAATCATGAATTAACCTTTTGTCCTGTAAGGAGGATTTCTGTTATGCCGGTATATGAATTTTATTGTGAAGATTGCCATATGATATTCAATTTTTTCTCCCGCAGGATTAATACGGAAAAACGCCCTGATTGCCCAAGGTGCGGTAAGAAGGATCTGGAACGCATGGTATCAATTTTTTCCATATCAAGGGGGTTTAAGGAAGAAGATGACAATCCTTTCCCCGGAATGGACGAAGACAGGCTTGAAAGAGCCATGATGGAGCTTGCTTCAGAGGCTGAGGGTATTGATGAGGAGAATCCCCGCCAGGCCGCCGGACTGATGAAAAAACTGTTTGAGTCAACCGGACTTGAAATGGGTTCGGGGATGGAGGAGGCAATTCGAAGAATGGAGGCCGGAGAGGATCCCGAGAAGGTGGAGCAGGAGCTTGGGGATATACTGGACTCAGAGGATCCGTTTTCCCTGGTGGCTGTCAAGAAAGGGCTGAAGGGGCTTCGCCGAAAATATTGCCGCCCGGAGGTGGATGAGACCCTTTATGAGCTTTAGATGCCGGGTATTATAAAGGCAGGAC
>JALVVK010000080.1 GCA_027023445.1 Deltaproteobacteria bacterium | reverse complement strand
GGTACCACGAGCATGTCACTTGCGTTGATGGGCTGCCAGCCACGGATGCTGGAGCCGTCAAAACCGAATCCATCCTCAAAGCTTGATTCGTCCAGCTCGCTCACCGGCACGGTAAAATGCTGCCATAGCCCTGGGAAATCAAGAAAGCGCAGATCCACTACCTTGATATCCTTTTCCTTGATCATGTCTAAAACTTCTTTGGGGGTCATGTCTTCCTCCTTATAATGAGATATATTTTATGCCATGCCTACAGGACATCCTGCGGCATATATCAAGGCTTTTTTCAGCTCTTCCTGAAATTCAGGTTCGGTTATTTTCTGCTTCCATCTATCAAGAACATAAAAAACGTCAACCACCTGATCCGCCCTTGTGCCTATCTTGGCCCTGAAGATGTTGAGTCCAAAATCGGTCAGGGTCTTGGTTATGTCGAACAGCAGGCCCCTTTTGTCTTTTACATAGACCTCAACCAGCGTATAAAAATCCGATGTATCATTGTCTATAACCACCTCGGAATTTGGAGTCAAACACACCTTGCCGGTGTGGCGGCTCAGGGGGCTCTGTTTTGAAGCCAGGCGGTATGATAAAGCCAGTCTGTCGGCAATGGCAAGGTCCATGTCATGTTTAATGGCGTCCCAGTCCTGTTCCATGTAGGTTTTATTGAGTGATGATCTTACTTCAAATACATCCAGTGCCGTGCCGTCCTTTAAGGTGAATATCTGGGCTGCCAGTACCTCCAGGTTATGCAGGGCCAGCACCCCAAAGATCCTGGCCAGCAGCCCGGGCCTGTCTTTGGCCATGACCAGAACCGACCAGAAGAGTTGTCTGTCTTCCGGTATCATCATAAATAACTGCCGGTCAAGTTTTTTTCTTAAACGAAGATGTTCAGCAACGGCCTCCGGGGTAAAACTGAGAAGATAATCTTCCGGCATGATGTCCAGAAGAGCATTGTTTTCCGCGCCTATAAGACCTGTTATCTGGTCTTTCATCCACCGGACTGCCTTGACCCGGTCGGGATCGATCAGGTCGGATCGCTCCAGCAGGTGGGCTATTTTCAGATAGAGTTCAAGAAGCAGTGCGGCTTTCCATTCCGTCCATACCGAGGGGCCTGTCGCCCTGGAATCGGCAATGGAGAGAAGATACAGCATATTAAGGCGTTCATGGTTCTGGATTATCCTTGCGCATTTAAGGATCAGGGCTTCATCCTCCAGGTCCCTTCTCATGGCCGTATCCACGAGAAACAGGTGATGGCGCACAAGGAATGAGAGTGTTTCCATATCTTCAGAGGTAAGCCCCATTCTTTTTCCGATTTCTTCGGTAAGTTTCGCCCCTTTCATGGCATGGCCTCCGCCATATCCCTTGCCAATGTCATGAAGCAGGCCGGCCAGAAAAAGCAGACGGGGCGAGGTGAGGGAATCGAAGATTTTCTTTTCCTGTTCTCTAAGAACATGAAGTTCCTGTACTGTCTGGAGTGAATGTTGATCTACGGTAAAGGAGTGATAGACATCGTGCTGTACAAGTGACGTGATTTTCTCGAATTCAGGCATGTAGGCGGCCAGCAGACCCGTGTCCGCCATTGCTTCCAGTACGGGAAAAGGATTGTTTTTTGCGTCCAGGACCTCAAGAAAAGCCTTTGACATCCGGAGGGATGAGCGCAGTTTTTTGTTTATAAGGGACAGGCTTGAGGTGATAAGTCTCTTGGTGCGGTGATGAACAGGCAGGCCCTGCTGAGCGGCATGTTGGAAAATCTTCATCAGGTAATAGGGCCTTGATGTCAGGATATCCGGCTCTGTGATTTGAATTTTGCCGTTGACTACCTCTATTCCCCTTTCAAGGGGCCTGTCCTCACCTTTTGGGGAAAGGTGCAGTGTGTCATCAACATGTTCAAAAAACAGGTCAGAGGCTACCGCTATGGTTTTAAGCTGGCCGTGAATCTTTCTCATGAAGTTTTCGATTGCCTGTCTTTTGTCTGTGTTCGCTCCATGATTTTTTGTGGCCAGTTCTTCCTGGTACTCAAAAAACAGGCGGTCGTTTTTTCTGCCGCTCAGAAAGTGAAGCTGGTTCCTGACCTGTATCAGGGTGTCCCAGGCCTCGTCCAGTTTTTTTCTTTCCCCGGGGGAAAGAAGGCCCGAGTCCTCCATGGACTTCAGATCACCAAGGTCGTAAAGTACTTTTGAGGCCCAGAGCATGGCCTGGAGATCTCGCAGGCCCCCGCGGCTTTCTTTAATGTTGGGCTCCAGCAGATACACGTGCGAACCAAACCGTTTGTGCCGTTCAC
>JALVVK010000079.1 GCA_027023445.1 Deltaproteobacteria bacterium | reverse complement strand
CATAACATCCTCCTTGCTTATTGTTTGTTGTTTTTTTCTGACTGATTTATTTTTTTTTCGAGCGCAGAGAGACGGTCATTGATGGCATTCAGGGCGTCAGCCAGGTGGTCTGTTTTACTAACCTTATTAGAATTAAAATTTTTCCATAGCAAAATAGCACCCCATACAAGCAGGCCAACCAGTATCCAGCCAATGCCTGCGCTGAACAGGCCAGGCGGTATGGGTGGTGGGGGGCCTGGAGCACAACCGGTAATAAGCAGGACAATTATCAATATAGGGAACCATTCTGCCTTGTTACGCAAATATCTATACATAAATTCCTCCATAATTCCTTCATCACTGTTTTCTGTATAAAGAATAGTCAAAGAAAGTTAAGAAGTCTCAAAAGAGAGATTAAGAAAAGGTTAAGATTTTTAAGACGGGTTGTTTTGGCAGATCAGATTATTCCAGGGGAAGCGTAAAGGAAACCGTTGTACCCTTCCCGGGTTCACTTTCGATCCTAATGGTGCCTTCGTGGGCCTCAACCATGGATTTTGTCAGTGATAGCCCCAATCCGATGCCTTTATCACCTGATACTACGGTGGCTTTTCCTTGGTAAAACGGTTCAAAGATGTGTGACAGTGTTTCTGCATCCATGCCCTGTCCCTGGTCTGAAACCTGGATTTCTACCTGTTTTGGTAGGAGTTTCCATCTGATGACGACGGGTGTTTCGGTTGGAGAATAGCGTAAAGCATTAGACAGAAGATTGAACAGGATTTGTTTCAGCAGATCGGGATCTGCGGACACCTTCACATACGGCCCTTGCTGAATAGCCAGGGAACGCCCGCCTGCGAGCACCTGTGCGTCTGCCTTAAATTCGTTGAAAAAATCAGACAGGATAATAGGTTGCTTGTGCACATTTGAGGAACTTTCCAGTTGAGATAGTCCCAGGAGTTGTTCGCATAGACGGATCAGGCGATTGACTTCCTTGTACATACCCTTTGAGAGTCGAGCCATTGCTGAAGGATCGTCTTGGGCGCCGCGTAGCAGTACCTCCAGTGAACCACGCAGTCCAGTAAGAGGTGTCATCAACTCATGGGCGGCATTGACCACAAAGCGCTGCTGGGAGGCGAACGTAGCCTCGAGTTTTTCGAGCATCTGGTTGAAGGAGGTGGCCAGTTGGCCGATTTCATCCCGGCGATTTTTAACGGGCACCCACTGTGAAAAATTCCCTTTGCTGATCTGGTGGCAGCTTGTCAACAGGCCTTGCAGATCTTTTAAACTTACGCCGATCAGCCAGAAACCGGTAACAATTCCCAAAATCAATATAATGGCCACCAGGGAGACTAACATGGCTCCGTGTCGGAAGAGGATCTCCTTTATATCTGTGAGTAAGGTGCTTATCTGGATCACCCCGAAGATCTGTGAACTTGCCGGCTGTGGCCGAAGGGGTATAAGCATGACGAGTACAGGCTTGCCGTTTACCTGACTGCGGTAGGTGACCTCATTTTCCCCGGATAGTGCCCTGCGAAAGTATTGCTTGTCAGGGATAGGGGCCTCCGGCTCTTCAGGGAGGCGCTTGCCGTTGGCAATTATGTCCCCTTTTCTGCTCAAAACAATCGCCACAGTATTCCTTGATGTCAGGTCGCGAGCCAGGATAAAGGCATTTTGATGAGTAAGTTTTAAGTGGGGATTATCCGGCTTGGCCAGATCATTATCAATAAGCCAGTGTTCTATGATAGGCTTTGCCTGGGCGCGTAAGTGGCTGCTCTTGTTGCTGATAAACAACTGCCAGATGTTCCAGTAAGAATAGCACCCCACCAAAACGACAGAAAAAATTAGCAGAACAGCGTAAAGCAGGCCGAGCCGCGCCTGCAAGGAGAGCCTGTCCCAAACCCTCATGTGCCTGTCTCCTCAGGATAAAAAGCATAGCCCACGGCATAGATGGTTCGGATCAGGCGCGGTGGTCGGTCGCCCAGCTTGTTGCGCAGATGGCTGATGTGAACGTCTATGATGTTGGTGCCTCCATCATAATCGTAACCAAGTACCCGGTTTAAGAGTGTTTCCCTGGTAAAAACGCGGTGCGGATGGCGCATAAAAAGTTCCAGCAGGCCGAATTCCGTTGGCGTAAGATCAATCCTTTTCCCTTTTCTGCTGACCTCTCGGGTTTCCAGGTTAAGCACGATAGCATCCGCCTGCAATTTTCTGTTTTTGCTTATCTTTCCTCTGCGGCGTAACAGTGCCCGGATACGGGCCAGAAGTTCATCAAAACTGAAATGTTTGGTTAAATAATCATCGGCTCCGCTGTCCAGTCCTTTCACCCGATCGGAGATTTCCTTTTTAACCGTAAGTATGAGGATGGGGATATCTGATCCACGGTCGCGGATGCGTCGGCAGACCTCAAAACCATCGATGTCCGGGAGCATGACATCCAGTATTATTAGGTCAAATGTGGTCTGCTGTAAGGCATCGAGCCCTGCCTTACCGGCGGTCCTCGATGTTACCTCATAACCTTCATATTTTAAACCGGTACACAAAAAATCTGTGATTACAGGGTCGTCTTCAATAACTAAGATTTTTATTTTATTGTTTTTGTCCATGCTCATAACACAACTGTTCCCTATTTTCAGGGAATTGGGAGTACTTTTAATGGGTTTTGCCGTGTATGTTGCAAAATTTTTCAAAAATCATTTAGGGCACAATTATGCTTATGAGGCAATAACGAGATGAAACTACGGGAAAATGTGTCACGCAGGCAATTATAGCACATTTAAATTGGGAATTTTTAAATAATACAAATGATGCCACTTTTGTTATATAGGATCAAGTTGTTTTTAAAAAGGAGACAGGAGGTTTTGGGATAATTTGGGCAAGCTGTCATATCTTGCTGTAACAACGATAATTATTTCGTGTGCTGAGCTGAGATCCAGCGGGCATCCACCAACATGGTGCCCGAACGCCGCCGATAGAGGATTTAGGCCTGTGGGGCATCGTTGTCAGATGTCCCTGTTTTTTTTATATGAATGATTGGTTTTGTTGGGTCATTAAATACTGTAAATTATGCATTTAGGTCCGGCGATACGTAGTTAATAAATGATCTGTCATTATGTCGTACATTTTTAATGCACCCGTACAGGCCGGTAACCCGCATACCCTAACATATTACGCGCCGGGTCAAGGAGTTTGTGTGTTGCGATCAGGAATTTTTTGTACCTGCCGTCCGTTGTAATTATGGACCTTTTTAGATGTATTTTCCTGAAATAAATGAATTTTCCATCATGCATCCCGCTTTTTATTTTCCATGATAGATATTCGGACTTACCCTGTGATGGTTTTGGGGAAAAAATGATTTTATATCCCGTGGGCAGGGATATTTCTTCTTTAAAAATCTCCGTTGTCTCCTTCCGGATGAATAATGGGTTTTCGCGATCAGGGCGGCAGAATTTGTATGCCTGGAGAATTTTCGGCGCTGGAATCCGCAGGAAAAAGGTGTCACCTGTGCAGGCAGGGCCTGCCGGTATGGAGAAATCAAGACGAATGCTCAGGGGGCGCCTTGGATCATCAAGGCCCTGATGTTGAGCTTTCCCAAGGAGTCTCGCCGCCGGGTCCACGGAATGAAGGAGTATCGAGCCTGCTATGCGCCATTCCTCGGTTGATAGATCCCGGTATTTTCCTCTTGGTTCAACAGATGCCGCCCCTGTGAAGGTGGTCAGATACTCTCCCCTGTAGATGCCGACACCTGCCGGCCTCAGCCGGAGTATGGTCGTCGTTGTCCTCGGGGCGTAATCCCTGATTTTTTCAAGTCTGCCAGAGTTGAGGCATAGGGCTGTTTCACCGGAACGCCCTGTAATGCCTGGTGGCAGATCCCGGTTGTCAAAACAGTAAAATTTGCCATTGACCTTTACCAGCACGTCATTAAAAAGCAGGGGAGAATATCCTCTCAGGCGCTCAAGAAACAGGCCCCTGTAGCCAGTCAAGAAATACTCGGGCTTGAGCCCCCGCCTGGCTGACAGGGAGCTGAACAGCAGTGCCAGGTCGGCCGGGGTGCCATACCCCCTTCTTATTGTCTCAAGAGGAGATTGAAGGGTTATGCTGGTTTTGAATAGGTCTATGGGGTAGGGCACAATGGACTTCATAAGCGCCATGTAAAGGTCGTCCACGGTCTTGGTCCGGGAGAAGGGAGCGGGAAGGTCTCTGTCGTCCAGGTGGCCGGGTGAGTGATCAAGGAGTTTTTTAAAAAACAGCGCTGTCTGCTTCCATGATCCGAATGTGGACATGATCAGGACAGATCCCTGGTTTTCAAGGGGTGGTGAGAGCCGTTCCTCCTTGATTTTGGGCAGATCCCTTTCCTGCCAGATATAAATGGCCTTGCCGTCTTTCACAGTCTTTTTAAAGTGTACGTTTTTATCAGGCAGGAAGGTTGAAAGTTGCATGTTTTCAGGAAGATGTACAGTTACTTTTTTAGAAACAGTAGGGTCAAGCAGCCGGAAGGATTCTGTCGCCCAGAAACCCAGGCTGGAATCAAGGGTCAGGTCAATCTCAATGGTGGAGCCTGCCTCCACTGCGGGCAGGTCTATTACCTTCAATAGTTCAGATGAATAAATCGATGCCTTTGCCGTGGATGGATCCTGAATATCCTGTATCTCTTTTGGGGAAACCCGCATGATCCTGCCGTCTGCTGTCCTGGTCTGTGCCAGGTTGACTTTCAGGGATTCATATGCACGGTTATATGGATATTTGAAATCCGCGTGGTCCTTAACGCCTTTGTATGTGTGTATGTCCGTTATGACGTGAATGTGAAGCCTAAAGCTGCCGTCAGGCTTTACGTCGTAATCCTTTTCAACCAACCGGTTGACCGCGTCGGCATTTCTGAATATGGTCGCGCTCCCGGATTCCGCGGCCTGCGCCGCCAATGTATCCGGGATAAGGGAAACAAGGATGCAGGCGGCCATTAACGCCGCTGCCAGGCCGGTTTTCATCCTGGAGACGGGTCGCGTATATTGGATCAGGCCCCTGTTTTTACAAATTCTGTGCATCATTTTGCCATTCCTTTTATCCCTGTGCCCTTTGCGTCTCTAATGACCGGAGGGAACAGAAGCGGTTTTCGTTTGATTTCCTGACTGAACAATACAGGGAGGATAGCAGTGTTTTTCCTGGCATGTTGAGTCAACGTAATCCATTGATATTGAGAGACAGGTACTTCCAGCTTTTTCAGGATAAAGTCCCTTCTTATTACCAGGCGGGCACCCCGCACGGAAAATGATGTGCGCCAGGTCAGTACATCGTTTGACAGGTTCAGGGGCGATGGCAGGTCCATACGCCCTGGCCTCTTTTCAAAACGGATATATTCAACCGTCCTGGTGGTAAAGGTATATCCAAAACGAACCGGGTATTTTCTGCTTGTCATGTTTGCTTTCCCCAATATCCATCTGTCCAGGACGCCGCTGTCTTCCATGTCGCTCAGCGGCAGCAGCATGACAGTGGAACCCTTGTCCCCCATATGCCTTGCGGCATTTCTGAGCCTGAAGGCGCATGTGAAACTGAAAGGGACGTGCCTGTCCGCAGGATCTGACCATTTAAGATTGTGTATCTCCAGTCCGGGCCTCCTTTTCAGGAGAAGCTCTTCAAGGAAGGCCCGCTGTTCATCAACCGCCTTTCTCATCAGAATGGCTCTCATGGCAGTATCCGGAAATCCTGTGCTCGTCGCCTTTATGCTCCCTTCCAGGGTGCCGTCATCCCTTAGCGTATCCCTGATTTCCATGCAGAAAAGGTTTTTGTCCGGGGGTTCAGCCGGTGTGAGCGCAATAGTGGCCCCTGCCGCATCCGCTACAAGGCAGGAACAGTCCCTTTCATAGTCAGGGAGAAATTGCCTGCTGGTCTCAGAGGTGGGATCCAGAAACAGGGTGGGCCGTCCGTCTTTGTCAAGGATGGCGGCAATGGCGTGGTTAAAATAGCACATGGGGATTTCACGATCCAGTTTTCTGCCCACGCTGACAAGTACAGGTGCCGCATTGAAGCCGGCCACGCGAAGCATGCTTACAAGCAGGGCTGCCTTGTCGCGGCATACCCCGTAACGGCGACTGAATGTCAGGCCTACCTCATGGGGCTCGAATCCCGGACGGTTGGATTCGTCCGTTACTCCCATGTAGCGTATCTTGCGGGCAACAAAAAAGAATATGGCGGCAATCCGGTCTTTGGGGCTGACAAGGTTCCTGGTAAGGTCTTTTACCTTGTCTATTATTCCCCTGGTGGGGTGCAATTTCGGTTTTACCAGTCCATAGTACCAGCGGGATACGTCCTTCCATGAATCCAGGTTGGAAAAAAGGAGCCTCATGGCCACCTGGGAGACAGGGGGCATATTGGGCTCAGGGAAAAGCTGCGGGACGTTGGTAAAATTCCATGTGATAATCCTGGAGTTTCCATTTTCAGTTTCCTTCCTGGAAACCGTTCCCTTTACCTGGTCCTTTACCAGGTGATGGATTTGGATTCCCTTCGGGCCTTTCAGCGTGAAGGAGTAGCAGCGCACGGGGAAGGTATACTGAACAGGGATGAAGCCATATATTCCGCCTGGAATTACCGGCTTGAATTGTTTCCGCGTGTAACGGTAGTGGATGGTGTCGCCAGGCTTAAGTTCTGGAATAAACACCTTTAGAATCTTTTGGTCCGGATCGTATATGTTCATATTCGTATTTGAAGCCGGGGTATATTCGCCGGAATTCATGGAAAGGTCCACAGGCGTACGGCTTCCGTCCGGTCTGATTATTTCAAAGAGTTCCAGGTTGAATCTGGAGTAACGCTTGTCAATGTAAAAGGACTGCACCTTCTGGAATTTTTTCCCCTGATCATCCATGATCGTCAGAAATACCTCGTCCCTGTCCACATAGCAGCCGTCCTTTTCAAAGGAGATGGATTCGGTTTCCCTGGCAAGGACGGCATGGGCATGGGGATAGCGGGACCTGGTTATCTGCTTCAGGAAGGCAAGGTTTTTCCCCGCGGCCATGCCGTCTGAGGAGAGAAAAAGAAGGGCAAGGAAAATGTGTAAAAGTGGAGTGAGGCGCGCTTTCATGGTCATTGAAGATTACTCCTTTAATCCTGAGAAGGACAGGCGGGATTATAGCATAAGGAAAGGATTACCGCTCGCTGGCGCATCGCTAGGATTACCGTGAACCTTCGGTTCACTGGGGTTACCAGTCGCTGGCGCGACTTAGGATTACCACTCCGCTTCGCTTCGTTAGGATTAAACAGGGCAAAATGTCCATGTGTATCCGCGTGGGCCTGCGGCCAATAAATGTATTTCGGATAAACACCTTTCTCTTACTACAAATTGTCGTCGGCAAGAATCAATTCCCGGTTGATCCTGCCCCCTCGTTGACTGTGTCGTTGCCGTGATGGAAAACTTGTTTTGTTTGACTCCCTGACGCAAAATTGATACAAAAAATATAGGAAGTATAAAGTTATTTTTCATGTCCGGGTTTTGGGGTAATTCAGCGGATGTTATTTTTTAAATATCCGTGATATTTTGGCATTGTTGTGACCTTTGGATAGCCTGTAAGAGTAGGGTTTCGGTTTGTACCATGGATTTTTATACCGCATCAATCCAGCATTTGCTCGCGGAACTCGAATGGGTTGACCTGTTGATACAGTTCCATGTCAACCAGGCAAGAAAGGTCTTTCAGGCAGATGAGTTCCAGGGGCTTTATATCTCCGAACAGGAGGTTGATTCGCTTCTTGCCCGGCCTTCTGGCCTTCCATCCTGGGCGCATGCGGTCGGGCCAGGCACGTGGGACCAGTTATCTTTTTCAATCTCCCGGATAAAATCCCGGATAGCCACGCGCGTTGAGGAATCCAGGAGGCGCGGAGTCAGCCTTCGTCTTGACAGGCTGGCCCGGGCCTTTGACCTGTCCCCCCTTGATATTTCAATCCTCTTGGTATGTCTTGCCCCGGAGATTGATCTGCGGTACGAACGCCTTTATGCATATCTTCAGGACGATGTGACCAGAAAATGGCCGGGCGTGGACCTGGTTCTGAATTTGCTTGCTCCTTCCCTGGATGCCAGGATAGAGGCCCGCCGCCGTTTTTTCAGGGATGCCCCGTTGATGAGACATCATCTGCTCGATATGGCGGCTGATCCATCTCTATCCAATCCGCCGCTTTTAGGCCGGTACCTGAGGCCGGATGAGCGTATAACCGGCTACCTGCTTGATTCGGACGATATTGATTCCAGGCTTTACCCGCATGTGCGTCCTGTCATGCCGGGGCGTTTGCTTCAGGATCTGCCTTTCCCTGCGGATTTCAAGTCGCGTCTGGCGCTGTTGGCCAAGAACAGCGCAGAGGACGGCAGGGGAATGGTTTTTTATTTCCAGGGGGCCCTCGGGGTGGGCAGGCGGTCCATGGCCGAGGCCCTTTGCCGGCAGATGGGAACCGGTCTTCTTGTGGTTGATGGAAAGGCCCTGCGGGCGTCGGATGAATCCGCCTTCCATGAGGCGGTTGATCTTGTGGTGCGGGAAGCAAGGCTTCAGGATGCCTCGATTTACTGGAACGGCTTTGACGACCTTGCAGCCCTTGAAGATCATGGACCTCTGAAGATGCTCATGCGCGGGCTTGATTCCCTGGGCGGTGTATCTTTCCTGGCAGGAAACATCCCCTGGGAGCCTTTTGGGGGCGAAGGTTCATTGCCGTTTCTGCGTGTAGAATTCCCGCTTCCTTCCTATTCCCAACGCGTGGATTTGTGGGCCTCGGTCCTGGACGGAAACGGGGACATCCTGCCCGATGTGGATTTCAATGTGCTCGCGGGCCGCTTTCGCCTGAGCGGCGGGCAGATCCGGGCCGCGGCTGCTACTGCCCGCAGCCTTGCCAGGTGGCGCGATCCGGACAGCGGCCGGATTTCTGCCGCTGATTTGTACGAGGCCTGCCGGCGCCAGTCAAACCGGAGGCTTTCAGCTCTGGCGCGCAAGATTGCCCCGGTTCACACCTGGGACGATATTGTACTGCCCCCTGACCGCCTGGAGCAGTTGCGGGAAATCTGCGGTTCGATAAGGTGCAGGGCAAGGGTCTACTCGGAATGGGGGTTTGACAAAAAACTTTCCATGGGCAAGGGTCTAAATGTCCTTTTCGCCGGACCCTCTGGCACGGGCAAGACCATGGCCGCAGAGATAATGGCAGGCACCCTGGGGCTTGAACTCTACAAGATCGACCTTTCCACTGTTGTCAGTAAATACATAGGCGAGACGGAGAAAAACCTTGCAAAAATCTTTGACGAGGCGGAGACCTCCAACGCCATCCTGTTCTTTGACGAGGCGGACGCCCTTTTCGGCAGACGAAGCGAGATCCGCGATTCCCATGACCGTTACGCCAATATAGAGGTAAGCTACCTTCTCCAGCGAATGGAGGAGTACAAGGGGGTGGTGATCCTTGCCACCAACCTCAGGAAGAACATGGACGAGGCCTTTGTTCGCAGGATGCACTTTACCGTGGAGTTTCCGTTTCCCGGTATTGAGGACAGGAGACGCATATGGGAAGGGATATGGCCGGAAAGGACGCCAAGGAGCCCGGATCTAGACCTGGAGTTCATGGCGCGCCGGTTCGAGATCGCAGGGGGCAACATCCGCAACATCGCCCTTGCGGCTGCGTTTCTGGCAGCGGATGACGGGGGGAAGGTGACCATGGAACACCTCATCCGCGCCACCAGGAGGGAATTCCAGAAGATGGGCAAGGTGGTGCTTGGCGGGGAGTTTGATGGGTATGTGGGAGCCAAAGGTGTTCATGGGGAAAGCAATCTGCATGTGACAGGAGAGTCATGATGCCGGAAAAGATTGCTAAACACCTTAATAAGGCCGGCTTCCCTCTATCTCAGCGGATCAGGAAGCAAAAGGGAGGGCAGAACCGTCAGGTTGGTTGTGATCCGCATCCATTGTTCGGGGTGCAGAGGTTGCTCGGCAACCGCTTTGTTCAACGGTTGTCAGAGCCTGTCCGCCATGATCCTGCCATGTATATTCAGACTCAAAGGGATATCCAAAGGGATGAACC
>JALVVK010000078.1 GCA_027023445.1 Deltaproteobacteria bacterium | reverse complement strand
GGCCACCGATTCCGCACCCGCAGCGACACAGAGGTCATCCTGGCCGCCTACAGGCAATGGGGAAGCAATTGCTGCACAAGGCTCTGGGGCATGTTTGCCTTTGCCGTGTGGGACAGGGAAGACAAGAGGCTCTTCCTCGCGCGTGACAGGGTAGGCAAGAAACCCCTGTATTACTCCCTGACTGACCATGGAATTGCCTTCTCATCCGAGATCAAGGGGCTGCTGGCCGGGAACCTTTGTGAAAGATCCATTGATCCAAGGGCATTAGACTGCTACCTGTGTTTTGGCTACATACCATCTCCCCTGTCAATTTTCAAAGGTACAAGCAAGATACGTCCGGGTCATTACGTGGAGTATACCAGCGAGGGTATCAAAGAAAAAAAATATTGGGATCTGTCGTTCAATCATCAGGAGGACAGGTCTTTTGACGATGCCATTGAAGAATGCACGGCCCTGCTTTCGGATGCGGTAAAAAAGAGGCTCATAAGCGAGGTCCCCCTTGGGGCCTTTCTTTCCGGAGGCATCGACTCCACTCTTGTTGTGTCCTTTATGGCCGATCTGCTGGATGGACCTGTACGCACCAACTCCATAGGTTTTGACGTTAGCGGCGATGACGAACTGCCTGTTGCCCGTGTGGTGGCCAGCCACATCAAGGCGGACCACAGGGAATTTTATGTCACTCCCAGGGCCGCTGATGTGCTGGAACAGATCGCCTGGCACTTTGATGAGCCTTTTGCCGATTCCAGCGCGCTGCCTACGTGGTACGTATGCAAGATGACAAGGGAAAATGTAACCGTGGCTCTCTCTGGTGACGGCGGAGACGAATCGTTCGGGGGGTACACGTTCCGCTATGTGCCGCACATATTGGAATCCAAACTAAGAAAGGTTATCCCCTCGTGCCTGCGAGTCCCTCTTTTTGGTGCCGCCGCTGCCTGCTACCCCGCGTCCTCAAGGCTTCCTCGGCCACTCAGGCTCAAAACCATCCTGGGTAACCTCTCAACAAGCGATTCCGAGGCCTTCTGCCTGGATCTCGGATGGCTTACGCCGGATACAAGGCTTAGATTGTATAACAAGGAATTTTTACATAACCTTATGGGGTTTCATCCCTTTGAGATGGTAATGCCCTTTTACGCAGGTGCCCGGGCTTCAGATCCCCTGTCAAGGGCCCAAAATGCCGATATCCATTTTTATATGACCGAAGATGTACTGGTAAAGGTGGATCGGATGAGCATGGCCCATGCCCTGGAGGTGCGTTCCCCGTTTCTTGACCACCGCCTGCTGGAATTTGCCGCAACCCTGCCGTCCCGGCTGAAGATCCATGGAAGACAGGGCAAAGTGCTGCTTCGAGCCCTTGCCCGAAAACGTCTTCCTGCCGAGGTATCAGGCCTGCCCAAAAAGGGCTTTTCCATACCTGCGGCCAGGTGGCTGAGAGGCGAGCTGAAGGAGTACGCAAGGGACCATATCTTCAACAAAAATGGCCTTGCAAGAGAGTGCCTCGATCCGGCAACCCTGCAAGACATATGGCAGGAACACCAGGAAGGGCATCGCGACCACAGCGTCCTCCTCTGGTCTCTCATGATGTTGGGATTGTGGGAAAAAATATGGATGGACGATAAACAGTGAACGGTACAATGATATGATTTTCTTCCTGATCCGTGTTCATCTGCGCGGATCCGTGTCCCATTTATTTGGACACAGATAAACACAGATTCCACGGATGTTGTGCTTTTGCTCTGAGATATCATTAGCTTATTAAGCATAAATCCAATATCATGAGTCCGACCATTTTTAGAAAAAATGGATATCGTTTCTTTTTCTTTTCCCGTGAAGAAAGTAGAATGCATATTCATGTTTGTTGCGCTGATGGTGAGGCAAAATTTTGGCTAAAACCTCAAATTGAGCTTGCCAGGAATTATGGAATATCCAGGAATCGACTTAAGGAAATCGAGTCAATTATAGAGGAACATTATGAAGAGATCAGAAAAGCATGGGAGAGAATATTTAAAGGCTGAAGTAACTAATGTTTCTATGCATGGTCTATGGATCCTTTATAAAGATAAGGAGCTCTTCTTAGCATATGATGAATTTCCATGGTTCAGAGATGCGCCTTTGAAAAGTGTTTTTAAAATAGAGGTGCCATACCCAGGGCACTTTTACTGGCCGGATTTAGATGTTGACCTTAGTGTGGAAATCATTGAGAATCCAGAGCGTTTCCCATTGAAAGCAAGACCGGATAAATCTGAAAAAAAGGCCGCGTAAACCAACGCGTTCCTCTCCGTCATCGAAAAAATCAGCCCCCGTTCGCTGGCCATGGCATAATCTTTTCTCTGC
>JALVVK010000077.1 GCA_027023445.1 Deltaproteobacteria bacterium | reverse complement strand
AGCGCAATCCGGCGCCGGTCAAATTTTTCCTTTCCTCTTGAGATACCTGACAGATAGACTGCCCCTTCCAGGACTGTGGCCATTGTTGAATAATAGATGATTGCAAGTGGATTAAACTCCCCAAGGACAAAACTGTCCATGAGGAATCTGACCATAATGACAAGGGTTGTCGTCCCTACCCTGGGTATCAGGACCAGCAGCGCGGTAAGCAGGAGATAAAAGATCACCTCATAAAAGAAACCGGTAAGAAAGAAGCTGAACGGCCCAAGCAATACCTGGGCCACGTTAAAAAGTATGGTTCCTGGGACGTTTACCACTGCGAACATTACCGTGCCGAAGAGGGCAATAAGTATCAGATCTCTGCTGTTCATGGATAGGAACTGTCTTCTTTCCCGGTAAAAAAAAGAGCATCCAGCCACGGCGATCATGAGTGCCATGAAGGTCATCAGGACAGGGAGCCACCTGGTAGAGACCACCTTTATCCTGATATTTTTTTGCCCGACCATGATGTTGGAACCGAAAGGAAAGAGCTTGACACTGGCCAGATATACGCCCGGCAGGACTACACCATCCCTGGTGTAAATGGGCAACACCACCTTTTCTTCGCTTTTGGGCCTGAGACTTACAATCTGGTATATCTCCTCCTCTCCCAGCAGGTCGCCGTGCTCGGCTGCGTATGGAGACTTAAACCCTTTGACCTTCCTGCCTGTCTTTGGGTCTGATATGTCCAGTCTTACAAGCAGGATGGTCTTACATGCAGCCCTGTTTTTTATCGTTACTGCCATGTAGGTGGCCGGCTTCATTTCCCTGTTATTTTCATCTTCTTTAACGGCAAGTCTCTGCCAGAATTTCCTTTTCCCCCTTATCATAAAGGTGTTTTGTTCCTGTCGGCTGTCCGGCTCCCCTTCCTCGTTCGCGGGGATGATTACCCTTTCTATCTCGAAGTAATTTTTCAGCTCCCTGGCTGATACCACCTTCAACCGGGTCATATGCCTGATCGCCTCCACGCCACTGCTGCTGTGGATACGCGCGGTTGAACGGATGATATAATCCCTGCAGGGAGTGTCCCTGGGGATGGATATACCTACAGGCCTGAACCACTTCTCCCCTTCTACCCTGAGGCGGAAAGAGGCCTTCAATATCCAGCCATCAGCCTCTTTTTCTACCTTGATATCCTTGTCCCTTACCAAGGGTTTCAGGGGAGCCGGTATTCTTACCTTGTAATCAACGGAAATATCCTCCTGTGAAAGGCCTTCTACACACAGGAGCGCGACAATAGTCGTGTCTCTGCCAAGCAGGCCGGTATCTCTCTCCCCGTAAGGAATCTCATTTTTGATGATTGCCTTTGAGGTGTCAGGATACGCGGCTATTGCCGGCAACAGGCTGTAAATAATAAAAATAAGGATAAGCAGGAATGCAGGGCTCGATATCTTCATCGTCCATATTAAACCGATGCCCTTGCTGTTTTCAGCTTTTCCTTCACCTCCTTCATCATCTCCCCCCAGTTTTCGACATCTTCAGATGTAAGGATATCCACGGAGCCACCCTGGAAATCCCCTTCGATATCGCCCATTCTTTCCTCTATCCAGCCTTCTATCTCCAGATACTGCTCCTTTAGTTGTTCTAACACCTCGGGGTCGGCCTGCCACAGCCCGCGGCCTTCGGCCTCAAGCAGCCTTCGGCCGATTTCTTCCAGTGCCCATGGGTTGTTTTCCTCAAAAAATCTCCGGTTTTCCTCATCCAGGACAAAGCTGCGGGCAATGTCATCGAATATCCAGTCGTCCACGTCCTGGGTGGTTGCCTCCCAGCCGTAGACCCGGCCCACACGCATGGAGATATCGCCGGCTCCCTTGTAACCATGTCGTTTCATGCCCTCGATCCACTTGGGGTTTAGAAGCTTGGTCCGCACCACCCGTCTGACCTCGTCGGCAAGGTCTCTGACCTCCACGTGCTCCGGTTCCCTGGTGTCTCCGTAATAACCCTTCACCTCCCTGCCGGAGATATTTCGGGCCGCAGCCGTCATCCCTCCGTGGGTGCCGAAGTAGCAACAACAGCCAAAGAGGTCGTATTCGTCGGAAACCACCTTGTTGAAGGTGATGTCAACGGTTTTCAGGCTGCCGATCAACTGTTTCTGGGCCTCCTGTCCAAAGATGCCCTTGCCATATGCATAGCCGTTCCAGTAGACAAAGATATCAGCCAGGTCCTTTTCGTCCTTCCAGGCAGAGGCATAGACCGCCAGGTTCACCCCTGGCATATAGGTGCCGGGCCTGGAGGCGAACAGCCTCATGGTGGCCTTTCGCCAGGACTGCCTGTCTGAAATATCCCCGCCGTTTGATTCTATCTGCTTTAACGCATGCTTTCTTACGAAATTCATCTCAACAGGTTCATCCAGCGAGGCGACTGCCTGGACCGCTTCATCTATCAGGTCCATGCAATTGGGAAAGTTGTCCCTCGTGATTCCTGATACGCGGATGGTTACATCTACGCGGGGCCTTCCCAGTTCTTCGAGCGGGATAATCTCAAACCCATGCACCCTGCCGTTTGAAAGCCAGAGGGGCCTTACTCCCAAAAGGTTCATGATCTGGCCCATACCTTCCCCGTCGGACCACATGATATCGCTGCACATCCAGTAGATGGCCACATTTTCAGGCAGCCTTCCTTCTTCCTTCGTGTGTTTTTCTATAACCGCATTGGCCAGCCTTTCCCCCACCTTATAGGCTGCCTTTGTCGGCACCCTCTCAGGGTCAAGGGAATAGAAATTGCGTCCTGTGGGCAGCACATCGTCCCGGCCTCGCGTAATCAGGCCTGAAGGGCCGGGCGCGATATAGCCCCCCTCAAAGCCGTGAAGGAGCGCGCCTGTCTCATCCGATGCCTCTATTCTGGAATTCAGGTCCAGGACCTGTTCCCTGATCAAACCAAGCATGTCCAGAGGGCTTTCGTCTTTTAAACGTTCTCCCAGTATCTTCCTGCACCTTTTTGCCAGGTCCCTGTCCTCAGAGGTCAGGATCTCCTTGATAAACCTTTTGCCCAAAAGATCGATCTCTTCCAGCAGTTCCCCATGGCTCTTATGGAAATAAGGGTCAACCGCCCCCTGGTCACTCAAAAGATTATGGATTTCAAGGCCCATCAACTGGCAGACGATCTTTCGGAGCGAGACCTCTTCGCCTGCGTCATACCTGAGGATGGAATTGATAAAATCAACACGCATATCCCCCTCGGGCAGTTTTCCGAAGATATGCATTCCATCCTGTATCTGGGTGTTTCGGGTGCGGCTCAGTGCCTCGTGAGCCCTCTTTGCCACATCACTGAAAGGCATGTCATCAGTAAGCCTGATCTCCTTGTCCAGGTTGGTCTTTCTTATCAGGTCGAGGATAAGATGTTCCAATGCATGGGCACGTCCCTTTTCGCTGACCCTGGCCTGTTCATATTCGCCCAGATACCGGGAAAGCTCCTCCAGCTCATCATAGAGGCCGCCCTGGGTCATCACGGTTTGCATGTGGTCAACGAGCGTGGCATAACTCCTTCTTTTGGCAATGGTTCCTTCAGGTGGATTATCCGCGTTGTAGATATAGAGATGGGGAAGCTCGTGGATGGAAAGATCCGGCAGGCACGCCTCGGAAAGCCCCACTCCTTTGCCTGGCAGGAATTCAAGGTTTCCATGTGTCCCCACATGCACAATCACATCCGCCCCAAAGGTGTTTTCCAGGTAGCGGTAGGTGGCCAAATACTGATGTGGGGGTGGGATATCAGGATCATGCAGGATCTTGCATACCCTGCCGTCGCACTTGGGACCGGCACAACCACGTTTTGGCTGTACGCAGACCACGGCATTGCCATAGCGTACCCCTGTTACCACTATTTTTTCATCATACACCATGGCGGCGGGTACACCGTTTACCTCTTCTCCTGGCGGTTTTCCCCATGCCTGACTTATTCTCCGCTTTACCCTGCAGGGAAAGGTCTCCCACCATTTGCGGTATTCATCCAGCGAGACCAGAGACAGGGCGCCACCCTTGTTTACGATTTCATCCACTGTGGTCCATCGGAACTCGGAGACGGCCTTTCTGTCCATGATCGTATTGATCAGTTCCTTTCCGTTTTCAGGGGCATCCTCTACTGTGTAACCTTTTTCTTTCATTCGCTTCAGTATCCCGGCCACGCTCTCAAGGGTGTCCAGGTGGGCCCCTGCGCCTACCGTGGCCTCTACCGATGCGCATGGGTTGTTGTGGAGGATGAATGCCACCCTTCTTTTTGCTCTTGGCCGGTTTTTTAGATCAATCCATTTTTTTACCCTCTGTGCCAGCCTGCCACACCGCTCCCTTATGGGCATCCGCTGCTCCAGGGTAGCGCTGGTCTCGTTATCCTCAGATCTTCTTGCCGCCCCGATAATGATCGGTTCTATTACTCCCTCGAATTCCGGCAGGGCAACCGACCAGCCAATGTCCGCGCCAAGCCCCTGGGCCTCTTCTTCCCACTCCTTTATAGATTTATAGTAGGAAGTAATGGGCTGAAACACGGGCACATCCAGGCCCTTTAATATCTCTACCCCGGAGGTCGCGTTCCTTGTGTCTGACAGATCCTCTCCCCGGGCATTTCCCAGGAAGAAGGCCTGGAGTTTGATCATGGCATCTATCCTTGGCCTTCCATCCCCTGTCAGGAAGACCTCCCTGACCACCTCGCCGCTCCCCTTGGTTCCCAGGCCTTCATCCCTGACGCTGTAGGAAAATGCCGGGATCACATCCAGCCCCCTTTTCTCCAGCTCCTCGATAAGGGCGTCTTCCACCTCCAGGTTGTCGTTTATCCAGTAGTGGCGGGAAAAGAGTATGCCTACCGTTGACCTTTGACCTCTGACCTCCGACCTCTGACCTCTTCGCCTCTCATACCATTCAAGATATTCATCCACGGTTTTAAAGTGGGTTTCCGGAGCGTGTGGATGATATAGCCCCTCCCAGGGGACCTTTTGTGGTGGCTCAAAAGAGATGTCAAGCCCCACTGCCTCGCACGCTATGTAACGGAGCATATTGGCAAAATTATCTTCTCCTCCAAGGGTTATGTAGCTGTAACAGGTGCTCACCACCTCGGGCCTGACCGTGGAAAGATACCAGAAAGACGGGTCGTGGCTTATGCAGACAATGGGAATTCTTTGTCCTACTTCCTTCAGCCTTTCCTCAATCGCCTCCCAGAAGCCCTCTGATGAGCGATAAAGCAGGATGGCGTCCGCTGATTCAAGTTCGTCCAGGGCCGCATCCACCTTTAAGGGGTCTGTTTCCAGCATCTTGGAGGAGAAGGCCGTAAGGTCCATAAAATCCACCTTCTTGCTGGCGCGCACCAGCATGGGGATATGGCTGTTCCACATTATTGATTTGATCTTCATGATATTCCTCCGCCGCAAATTTTGTGTGTTACAACATCCCTGGTGGCCTCGCAGAAAGTCCTTTCCCCACGCAAAGGCGCAAAGCTCGCAAAGGCAATTTATTGTTAATGTTAATCAGAATGAGTGTGTTATCCTTATAATTAGAGTAATCCGTGTAATCTGCGAAATCTGTGGATTAAAAAAACTTTGCGCCTCTGCGTGATATTTTGCTTCCTTTACGAAGCCATTATCCTTTGTCATGGACATTATCTCAGGATATACACCCTGTGTTTTCCCTTAACATCTTGAAATTCATCCCTTATATCCATGTCTACGGGATACTCAAGCAGGGCGATGTATTTCCCATCCCTGGATATGTCCGCGGATAAAGACATCCCGTCGGTATGGAAAAACCAGACCAGCCTATTGGAGGCGCCACCTGGTTTTGAGTTGTCAAAAAGGTATAAGCCATGTAGCAAGGGGTTGTTTTTTACCCGGTTATATCGGATGGGCAGGATGATATACCGGCTGTTGGATGAGGTATGGATCCTGTCGGTGTAACTGGCACCGCCAAGCCTTGCGATCCATTGCAATTTCCCCTTGAGATCATAGACAAACAGGGAGTTGGCGTTTGGATGTTCAAAGGTCGGCTTTTTTTTGCCCTGCCTGGTATTGGTGTTGCCCGTGAGAAACGCCACGTATCCTTTGCCGATCTTCGCCATCGCGGGGAATCCATAGATTGTAAGGCCATTTACTATGATGGGGGTGGAAATCGTTTTTTCCCACACCAAGCCCTTTTTACCCCCGGTGTTTATAAGTTGCCTGTTGCTGAGAAGAAAGCCGCGGCCATCACTACTGAAGGCTGCCACATAGGCGCCATCGGCTGAGATGTCAGCGCCATGCCAGATACCGAGTCTTTTTTCCGGGAAGAGATGCCTGAAGTCCCAGCCCCATAGAAGCTGTCCAGTATGCCCATCAAGGCAATATAGAGATTTGTTATAGGATTTCCCCTTCCAGTAATTAGTAAAGATGAGGTATTTCCCCCGGGCGTCTATCCTGAGGACGTCCGGGCTGGCATCCATGCACCCCTTTTTAGGATATGTCCATAGGATATGTCCCTTTATGTCAAGGCAATAGATTTTCCCTTTATGGCGGTAATCTCGTCCGTGTGCTCCCAGGTAATGTCCTGCTACAATATATATTTTTGGGTTCTTTTTTGAAGGGGCGAAGACAAGGTTGTCTACTACAGGAAGGTAATATTGGGGCTCGCCGGGGCTGATCGTACCCACATCACGGGAGACAGGAAATTTCCATAGCAGTTGGCCATCAATGCCGTAAAGATAGAGAAAGGCATCGCGGCTCTGCTCACCCAGTGCCAGGTATCTCCCGTCCGGGGAAAATCCTATGGATATAATACGACCTTCTCCTATCCTCCTGCGCCACAGGACCGTTCCATTTTTTATGTTAACGAGACGCAGGTAGCCCTTCTCACTCCCCACGGCAAGGTATTTCCCTTCAGGAGAGATGGCCACAATGCCTCCGATATAGCCGTAATCCCACAGTTGATGAGGCCTTACATCTTCCAGGTCAAGGGTCGCCAGGATGATGGGAGATGGCCGTTTGGGAGCTTTGCACGTGGTTATAAGGGGAGGAGTCCCGGACCTAAGACATATCTTAATCCGATATTTTTCCCCTTTTTCCCATGGGAGATCAAGAAAGATTTTTTTTGTATCCTTCCCTATTTTCCGGGATGCCACCTCTTTTTGTTTTTCGCTGATGCTTACTTCCTGAACCAGGATGTCCCTGTTCAATTCAATAGCTACGGCTCCCCGGCCAAAGGTTACCTTTTTTATATCAACCCGGCTCCCAGGGCTACAACCTCCCAGGAAAAGGGATAAAATTAACGCGGCTAATACGCCTTTTGTGTCTGAGAGTTCCATTTATGGGATTCACAAATCTTCCGCCGGGGAACCCATGTCAAAATGTAAAACTAAGGTTCCCCATGATAATTCTCCCCGGGCTTACATAATACGTGCTGTTTTGATAGTGCTTGTTATTCAGGTCAGTTATGTCAAGGCTGGCCTTGATGTTTTTTGTTATCTTTCGAGATAACTTGAGGTCCATGGTAAAATATTTCCCGATTTCTTTTTCGTTCATGTCGTCATCATAAATAGTTCCGACATAGTGTCCGGTGAGCCTGGCCGTGATAATCTCCGGATTATTGTAAGTCGCGCCTGCCGAAGCCTCCCATTTGGGTATCCACGGCAGATATTTTCCTTCAAGGGCAGTATCTTGTTTAAACTCTCTTATCCTTGAGTCATTATAAGAATAGCTTCCATAGAGAAACCATCCCCGGACAGGCCTATAATCCGTTTCTATCTCTATCCCCCTTATCCGTACCTTTCCTATGTTAGTGTATTCTCTGATGCCATTTGCAGCGTCGGTAGTGGTGATATAAATAAAATTCTTTGCGTCTGTCTGATAACATGTGGTCTTGATCGTAAATTTATCTGCCAGTTTCTGATCAATTCCTAATTCATAGGACCATAATTTTTCAGGGCCAAGGTCGGCGTTTCCTTTATATGTCCAGAAACCATAAGACCATTCGCTCCGGTAGAGGTTGTTCAGGGTTGGAGAGCGGAAGGCCTTCCCTACGGATCCACGCAGAGAGGTACTGTCTGTCAGGTGATAGAGTACAGCGAACTTGGGATTGAAAGAACCGTCAGTCCTTGCTTTATATCTTGTTTCCTTGGGAGTCAGGGTATCATCATAGCTGTAACCATCAAAATTTTTCCACCAGTCATATCGGCCTCCCAGGCTGATTACCAGGTCATCATTAAGCAGGTTCATTTCGTCCTGGAGGAAAAAGGACAGATACTGCTGCTTGCCGCCACTTCTTACCTCCCGGACCGTGGTCTTATAATCATAGTGTTTATCAAGTTTGCCCTGCTTGCAATCAGTCCCAACCGTAAGGATATGATTTTCACCCAGTCCTGTGCTCACCTGGAGGCTTCCCCCAAAATCTCCCATATTGGTAGTGCTGATGTACTTTAGTGTGTTATAGGTGGGATATTGGGCGCAGTCATAGCTGGTATCATGGTCAGAGCCAAAGAGGGTGACCAGCATTTCGGTTTTGCCCCATTTTTTCTTAAAATGAAGGCTTCCCCTGTCGATATCCTCGGTAAAAAGGTTAAAATCCGGGATCAGGTTGTATTTTCCACCTCTTCTGTTGTGGTGATGAGAGCCAGAAAAGTATATTGAAGATGTGGGGTCAAAGTCATAGGTTAATTTTGCGCTGTAATTATCTCTTCTTGTACTTACATCCGCTGTGTTTATCCCTGGTTCCTTTTTATCATTTGGCGTCTCGCAATATCCATCGCTTTCCAGCCGCTGGCCAGAGATACGGTAACCAAACCTTCCAATGGTGTCACTGTTGCTGAAGGCCGCCTTCCAGGTGTTCAGAGTGCCATAACCGCCTTTTATGGTTGTTTTAAACCTTTTCTCCGGCTTCCTGGTTATGATATTGATAACCCCTCCCATGGCATTAGAACCATAGAGGGCGGAACCAGGACCGCGGACAATCTCAATTCTTTCGATGTCATCAATATTGATTTCATTCCATTCCACGGACTGTGTCTGGGAATCGTTTATGGGCACCCCGTCCTTCAACACCAGGACCCTGGCCTCTGTTTTGCCTCCCAAACCTCTCATGTAAACTATGTTGTTAGTGCCAGCGGCGCCGATTCCCACAGGATGTCTCACAAAGACACCCGCTACATTTTCAAGTAATTCATCAGCGCTTTGAGCTGTCGATTCCTTTATGTCCTTTCTGGTAATCACCGTTACGCTGGCAGGGACTGACTCGATGGGTGTCTCAGTCCTCGTGGCGGTCACTACCAGCTGTCCCAGTTTGATAACATCCTGCTTTGTCTGTTTTGTCTGTTCTGCCCGGGCCGCGTTGGCTCCCATAAAACAAAAGACGGCAAACGCCGCGATCAAACCACCCCATTTCCTCTCTCTCATTGATAAATTTCTCCTTTTGGTAACTGATTTGAATAGATTTCCTCCCATGCCTGCGGTGGAATCCTGAAATGCCTTTTATTTTATTTTTTATGCTGTGTATGTTACGAATTTTATAGAAGTAACACAAAACATACCATATAACAACAGGACGAAAAAAATGCAAGAGAATTTTCCTCCAGGCTTTCGTCACGAGTGGTGCTTCCCCCCCCTGGACATGAAAGCCAGCTCCCGGCACAGATGATTACTGTTTTGTTTGGGAAACCTATTGCGCGTGAAAAAGGACTACTATGTGTATTTATTGAATAATTCGTTCGGGGGCATGAAAGACATTGACCCTGTCGGGTCTTGCATATCCTACCAGTGTAATTCCGCCTGCCCGCCTTGCTATTGCAAGCCCCAGGGAGGAGGGGGCTGTACGCGACATGACGACAGGGATCCCTATCCGTGCGCATTTAAGGACCATGTCCGAGGTCAACCGGCCTGTGGTATATATTGCCCCTCTGGGGGAAAACCTGCCCAGGAGAATGGCCCCGATAATCTTGTCCACGGCATTGTGCCTTCCGATATCCTCATAACAGGCCTTGAGTTCTCCTTCAGACCAGAACCCGCAGGTATGTACGCAATGGGTCTCCTGTTGCAGAGTAGAATAACGAAGCACCTCCATGATGAATTGCCGTATCTCCGGAAGGCTTATGGCGTAGTCTTCCACCTTGCCAAAGGCGCCCTCCAGCATTTGCCTGGAGATCCTTCCGGTACCACCACATCCCGAGGTGATGATAAGCTCTTCAGGCCCGTCGTCTTCAACGTCCGCATACACGAATATGCGGCCTTCCGGACACATATAGACCTCCTTTACCTCGTCAGGAATGGATATGTATCCCTGTCCGAACAGGAAACCCACGCCGAATTCCTCAAGACCCACTGGAAGGATCATTGAGGA
>JALVVK010000076.1 GCA_027023445.1 Deltaproteobacteria bacterium | reverse complement strand
ATCACTTATTATTCCGAGTTATCCAGGGGGGCTGCCGGTAAGACAATAGTTGGAGGCTTCCTCGCGCCATCGGCCCGAAAAATCGCGGAGCTGCACCCGGATCTGATCTTTTATGTCTCAAGACAAAGGAAACTGGTGGAGGCCTTCAGGGGTAGTGCGGTCCTTGTTGATCTTGAGACAAAGGGTATTGACGACGCCTTCAGGCATATCAAGCTCCTTGGCGCCATCTTTGGCAGGGAGAAGAAGGCTGCTGAACTCGCCATGGAGGAAAGGGCCAGGCTTGCGTTGATCCGGAAAAAGGTGTCCAGAATACCCGGATCCAGGCGTTTAAGGGTGATGAGAATTATGGGGAGGAAGAGACTCATGGCCCCTGGCGACGACTCCTTCCAGAACGATTTCATAAGGGCCGCCGGAGGTATTCCGCCTGAATGGGGGAGACGGGGAAGCGTGGTGCCAGTGACCCTTGATGAATGGAAGAGATTCAATGCCCAGGCAATATACGGATGCGGAGGAGACAGCAGGCTCCTGGATATGCTCAAAAGACCCGGATGGAATCAGGTGGATGCGGTCAAAAACGGCAGGATCTATTTTTTCCCGTGCGAGCTTACGTGCAGGGCCGCAAGTCATGTGGGATATTTTGTCCAGTGGCTTTCATCATGGCTTTATGAGGACCAGTTTAGCAAAAAGGAAGACTTTGTTTTGCCTGAATGCCCGATATCGGAAAAATCTATTGACGTGGACCTTTCCTACGTGAAGCAGGGAAAGATCATAAAGAGCCGCATAAAGGATTTCATAAACAAGACGCTGCTTCTTGAATTTACCCATCCCATGAGCGTTGTCTCCAGTCTGGAGGGAGAAAGAACGGGTATAAGCTTTGTGGGTAATCACTACTTCCCGCCTCCCTCCTGGGGCCTTGAACACAGGAGGGGCCTGAAAGGGTTGAGGTCGGATACCTTCCGGGTGTTAGGCCTTTCCAGGAAAAATACCTCAATGCTTTTTACCGGCGCCAACATGGACAACCTTGCCATTGTCAGGAAAAGCTTCAGAGACATCACGGTATACGCCCTTGTGACAGCAGGGGTCATGTCCAATGCCCAGCGTATGTCCAGGGACAGGGGCAATTTTTATGAACCTTACAGGGCAAAAAATAACAGTCCCGGCACAATAAACATAATCATCCTTGCCAATGCCCGCCTATCCAGCAGGGCCATGACCAGGGCCATAATCACCGCTACAGAAGCAAAGACCGCAGCCCTCTCAGATCTTGACATAAGATCCACCTATACCCCGGTTGTCAATCAGGCTACCGGCACGGGCACTGACAATATAATCGTGGTGCAGGGAGAAGGACCATTACTGCACGCGTCCGGAGGGCATACCAAGTTGGGAGAGCTGATAGCCCGTGCGGTTTATCAGGGAGTACGAAATGCCATTGCCAGGCAGAACGGGCTGCTTCAGGGCAGGTCAATATTTCAGCGTTTGAAGGAGAGAAAAATAAGTCTGTTTTCAATTGCAAGGCAGGAGGCCCGTCCGGGCATGGATATCCTTCTTCTGGAAAAAATCGAGGGAACCCTGATGAAACCGGAATATTCGGGTTTTATGCAGGGCATCCTTGCTGTAAGCGATGCGGTTGAGCATGGGAGCGCAGGCCCCGGGACCCTGGTATCCGTGGATAACTGGTGCCGGATCACTGCGTCGAGGATCGCGGGCCATGAGGTAAAAATCCGTGAGCCCGCCTCCCTTTCAAACCTGCCGGTAGTGCTCCGCAAAGGGCTTGGGGCCATTGTGTGTGGATGTCAGGCCCTTGTTAACCAGGAGACAGAGAGCATATCCATTACCCCATAACCATACCACATGAGCCATGACCCACGATCGGAATTCTGCCAAACCGGCATTTGTAATAATGTGTCTAACATACCTTTTCCTGATTTTCCCCGGGACGCTCCTGGCGGCGGACATCACCCTGCTTGTCCTGGACAACAATTCCTGCCTGGTGAACAAGGCCCTTTCCGGCTTTCATTTGCCAGGCAATATCAGTGTTAACTACTTTACCGCAGGGGATATAAGAAAAGACGGAGATGCCCTTCTCCCGCGGATTGATCAGGCAAAGGTGATCATCGTGGACGTAATGGGGAGCGAGCTTGAAGAGTATCTGCTCTCCCATATAGATATCAAGTCCAGGACTGTTTATGCCCTGAGGGGTTCAACAGATGATGAGCGCCTGAAAAAAAGAGGGTTTGTTTTCGACAGGTCCGTTTCCCGCTACTACGATTTCCTCTCTGTCGCCAACATACAGAACATGATACGTCTGGTTGCCAATAGACATTTCGGGCTGGCGCTCAAGGTGGCTCCTCCGGAGCACGGTGTAAAGCTCGGCATCTATCATCCGGACGCGCCGGCCCCTTTTCTCTCGGTAGAAGA
>JALVVK010000075.1 GCA_027023445.1 Deltaproteobacteria bacterium | reverse complement strand
ATGTCTTTATGGGAAGGCGTGCCTGTGGCGGTGTGTTGATGGTGGAAAGATCTCTTACGCCAAGTAGCGAGAGCTGTAATGTTCTCGGGATGGGTGTGGCTGTGAGCGCCAGACAGTCCACGGTCTGCTTGAGCCTTTTGAGCTGTTCCTTGTGTTTTACGCCAAACCTGTGTTCTTCATCCACTATAAGCAGTCCCAGGTCTTTGAACCTGACATCTGACTGCAGTAGCCTGTGCGTGCCGATCAGTATGTCTATTTCCCCCCTGGCCGCGGCGTCCAGGATGGACCGCTGCTCCTTCCTTGTCTTGAGCCTGCTGAGAGAGGCCACTGTGACGGGGAACCTGCGAAACCTCTGGCGGAAGGTCCTCTCGTGCTGTTCGGCAAGCAGTGTGGTCGGCACAAGGACGGCCACCTGCCTGTTGTCTTCAACCGCCTTGAAGGCCGCCCGCATGGCCACCTCGGTCTTTCCAAAGCCGACGTCCCCGCACAGCAGCCTGTCCATTGGGCCCGGCGCCTGCATGTCGGATATGGTTTCCTGGATGGCAGTATCCTGGTCCGGGGTCTCCTCATACGGGAATCCGGCTTCAAACTGCCTGAACATGATCCCTGACTCTGAGAAGGCGTGTCCTTCGCGGATTTTCCTGGCCGCGTAAAGATCCACCAGTTCATGGGCTATTTCATAGATGGATTTTTTTATCTTCTGTTTTCTGGAATACCAGGACGTGCCTCCCAGCCTGTCCAGCCTGGGTTCCCGGCCTTCCACGCCGACGTAGCGTTGAATAAGGGCCAGCCGGTCTACGGGAAGGTAAAGTTTATCCCCGCCCCGATATTCAAGAAGCAGAAATTCCCCGGCCGTGCCCTGGGTTTTGAGCCTGACCAGTCCCTGGTAAAGACCTATGCCGTGGTCCCTGTGTACAACCGCCTGCCCCGGCTTCAGGTCTTCAAAACCAAGAATGTCCCTTTGGACCTCAGGCCGTTTCTTCGCGGGAGGCCGGAACCTGGTGCCCAGGATCTCATCCTCCGGGAGCACGACCAGGCGCTGGGAAGGAGAGACGAATCCAGCGGATACCTGGCCTTCGACCAGTTTGAGACCGGGTTCAGGGCCGCTCCAGGTAAACGGCGGGTTTTCAACCTGCGGTACCACTTCTTCCGGGATGATCTGGTGCATTTTCATGAGTTCGGCCATGCGCAGGGCGTGCCTTGGGCCTGTTACTGGCAGAACTATTTGGAATCCTTCTTCAAGCCATCTCTGAATGCGATCCATGGCAGGCTTCAGGAGGACCGTTCCCTTTCCCCGGACGGACGGGGCCGGCAGATCCGGGGGGTGCGTTGAGATCTCCAGTACCTCGGTTTTTTTGCCAGGGGAGCGGGATTTGAAAATGCCCATGTCCTGCCCGGTCAGACGCATCAGGTCTATGGACAGGCATCCGTGCGCCTCAAGTTGCCTGGCAAGATCTTCATGCGGGCGGATATAGCCTTCCAGGGGGGCGAGAATCCGTTCCTGTTGCATGGCGGTCTGGTAAAGATCCTTCATTTTTTTTGCCAGGACATCCAAAGAGCGTTGAATGGATACGGGATCATGGAGAATCACCAGAGTGGAAGATGAAAGATAGTCCGTCAACGCGGGCATTTCAGGATAGAAAAGGCCAATCAGCGCCCGTTGAAATTCAAGCACCCTTTTCTGTTCAATCTGCTGCAGCAGCCGGTTGAGCCTGGAGGCGGACCATCCGTAGGCGCCGGCACGTTCCACCACTCTGGCCTGAGCGTCCCGGCCCCAGGGTTCAAAGTACAGAAGCTCTTGTGCCGGGAGCAGCACGAGTTCTTCCAGTGCGCCGGATGATTTCTGGGTAAGGGGATCGAAACGCCGTATCTGTTCCACCGTTTCCCCGAAAAGATCCACGCGGACCGGGAGGTCAAGTCCTGGTGGAAATATGTCTATAAGCCCTCCCCTCAGGCTGTACTGGCCCCTTGCCTGTACCAGTGCCGTGTGCTCATAGCCTGCCCTTATCAACCAGTCGGACAGGGATTCCAGGTCCAGGTCTTCCCCGCTCTGGATGAATTCCACGCAATTCATGAGCAGGTCTGCCGGAATGGTGTATTCCAGGAGTGCCTGCACCGGGGCCACAATTACCGGATTACCTTCCCCTGTCCCCAGTTCGTAGAGGGCGGCTATACGTTTTGCCATCAGGTCATGGGAGGGCAGAAGGGGCACAAAAGGGGGGCCGTCATGACAGGGAAAGGCAATGACACGGAGGCTGCTGAAAAAGGCCAGATCAGTTTCAACCCGGTCTGCCTGAGCCTGGTCCTCTGTGATCCACAGGACGGGCCTGTTTAGATTCTCCAGTGAGTTTGAAAGGAAGCACGCGGGGGCGCAGCCGCAAAGTCCGGTCAGGATTATGTGCGTGTTCTGATCAGCCAGCAGTTTTTCCAGGGCAGGGGCGGATTGGGTTTTATTCATGGGAAAGATGGTCTGAATGTCGATCAGGGTTTCAGTCAGGAACGGGAAATCTCACAATGGAGTTTTGAGAATGGTTTCCAGGTGGTCCAGATTTCCCACAGCCTTTGTGTTAAAGGTTGGACCTCCGGGCAGTTATCCAGTGAGACCTGCAGCCATGAGGCAAAGCCCTTGCAAACGTCTTTTTTCCGTCCATCGGAGTCGTCCAGGAAAAGGCCGCAGGCATTGAGATATCTTGAACAGGCGTCGAAATTGGATTCAAAAAAGGTGTAAAAATACTCCACAAGGCTCCCAGGAACTATGTCCTGTGAAAAAAATATGTGATAGCCATATTTGCCCGTTTCCTTGAGAAGTGTGGTAACAAGGTCCCGCGCCTTTTCATCCGGCAGGATAAGTTCAAGGTGCCTTTTTGTGAGATGCAGAAAAAAATAGGTGCTGGCTATGTAGAGCCGACCGCGCAGTTCACTATCCAGATCTTCGGCCCTGAAGCTCATATCCACGGCCTTTTTGGCCTCCTGGCAGATTAAAGAGGGCAGTCCGGACAAGACGCCTTGCAGTTCGTCAGCGTCTCTGTTTTCTTTATCCCTGAACCTGTTATCAGGTTCTGTTTTGCCTTCTAATTTATATTCCACCATGGGTCTTTATCACTAAATCATCAATTGACCAAATTTGTCAATACCCTAAGGCCATTTGCCGTGAAAATATCCCTTGGCCAGGCGGTGGGCACAGGTTTCCCACGACCTAATCCTTGCGCAGCAGGCGGTTTGAAAGCCGTACAAAGTCCCAGACCTCCAGGTTTTCGGCCCGCGCCTCACCTCCGATCCCGCAGTCTTTCATTGCCGTTATTATGGCCTCGTGGCCAAATTTTTTTGATGCCCGCAGGGCATTGGAGAGCTTTTTCCTGCGCTGCTGAAACCCCGTTTTTACCACGGTGGTAAAGAAATCATAATCTTCTGTCTGTTCCTTGATTTTTCGTGGCCTGAATCCAAGGACTGTTGAGCTGATTTTGGGCCTTGGTCTGAATACCTGCGGAGGCAGTTCCATCAGCCTTTCTGCGTGCAGCCAATAGGCGGTCAGTACGGATATTACGCCGTATGTCCTGGTTCCGGGTACGGCGACTATCCGGTCCGCAACCTCTTTTTGAAACATGAGGACGGCCATGTCCAGGAATGCTGTCTGATTGAGAAGATGAAAGAGAAACTGGGTGGAGATATTATAGGGGAGGTTCCCCACAAGCTTTACCAGACCTCCGAATTCTGCGGCAAGGTCCCTGAGTGAGAGGTCAAGCATGTCACCATAACGTATTTCGACGTTTGACGGCATGCTCAGGTTTGTTGATATCCAGTGAATCAGGTCCCTGTCTATCTCGATACCCGTGACAATGGCGCCTGTTTTCGCAAGATCCATGGTGAGGTGTCCCCTGCCAACCCCCAGTTCCACTATGTGATCTCCGGGTGCAATCCCGCAATGGCGTACAATGGCCTTCCTGGCGTTAGGATCAATGAGGAAGTTCTGCCCGAGGGAACGCCTGGCAAAAGGGGGATTCGGCCTATTCATCTGCAGGGGATCCTTCCGTTTCCCGGTAGTTTTTAAGGAACCTTTGCATCCGTCGTTTCTGCCTGGCAAGGAACAGGGCCAGGGAGGCGAAATAGGCAAGGAGCGCGCAGGGAAGGGCCAGGACCACGCCGCCCAGAAGCACGCTTTCAAGCATGCTTCCTCCCTGCTGAAACAGAAAGGAAAGCCCATCCAGAACGCCTTTACTCTCAACCTGATGGAGGATCTCCTTTATCTGATCCCAGGTGACGGGATCTCCGGTGATGATAGTACCAATTTTCCACGCGGCAAAATAGTGAAGGGGTATGGTAATCGGGTTGCTTATCAGAACGCTCATAAGCACGCCTGCCAGGGGATTTGCCCTAAGGACCGTGCAAAGGAACAGGGTGATGGTTGTATGCAGGGGTATTGTGGGTGTCAGGCCGACAAAAGTACCTATGGCAATCCCCCTGGCGAGCACAAAAGGATTGCCCCTTAGCCTTAACAGCCGGAGATAATAGTATTTGAGCGCCCTCAGTGGGGGCACGCGCTGCATCGCCCCCTTTATTTTTGTCTGTCGGGGTGGGATTTCGGGGGACTGCAACGGTCTGTATTCTGGTTCCGGAGTGTCTCGACGGCCCTGTTCCGTTCGCATTACGGCATCCTTGAATAGGCGTCCGCCTCTGGGGTGAGGAGTATACCCCGGGCTATCTGATGATAGCCAAGAAGCCCTGCCATGGCCCCGTTATCCGTGCAGTAATCCGAGCCGGGGAGATGTATGGTAATGGAAGATGCCGTGGCCGCGTTAAGCGCCCTGACCCGAAGCCTTTGATTCGCCGAGACGCCTCCGGCAATGACCACGTGCCTTATACCCCTTTCGGAGGCCGCCCGTATGGTTTTTTCCACAAGAACGTCTACCACCGCCTCCTGAAAGGATGCACATATGTCTGCTACTGGAAGCGGGCCTTCATTGGAAATTTTATGTACAAGGTTCAGTACAGCGGTCTTCAGCCCGCTGAAGCTGAAGTCACATGGAGAATCCCTGAGCCATGCCCTGGGAAGCTGAAAGGCATTCGGATTTCCATGTCTGGCCATTTCGCTTATTACCGGGCCGCCAGGGTATTCAAGCCCCAGGAGTTTCGCAACCTTGTCAAAGGCCTCTCCCGCGGCATCGTCCCTGGTCTGCCCAAGGAGTTCCACGGAAAGATAGTCCCTGACAAGGTACAGGCTTGTGTGGCCCCCGGACACGGCAAGTCCGAGAAAAGGGAAGGGAGGCGGGGTTGGGGATGCGAGAAAAGGGGAAAAAAGGTGGGCGTGAACGTGGTTTATTCCTGTCGCGGGGATGCCGGAGGCGGCCGATATGGCCTTTACAAAGGACAGTCCCACGATAAGGGAGCCGATAAGCCCCGGTCCCTGGGTAACCGCAAGGCCGTCCATTTGCTCCAGGGAGCAGCCGGCCTCTTCAAGGGCCTTGTCCACTACTGAGACAATGGCCTCCATGTGGCATCTGGACGCTATTTCCGGAACCACGCCGCCGTATTCCCGGTGGACTTCCACCTGAGAGGATATTACATTACTGAGTACTTCATAGCCGTCATGCACGACTGCGGCTGCGGTCTCGTCGCATGATGTTTCAACTGCCAGTATGAAATTCGGGTGAAGATAATTGTTGTTCATCCCAGGTATTTTAATCCGTACAGCTGTCATTGACCAGAGATGAGTGAATTCTTATTTTGAACGATGTCAAGGTTTGAAACGGTTCCTTGTTCTTAGGTCCTTCGATCCAGGGCAAGCCGACCCTCAGGCACAGAAAATTTACTGTAGGTAGTGGTTTATTATGAAGGCTGTTTTATTTGACATGGACGGGGTTATACTGGACAGTATGGCCTATCATGTCAGGGCATGGCAGATGGCCATGGAAGAGCGGGGGCTGCGTGTGTCCGCAGATGTCCTTTATCTTCATGAGGGCGCCATAGAACCTGAGACGGCGGTGGATATATTTCAGCGGAACAATTGCCCCATGGATGCGCAGGACTTTGCCGAAATCCTTGCCCGGCAAAAGGAGATTTTCAGCCTTCGGTTTCAGTCCAGGGTTCGACCGTATCCGGAGGTTCCCGGGTTACTGGAGGAGTTCCAGTCCAGGGGATGGGAGCTTGCCCTTGTCACGAGTTCTCACAGCGATATCCTGGACAGGATTCTCCCTGAAGAAATCAGGAGGCGCATGGCGCTTGTGGTTACAGGGGATCAGGTTTCAAGGCGAAAACCCTTTCCAGACCCGTATATCCAGGCAGGTTCAGCCCTTGGCCTGCCACGTTCGGCCTGCATGGTGGTGGAGAACGCGCCCGCGGGCATCCAGGCCGCAAAGTCTGCCAGGATGACCTGTTACGCCCTTACGACTACACTGTCTGAAGAGCATCTGGCAGGGGCGGACGCGGTTTTCAGGTCGCACGCGGACCTGCAACGGCATCTTCTGGCCCGGCAGGAAAAAGATATGGAGAGATTTTATGACGTATGAAAACAGGCTCGTGCCGGTGATGAGAGAGGGAGTGGATCTTGTTAAGATGATTCTTTTTAAGAAAATGAGAGATCATCTTATGGAGAAATATCCCGGAAAGGAACGCGCCTTTGTTAACAGGGTCTCGGGCGCTGTGATAAACGAACTGTTTTGTACCCCTAACAATGAAAAGGAATTTGTCGAATTTGTCAGGAATAACAGGGAGGTGATCCAGGAGGAGCTGAAGGGCCTGGCGGTCAATTTTGAACAGATGAGAATTCCTCTTACTGATGCCTTGAGAGTTCAGTTTTTGTGTGATGATGTTGAAGGTTTTCGAAACGAGGCCATGCTCAAAAAAGCCAGGGACCTGGGAATCCTCATGGTGGATCGCGACGTGCCCCTGCCAAAGAATTTCCTGAATCTGGTAAGGCGTCTCGGGTACGCCTTTAACCTGCTGCAGAAGGAGGAGGCCCCTTCAACATAAATTTGATGCAGGGGATCTGTGGCCCTCTCTTGACATCTGGTCCTTATTTTGACAGTAATCAGATCCCTGTCAGGGATCTTTTCAGATAGACGGAGCTGGCTGTCCGCCATTCGTCCTTATTCCCTGCATGTTCCCTTTTGTTGCTCATTTGGAGCAGGTGATCCCTTATGAAAACCTGGAGAAGGAGAAGAGATGAATGGGTATTCGTGTTCTGGTAGTTGATAACGATCCTGTATCAGTGGACAGGCTTCTGCCGGTGCTGAAGGCTGAAGGCTATACGGTGATAGATTTTGAAGACCGGAACGACGCACTGGATGAATTGGGACGGAGAGAGTATGACGTGGTGGTGGCTGAGCTTGACGCAAGGGCCGAGAAGGAGGTCGCGTTTCTTGGCAGGGCGCGGGATATAAGTCCCGGCACCGAGGTCATAATCGTTTCTTCCAACGGGACCATAGATACAGCGGTCGCGGCCATGAAGATGGGGGCGTTTCATTTTTTGCCCAAACCATACAAGATAGATGACCTGGTGCTCTTTGTGCGCAGGGCCGTGGAGAGGAGGGTGCTTCAGCTTGAGGTGGAGGCGCTTCGCGCAATGGTCCGCGACAAGCGTTTGCCCCCGCTTATCGGGAAGAGCTTGGGCATGCAGAAGGTCAGGCGGGATATGGCGCGAGTGGCGCCCCTTGATTGCACCGTGCTGATCCGCGGGGAAACCGGAACAGGGAAAGAACTGGTCTCCCGTACAATTCATCTGATGAGTACCAGGGCGGACAAACAGTTTTTCGCGATAAACGCAGGCGCGTTTAACCCTGATCTGCTTGCGAACGAGCTGTTCGGTCATGAAAAAGAGGCATATACAGGGGCGCAGGGGATCAAGAAAGGGATTTTCGAGTCCATTGCCGGGGGGACGCTTCTTCTTGATGAAATAGGGGAGATGTCCGGTAACATGCAGGTTCAGCTTTTGAGGGCCCTTCAGGAGAGAACAATTGTCAGGGTGGGAGGCACCAGGGAGATACCGGTGGACCTTCGGATCCTTGCCGCGACAAACCGCAACCTCGAAGAAGATATTGAGCGGGGCTCTTTCAGGCGGGATCTTTTCTACCGTTTAAACGTGTTTTCCATAACCCTGCCTCCATTAAGGGAAAGATCAGAGGATATCCCGCTTTTCTGTCAGTATTTTTTGGATGTTTACTCACGTAAATTCAAAAAAAAGGTCAGGAAGGTCTCAAAAGAGGTTCTGGAGCTTTTTATGGAATATCCCTTCCCAGGTAATGTCAGGGAGCTTGAAAACGTCATAGAACGAGCCATTGTACTCTGCGACGGGCATAATGTAGAAGTCCAGCATCTGCCCAGAAGATTTCGGAAAAAACGGGAAGGCCAGGGGGGTAAGCATGCGAGACTTGTGACACTGGCGGAAATGGAACGGCAATATATATTTGATGTGTTGGACAGGGTACAGGGGAACAAGGCCGAGGCCGCGAAGATTCTTGGCATTGACCGGGCAACCCTGTGGCGTAAGCTTAAGCGCTATCAGGAGGGATGATTCGGGATGAATGCCTGGCTGCCTGCCGTGTTTTTTCATTCTTTCGTAAAATACCATATCCTTATCAGCCCCCTTTCCCCTGAGGGCGCCTGCGGCTGGGAGCATGGTGTGTAACCTGAGGTCATTTTGCCATCAGCCAGGATGATGGTTCTGTCCGTAACATCAGGAAACAGTTTATTATGTCTTAACATCCTGGTTTTTCATCTAATTTTTTCTTCAGGTGTCCCTTGGCATCTTTCCTGTCTCTGAGCACATATTTTCTGTTCCTCAGCCTGGAGAATTCGTGAAAGACCGCCTTCATGGAAGGCCTTCCGTTTGACTTTACCAGTGGACGTTTACCGCTTATTAAGCTATAGAGAAGTCTGTGTTTGATGGCTTGATGAAGGTCCTTTCTCGTGCAACTGTGAATGACATATGATTGTCTTATTTCATTGTCAACAAGTAACTCATGGTATGGGGGAAATTGTGAACAATAATATTAATGAAGGCCTTGGAGTAAAAGATGTGGTCTGGGATCTCAGTGATCTGTACTCTGGATTGGACGATGCGGCTATCCAGGAAGATATGGAAAAATGTGAAAAGTTGGCCGATCTTATCGCTGAATCCTATTCGGGCAGGGTTAGGGATCTGGATGCGGAAGCGCTTTTAAAGGCGGTTGAGCAGATCGAAGAGTTGTCGGTCATTCTGGGAAGGCTTGCATCCTATGCCTATCTCAATTTTGCGACAAATGTGGACAACCCGAAAGCGGGCGGGTTTCTTCAACAGATCAAGGAATTTTCCAGTCTTATTGGCTCAAAGGTGGTTTTTTTTGATATTGAATGGGCACAGGTTCCTGATGACAGGGCCGGAGAACTTCTTGCCGATCCGGTTCTCTCACATTACAGGCATCGCCTCAAGTCCCTGAGACGCTATCGCCCTCATCTTCTGTCAGAGCCCGAGGAGAGGCTTCTTGTGGAGATAAGCCCTGTCTGCGGTTCAAGCTGGGTGAATCTTTTTGAAAAAGTGATGACATTCAAGAGGTTCGGTAAAAAGCTCAGGACCCAGGAAGAGGTGCTTACGGATCTTTATTCACCGAGCAGGGATGTTCGGGCAAAGGCTGCTGATGAGCTTACGGTCGGGTTAAAAAACGATATTTACGTGACCACGCACATCTTTAACACCCTGCTCGCAGACAAGATGTTGGAGGACCGGCTGCGTCGGTATCCCACGTGGATCAGTTCCATGAATCTCGCCAATGAACTGGACGACCAGACAGTGGAGGCACTGATTTCAGCAGTGGTCGGACGGTATCCCACTGTCGCAAGGTATTATAAGCTGAAGAAAGATATCCTCGGGCTGGATGAACTGTTTGATTACGACCGTTACGCTCCTGTTCCTCATCTGCCTGATAAAAGGCTTGAATGGTCGGCATGCAGGGAGATGGTGCTCAAGGCCTTTTCAAGGTTCAGTGGCCGGATGTCGGATATCGCAGAAAGGTTTTTTGATAACAGGTGGATCCACGCCCCTGTGATAAAAGGTAAAAGCAGTGGGGCCTTTGCCCATCCCACAGTTCCAGGCGTGCACCCCTATGTGCTTGTGAATTATACCGGGAATTTCAGAGACGTGGAGACCGTTGCGCACGAACTTGGACATGGCGTGCACCAGTCACTTGCCGCCGACCTGGGCTATTTTAACAGCCAGACCCCGTTGGTTTTGGCAGAAACCGCCTCTGTCTTCGGGGAAATGCTTGTTTTTTCTGATCTCGTAAGAATGCTGGAAGATCCCGGTGAAAGGCTTGGGCTGTTATGCTCCAAGGTGGAATCCATATTTGCCACTGTGTTCAGGCAGGTGGCAATGAACCGTTTTGAGGAGGAAATCCACTCTGCCAGGCGGACGAAAGGGGAGCTTTCCCCGGACGATTTTTCTGGTTTGTGGCTCAAGACCCAGAGGGCCATGTTCATGGACAGTGTGACCCTCAGGGAAGATTACGGTGTGTGGTGGTCATATAT
>JALVVK010000074.1 GCA_027023445.1 Deltaproteobacteria bacterium | reverse complement strand
GGTTTCCCCCAACGATAAAAAAGGTGGCAGTCGGGAACTCTTCCCTGATCTTTGGAAACACCTCGGTTGCAAACCACACCACGCCGTCAATGTTAGGCCAGTAATCCATGGCGCCGGTAAAGACGAGCGCAGGGGATTTTCCCTCTATTTGAGGTTTGTAATCCGGGGAAAAGTGGTCCAGGTCCACCCCGTTGGATAGGGCCGTAACATTGTTCGCTTTGTTTTTTTGCAAAAAAAGTGCTTTCTCCGGCTCACTTACCAGGAAGATCCGATCGAATTCCTCTGCTATCCTGGCCTCATATCTCGCTAAGTATCTGGCTTCCATGCTGTAAATCAGGCTCAGCGGCCACCGTGTCCTTGCAGCATAATCCCGCCATTTTTCTGAATCCACATCCACGAGGTCCATCACGCGCGCAACACCTCTAAGGCCTTTTCGATAATGTCGGGAACGAAAGACATATTCTGCGGTCGGGGAGCAGAAACAGAAGATCAGATCTGCAGGTTTTCGATCCAAGAGGTCATCTAATTCGTTCTGTAGTTTAGTAGAATAAAAATAACGCGTTGAAATGGGCCTACCCTTAAGCAGGGCCGCGGAACCTGTAATCTTTTTTAACCCGGGGTTTATGACATCAAAAAATACATCCTTAACCAGCGTCCTGAGGGATGCTACATGCTCAATGTCTTTGTTGTCGTCTATCAAACAGAACAGATATACATCATGATGTCTGGACAAGTATTTTAACAGGTTGTAGGAGCGAATCTTATCTCCCTTGTTCGGCGGATACGGTATCCTATGGCAGACAAAAATAACCTTCACAGGGAGATGTATTTCCTGACACGCGGCCCCATCCAATTGACGACAGGGCAGGGAAGGTTGCTCCAGACAGTTTCCGCCACGTGTCTTAACCTGCCACGGTTGGAGGTTTTTGAGCACTCGGAAGATACGGTTTGTTCCCTTGGAGATGATGCGAACCTATGCCAGTAAAGCTTTTGGGGGATAGCCCCCCACTGCGCCTTGAAGCGATACGTGCCTTCATTGGGGGTGGACCGGCCAAAATCGAATTCCTTATAACCATTGTCTGTCGCCCACGACAGGAAAGTCCAGTAGAGCAACATGTTAGGGGCCAACCTGTTATAGGTACGAAGAGATGATGCCCAGGGGATACAGACCTTTTTATTGAGTGCCAGGATAATTCCGGCAGCGACGGGCTCGCCCGTCTTCAGGTAAACGACGCAGACCTTTGCGGCATCGCGAAAATTAGACAGCAACGCCTCAAACCAGTTGCGCGCATGGACAGGGGAACCAAGGGCGCGCATGTTCGTGGTGAACACACGGTAAAAGTCGTCAAGGAATTCAAGGCCGCCCAGCCTGGCCTCCAGCCCCTCTTTCTGCGGGCGGCGAACCTGGCTGCGAAGCTTTGATTTAAAGCCCTTCCACAGGGCTTCTGAAGAACCTGGCAATGTGAGCAGCATTCGGACTTTATGGGACAGGACCTGAGAAGGTTTATTGCTTTCAATAATTGGATTCTCGGCAGGGCAACGAAGCTCTATTCCCGAGGCGCCAAGTTTTTGTGCCAGGTTCCTGCACTCGGCAAGCAACGCCTGCTGTGTTGAAGGATTGCCCAAAGGCCCGCCGTAATCGCAGTAAGGGAGAGAGATAAGTGTTTTGCTGCCCCAGGGCATCCGGAAACAGATAAGTGGCAAGGTGCCGACGAGTGAGCCAGAGCCGTCCTCGGCCAAGAGGTAGCAGGCCTTGTGGCCGTAGGCTCGTTCTACCGCTGTCTTCCAGGCAAAGAGGTGATAGGGACCGGCGTCGGGATTGCCGGAGATGTAGGCATCCCAGGCGGGCTGGTCGCTATCGGTGGCGATGCGAATAATCATAAACGGTTCACGGTGTAAGGTGCAAATATAAGGTTGTTGGTTAAGGCGGCTCTGTGAGAGATTCTTTTTTTTTACGCCCATTCGCTTCGCTCATTAGAGACTCAGAGGGCGCGGAGAAAAGATTATGCCATGACAAGCGAACGGAGACCGATTTTTTCGATATCCGTGAAATCTGTGTTTATCTGTGTCCAAATAAAAATGGGACACGGATCCGCGCAGATGAACACAGATCAGGAATACACCGTTTATTTTGAATTCAATTCCATATGTGAGAGCTTTCAAGCTCTTTAATGTCTTGAACTTTTAATATAATTTTGAGTATCTCCTTTAGCTTGTTTCTATCAGTTATTTTGGCTACTTGGGGCTTAAAACAGGCTGATGTCTCGCCGAATTTGGCCTCAAGTGCATCCAAAACCATCTCCCGGGCATCTTGAAGCATGCCCTGCTGCATGCCCTGTTGCATGCCTTGTTGCCTGCCCTGTTCTAACCATCTCTGTGCTAATGAAGGCATGGTGTCACCTCCTGCCTCTTTTACTATTTCTTCAAGTTCTTCTTCTTTTATGTCTTTTGCCATTATAACATACTCAAGCACCATCAAGAACCGGTCCCTGTCAAGACGCATTATGTGCCTGAAAATCGGCTTTAATGACTTAAAATCCTTGAAAATGTGCTTCATGGCAAGGATCGAGGCCGCAAGATAGAGATTCCCGCTTGCCCTGAGGATATCCTCATCGCTGTGCTGGTTTGTGTCAAAAAGAACTATGCTGAAATCAACCAGGTAATCCCTTATTGCCTCCTCTACATCAAAGTAATCTGAAAAATTTGTGGGCAGGTCAAATCTACGCCTGCCATGATAAAAGACAACCGGTATAATGGGCTTTAAGGGCGTCTTGTTCCGGATGCAGGTCTCCCATACCACTGAGCAGTAATTTAAAACCTGGATCAGGGTCAGCTTGTCTGGATAGGATTTATGCTCAAAGACTATGTATATCTCTGATTCAGAACCTGATAACCGGCATTCAACAGAAAGATCAAGATAAAACTTCTTATATTTACGGTTGATTTTCTCTGTGTCTATGACCTTTATGGATTCATAATCGATCTTTTCCGAGACAGATTTGGGAAGAAAGCCCTTTAAAAAATCCCTGGCTGCTTCAGGGTCGGTCATGAGTTTTTTGAAAAAACTATCGTGTGGCCGTCTTATATTCAATGGTAAAATCATGTCATCATACAGTGCGGGGGGCAGGGCACACGGTGCACGGTGCAGGATACAAGGCGCACGGTGCAGGGTACAAGGTATACGGTATGAGGTACAAGGAATCGGATAAATTTCAACCGTGGATCTTATCCGTGAAATCTGTGTTTATCTGTGTCCAAATAAAAATGGGACACGGATCCGCGCAGATGAACACAGATCAGGAAGAAAATTTAGAGACGCAGAGGGCGCGGAGAAAGGCCTCTTTTAGACGCACGCAAAAAATCAGAGCATGATACAAAATTGCAGGATGAAAAGGCGGACATGAATGATTTTAGTTTGGCCGTGTTTTTCCTGATATTTACATAATGGCGAAAGCGGAGATCCGGCCGCATGCCATCCACCCGGGGCTGATCAGGATCGAACTCCCAGGGATGACAATAAAAGATGTAACAGCCCGTCTTCCGTAAGATCTGCTTGACTCCCTGCTTGAACAAGGAAACCGGCAGCAGGCGGAAATAGCCGCCGCCACCCCAGGGGAGGATGAAATTATTAATTATTAATTGCGAATTGCGAATTGTGAATTCCAGGTTGCTGATGGGGAGTTCATAAAATTTTTCTGACAACTTGACTGCTATCCCGTTTGATCTGCCTGGCGGCATATGGATACGGCCATACCTGCCGTGCATACCGAACGAATTGTAGCTGGAATCGTAGAGGTAGCCACACTGCTCAATGAGCTTCAAGATTTTATCACTGATTGAAAAGCTGGGGGCACGGTAGCCGTGGATAGGTTGCCCCGTGATGTCTTCCAGGAGGGCCTTGCTTCGGTAGAGATCTTCACGGAGGTCTGACATGGACATATTGGAACAGAGCTCATGGTTATATCCATGGGAGGCGATTTCATGGCCGCGTGTCCGTATCTCCTTTACTAAACCGGGACAACGCTCTGCAAGCCAGCCCAAAATAAAGAAGGTAGCTGAAACTTCATGTTGCTCAAAGAGATCGAGGAGTTTGCGGGTGTTAGCCTCTACGCGCAGTTCACATGTGTCCCAGGCGGAGCGGGGGAAATGGGGGCGGAGGTTCTCGACCTGGAACCAGTCTTCAACGTCTACGGTTATGAGAATACAGGGCATGTAAGATTTGGGACACAGGATTTGGGACACAGATAAACACAGATGGACACAGATTATTTCCTGAAATTGTCAAAGACCTTCCTCTTAATTTCTGGCTCTGGACCGAAATTCAGCAAAAGGCCTACTTCAATATCCGTAGCCTTAAGATAATTTAATAATTGTGCTTCATGCTCCGATGCCAAGGCTCTCGTTGCCTTTATCTCTACAATAACCGTATTATCAACCACTATATCAGCATAATATTCTCCAACAGTTTTACCTTGATAAGTTACTTTTATAGGATATTGTGCAACGGCTGGAACCGCCTCCGCCCTGAATTCGATCATCATTGCGTTTTCATAAACCTTCTCAAGAAAACCATATCCAAGCCTATTATAGACCCGGTAGAAAATCCTGATAATTTTCTCAGTCAATTCCGCGTGCTTACTATCCCTGAAATCTGTGTTCATCTGTGCAAATCTGTGTCCCATTATTCCTGGACCGCTTCACCCAAAAGCGCGAGATGGGATTTGATGGTTGGATTGCGGGGAGCAAGGGATATTGCGCTCTCCCAGGCCTGTTTCGCGCTTTCTTTCATGCCCTGTTTCCAGTATATCCACCCGAGGGTGTCCTGGAAGGCCGGGTTGGCGCTGTCCTCGTCGCAGGCCTTTTCCGCCAGGCTTTGTGCCTCCTTGAGGGATTCCATATCGTCCTGTTGAGACAGGAGCCAGGCCAGGTTGTTCATCACATCGGGATCATCCGGCTGAGTCATCAAAAGTTCCCTGTAGCATTTGATCATGCCGGCGTTGTCTCCCATAGCCTTTTGGACCGCTATCTCAAGGCGCAACACGTACGGCTTGTTTCCTGCCTTTTTCTTCAGCGCCGCCAGAGTGGCTTGAGCGCGGTCCAGTTCCCCTGATATTAAGGCGAGGCGGGCCGTCACATATAATTCTGCCGTGGTTTCGGGTTTACGTGGGAAAGGACCGTGTATTTTTTTCTTTCCGGTATCTATTGCCCGCGCGGTCATCAGCACGGGGTCAACATCCTTGACAGGGGAGGGGGCTCCAAGGCAAAGACGTTCGATCATGGGAAAACGATCTAAGGCCTGGATCTTTTTCCGTGAACAGAGGTCGCTTGATCTGCCTGGATACAACAGCTCCATGGCGTCCAGGATCTCAGGGCGTTCACCAAGGCCCTTGAGCAATTCCAACTGGCGCCGGAACTCCTTGATCGAGCCTTTCTCAAGGAGCATAAGCGCGTATAACCTGTGAACACCTATTCCGTCAGGTTTTATGTAGACTGCCCGGGTCAGGGCATCCTCTGCCTCATCTTCCGCACCACTTGCCAGATCAAGGGCCGACAGGTGTAGCCAGGCCTTTACAAAAAAGGGATTGAGTTTAATAGCCTGCTGTAAGGCCGATTTTGCCTGCAACTCGTAGCCTGCAAGCCATTTGGCGACGCCAAGATAGAAATACACCGTGTCACAGGCCCCTCCATAATAGATGGACTGCTGGAAATCTCCTATCGCTTCCTCGAGATGCCCCTGTTGAAGGGCAAGATGTCCCGCAAGGTAGGGTACTGCCACATCCTTGGAGTTCAGGGACCTGAGCCGTGCTATAATGTCACGCGCCAATTGGAGATGACCGGTGTACAGAAAGACCTCTGCCGCCCGTCCAAGGAAAAGGAAGTTTTTCTTGGCATAGGGTAGTTCAAGCGCCTTTTTATATAATGCAATGGCCTTATCCTGTTGATCGTGTTCAAGGTAGAAATCCCCTAACATGGAGAAATAGATGAGATTTTCCGGGTCTATGGCAAGGAGTTTTTTGAATGCGGTCTCCTGGCCTTTCAGATCCCCTGTGATGCCGCAGAAGTTCGCCCAGCTCAGCAGGACCGCCTCTGAACCGGGGGCAATTTGTAAGGCCCTGCGGTAGGCCTTTTCCGCCTCAGCCGTCTTGTCCATCAGCAGGTTCAGGTCACCCTTGCGAAGGAGGAGCATGAAGTCGCGGGGAGCGGCACGGGACAGGCTATCGATTCGCCTGAGCGCTTTTTTGTAATCCCCCATGAGGGCATCCTTGTCATTCAGGAGTATCTTTGCCAGTATGTTGTTAGGATCACTTTCAAGAACCTTTTTGGCCATGGTCCTGGCGTTTTCATAACGATGACTGACCAGGTAACAGTAGCCAAGATCAATTTTGGCATCCAAAAGCCCTGGTTCCAGTTGGATGGCCTTCTCAAGGTGTTTAATGGCAAGGTCTATCTGGCCGATACGTCTTTCCAGCTTTGCTATCTCGACATGGATTTTCGCCGAGGCCGGATCCAGCCCGAGGGCCTTTTTGTATGATTCGATCGCACCGTAGACATCACCCTGGCGGGAAAGAATCCTGGCCTGTTGGAGCTGGAGATCAAGATCCTTCTGGGAACCGGTTGAGCAGGAAGAGAGGAGGAGGATTATTATTAACAATGGTAAATGGTAAATGATAAATGGTAAATTAATGGTGTTCATTACTTAAATGGTGAATGGTAACTTAGGGATTTAATTGGCATGTTTTTACGATTTTTGTTAAGATTTTAATGATATGATCAAGATCTTTTAAAACCTGACTAAATTGCTGATCATCTTCATATGAATATCCAGTGGCTTTTAGCAGTTTGAGCCAATATCTTGCCTCTAATGCTTCTTTTGATGCAATCGACATCTTTGCGGCAAAGTCGCGTTTACTATGTGCTGCTTGTGCCTCCTGGACATTAGCTCCTATTGAGGTGCCAGCTCTTACCAACTGTTTTGATAAGATATATTCTTTTCATTACAGATCCATTTATATAATTTTACGATTTCAACAGCAAATTGAAAAGTTTTCTGCTCTATAATATTATTATTCACATCCTATCCATTTAACTTAACTTATCACAATAATTTACCATTTACCATTTATAATTTCCACCTACCTTAATTTACCATTTACCATTTACAATTTACAACTGCATTTATCCCCTATTTTCTGGCAAATAAGCCGAACAGCAGGAAGATGCCAAGGACAATACCTATTACATCAATATTGTGAATGACCCAGTGTATGGCGGACATTATGCCGCTGAAGACCTTGTCTATCCAATCGGATCTCTCCCGATTTATAAGTGGTCCCTGGACCTTTCCAGCAGCAAGATTCCTGGTCGGACCATACCTGCCAGACAAAATAGAATTAGAGCTTGTAATCCCGCCTGCTCCTCCATGAACCACATCCACCCCCTGAATATTTCCCGTCCCCACTGTGATGTTCCTGCCAAGCACGGTGGACACGGCAGACATCTCCAGCTTTGTCAACTGGTCATCCGGGGCGACGGACTGACCTGGTCTGTTGGCAGCCATTTCCAATGCCTGAAGCCTTTTCAGGCCTGAAAACATGTTTTGGTAAAATGAATTGATCTGGAAGCCTTTCTCTATCCCTAATTCCTTCAGCAATGCCTTGAACTTCTTCCTGGATTCCTTAAGGCGCTTCCTGTCCTCTTCCAGCCTGGCCCTTGCCTCAAGATCATGGCTGACCAGGAATCTCAGGTTGTATTCAAATGGTGTCTGGTCCAGATAGGTACGGAGAGGATATTGGGTTGCAAGATTAAAGAGGGGCAGGGCCCTTGGGCCATATTTGCAGAGATACAGCTTGGCAGGGTTATCGGGATCTCCTGTGCTGCAAAGGCCCCAATGGGGACTGGACACGTCTTTTCCTCCCTCGGACTGCAGTAGCCTGACTACCACCTCGGAACATGGCTGGAGCCTGATTGCGGTCTGATATGCCCACGAGGCCCCGGGCACAATACCTGTGCCTGTGAGGAGGATAAGAAAGGATATGAGTGCCCTGAGGCTTTGTGTGAAATAATTTCTCACGCCCATTCGTTTCACTCATTAGAGGCGCAGAGAGCGCAGAGGAAGAATTTTAGCCATGGACATACATGGACAAAAATTTTTATCCAATGGCCGACTGGCCAATGGATAAGTCTCCGGAGGCAGTATAATACCAGTTAAATCTGTGTTCATCTGTGTCCAAACTTTCATGCCAGGTGGTGCTTCGCACCCCAGAGCATGAAAGTTGGTTCATGGCTCATAGGTGATAGTCACAAAAAATCACCTTGTTTCTTAAACCATGAGCTATGACCCATGAGCTATGAGCTATTTTCACGGTAAATAAAAAAGTGGGACAGGGAGTTGCGCAAATTAACATGGGAGGTGTACGGCATACTGCGCAGGACTGACGGCTACCTGCCTATGTATCCCTGCATCTTGAGATAAAATAATATCTCCTGGGCTGCTTCTTCAGGGGAGATATTCGTGGTGTCTATGGACAAATCAGGTTTTACTGGTTCCTCGTACGGATCGTCGACACCGGTCACGCCCTTTATCTTTCCGGCCAGGGCCCTGGCGTAGAGGCCCTTTCTGTCCCTCTGCATGCACACATCAAACGGAGTGGAGACATAGACCTCGATGTAGCCGCCGTAACGGGAGATAAGTTCCCGGTTTTGCCTGCGGGATCGCTCGTACGGGGCGATGGGTGCGCAGATGGCTATGCCCCGGTTCTTGGTGATCTCGCTGGCAACGAAGCCGATGCGGATTACGTTTATGTGGCGGTCTTCGGCTGAAAAACCCAGTTCGCTGGAAAGATGTTTCCGGACGATGTCCCCGTCGAGCAGGGTCACCGGGCGGTCTCCCATCTCAAGGAAGCGTGTGAGAAGTATTTTTGCAAGTGTTGATTTCCCGGACCCTGAAAGGCCTGTGAAAAATACCGTGAATCCCTGCCTGTGGCGGGGCGGGTAGGCCTTTTTCAGCTCTGACATTACCTCCGGGGGGGTGTACCATTCAGGTATCTTCAGGCCGTACTCAAGCCGCCTTCTAAGCTCGGTTGCGCTTATCTGGACCGAGTTGGAAGGCCTGTTGAGCGTTCCCGCGGGCAGGAACTCGGCCTTGTCTTCCACGTAGTGCATCTTCTCATAAAGGATGGGGATGAACCCTGCCTCCTCATCGAACTGCTTTACCAGGTCAAACGCGCTCAACCTTGGATAGTAAGGCGGCCGCTCCAGGGCGGCAAAGGGATCGGCGTGATTCGGGGTTATGATAAAATGCGAGCAGCCGTAATTTTTGTTGACTATGCCCTGTAAAAGCGCCTCCCTTGGACCGGCCATCCTCATGGCAAAGGGCAGCAGATTCAGAACAGCCGTGTCTGGCGGAAATGTGCTGGCAATGGCCTGGTAACAGCGTACCCTCGGGTAATGCTCGATGTCTCCAGGACTCGTGGGCCCCACGATGGGATGAAGAAGAATGTTTGCCCTTGCCTCCTGGGCAGCGTGCAGTACTGCCGCCTTATGGGCGTTGTGCAACGGACGTCTTGTCCCAAAACCTATTACATGCCTCCAGCCCAATTTTTTAAAGAGCGACCTTAATTCCCATGGAGTCAGGCGTAACGTTCTGTAATCATAATGAATGGGAAGGCTTACTCCTTCAACCCGGCCGCCTACATAATACGGCCTTACGTTTTCCTGAAGATATGCCACGCCGGGATGGCCGTGCTCGTCCGTGGAGAAGACCTTTCGAGCCTCTCTCAGTTTGTCCGGCTGCCATACGTCCTCCACGTGGAGCATGGCCAGCATGAAACCCTCCTGATCCCTCAGAACCAGTTGATCGCCAGGCCTTAGTTTGAGGGCCACCTTTTCTGTTACATCAAGGGTAACAGGAACGGGCCAGAGAGTCCCGTCCGCAAGGCGGAGGTCCTCAAGCACACTCTCGTAGTCCAGGCGGTTCATGAAGCCTGAAAGCGGAGAAAAACCGCCGTTTAAGAGCAGTTCCAGGTCGCATTCCTGACGGGGAGTCAGATCAATGGATGGCAACTCCACTGCCATCTCACGGAGATCCGCGGCCCTCTGTTCAGAGACAAGGAGATCCTTAAGAGTTCCACCATGTGGGGATATAAGTTGATTAGGATTGGCGCTCACTTCGTTCGCTTAGGATTACCGCTTCGCTGGGATTATCGCTCGTCCCGCCGTCGGCGGGACTCGCTTGTGGGGATTAGTGGTTGTTTTTCAGGGATTTTATTAAAGCATTCAGCATCATGCTTATTTCTTTGCACTCTTTTTCAAGTTGGTCATAAACATCAGTTGTTAAAAATCCAAGGTCCTTGGATAATAATGCAAAATAGCGGACTTCTTCAAGAGATCCTCGAGCATTGTATAAAAAAGACAGGTACTCCTTCGTGGTGTTGCGGCATTGGCCCTCGACGATATTGGCCGGAATTGAATAAGTCGCCCTTCTGAGCTGGCTTACAATATTGTATCGTTC
>JALVVK010000073.1 GCA_027023445.1 Deltaproteobacteria bacterium | reverse complement strand
AGGACCCGAACGAAAGATACAAAGATTATGTCCGCAATGCCATAGCAGGCAGCAGGTCATTTTTTGCCAAGCGTGAAGAGATCGACGAATACGGGTGGAGGAATTTCGGTGACCTGTATGCGGATCACGAAGCGGCATTTCACAAAGGATCTTCCCTCTTCATCTCGCACTACAATAACCAGTATGACTTCATAATGGGGGCTGCTATCAACTTCCTGCGCTCCGGAAGGCCTGAGTGGTTTGCTCTCATGTCCGATCTTGCACGTCATGTCATTGATATAGACATATATCACACCAGTGGTGACCGCTCTTCCTATAATCACGGTCTGTTTTGGCATACGGATCACTACAGGGAGGCGGGCCTTTCTACGCATCGCACGTTCACCCGCATGGGCCGTGGCCAAAAAGAGCTTTCAGGTGCCGGCGGTGGACCCTGTAACGAGCACAACTATACCACCGGGCTGCTTTATTACTATCTGCTCACAGGTGATCGCCTGGCCGGGGAGGCCGTCATGGAACTCGCCGACTGGGTGATTGCCATGGATGACGGGAAACGGTCCCTTTTCTGTATCCTGGACCAGGGACCTACCGGCCTTGCCAGCCAGACCGCGAGCTCGGACTATCACGGGCCGGGACGAGGAGCCGGGAATTCCATCAACGCCCTGATGGATGCGTACTCACTAGCCGGCAGGCGGGATTACCTGTTCAAGGCAGAGGAAATCATCCGGAGGACCGTACACCCTCAGGATGATATAGGTTCCCTGGGGCTGGATGACCCGGAGCATCGATGGTCATACCTGGTGTACCTCCAGGCGCTCGGCAAATACCTGGACCTCAAGCTGGAACTGGGCGAGACGGACTGGATGTTTTTCTATGCCAGGGAATCACTCGTGCATTACGCAAAATGGATGCTTGAAAACGAGGTGCCATATAAGGATGTGCTGCACAAGGTGGACATTCCCACGGAGACGTGGCCGGCCCAGGACATACGAAAGGCCTGGATACTCAACGTGGCCTCCAGGTTTGCGCCGAAGGCGCTCGCCGAGCCTATGAGGCGCAGGGCAAGGTTCTTTTTTGATCGTTGCCTGGAGGATCTTCTTTCCTTTGATACCGCCTACTTCACGCGTCCCATGGTCTTGTTGGCCACCTATGGCACCATGCAAGGCTACTTTGACAAGCATTGCGAGCGAACTCAGCTCCTGGAAGAAAAAGTATATGATTTCGGCAACCCAGCGTCTTTTGTGCCCCAGAAGGCCCGTTTGAAAAGCGGATTAAAAGAGCGAATCCGTATCGTTTACCATGAGTTCAAAATAAGGACACAGGCAAGAGCACAGGAATTCAGACAGCGCTATAAATTGTGAATCGTGAATTGTGAATTGATAATTGCCTTTAGCTATTAGCTATTAGCTGTTAGCAGTTAGCTATTAGCGGTTAGCTTTGAGCTTTCAGCTTTCAGCTTTGAGCTTTCATCTGTTTTCGAATAAATTGAATATTACTTACGTGGTTCATAGCCTGAACATGGGGGGCACAGAGGCGCTGGCAAGGGATATGTGCCTAGCCCTGAAAGACGAGTTCAATCTTTCCATGATATGCCTTGATGAACCAGGCCTGTGGGCGGACGAGCTTAGGGATGCGGGAATCCCCCTTTATTCTTTTTGGCGGCAGGAAGGTATTGACATCAGGTTAATCCACCGCCTTGCCCGCTTTGCCAGAGAGAACGATGTCCAGTTATTTCACGCGCACCAGACCACGCCGTGGTTCTACTCCGGGCTTTCCCGCCTGCTCCATCCCGGTACAAGGGTGCTTTTCGAAGAACATGGCCGGTTTTACCCGGAAATTTACAGCAGGAAAAAGGCCTTTTTTAACAGGGCGGTGCTATCCCCCCTTACATCCTGCTTCGTAGCGGTATCAGAGGATGTAAAGGATAAACTCGTGCAATACGAAGGGGTGCCGGGGCACAAGATAAGGGTAATCTATAACGGCAAAACTCCTGCTGTACCGCCCGGGGAAAAGGAACGTGAAGCCATGAGGGCTTCCTTGGGTATTGGGCCCCTTGATTTTTTATGCGGGACAGTGGGGCGCCTTGACCCCATAAAGAATCTTCCAATGTTTCTAAAAGCCTTGGCCGAAGCCAGGAAAACGCATCCCCAGATAAAAGGGGCTATCATAGGCGATGGGCCCCTTTACAGCGAGATCAGCAACATGGCCGGTAACCTCGGGCTCAAAGGACATCTCATAATGCCGGGATACCGCTCTGACGCCGATCGCCTTGTCTTTGCCTTTGACCTCTTTATATTGGCAAGTTTCAGCGAGGGTACTTCCATGGCCTTGTTAGAGGCCATGTCAGCCGGTGTGCCGCAGGCTGTCACAGACGTCGGGGGTAATCCAGAGGTGGTCAAAAACGGCGAAACCGGCTGGCTTGTCCCATCAGATGATCACAGGCTCCTGGCCAGGGTCCTGGCAGAGGC
>JALVVK010000072.1 GCA_027023445.1 Deltaproteobacteria bacterium | reverse complement strand
ATGAGTGACCTTGGCCGGATTCAGAGGGAGGTAAGTCCATGGCTTCCTCAGCCTCTTGCCGTGGATATCCAGGTTCTTAATGATCTTCCCGTTGCTCTCAGAGAAAAGGATTGGAAGATCACGGCAAGTTTCATGGAGGGACCATGTGTGGATGGTAAACGACTTATCAGGGTGGAACCGGGAGACACCACCTCAAGACATGCGGGGATCGCTGTTGACCTTGGGACCACGACTATCTCCGTTCAGCTTCTGGATCTGAATTCCGGGGAAATCCTGGCGGAATCCTCTGATTACAATCCCCAGGTAAGTTATGGAGAGGATGTAATATCGCGCATGGAATTTGCCCGGAAGGGTGATGGACTCAGGATGCTGCAGGAAAAGGTGGTGGGCTGTCTGAATCGTCTGATCCGTGAATCATACACTGAGGCAGGTATTTCTCCAGGGGATCTCTCCATTATGTCGCTTGCCGGTAACACGGTGATGGCCCATCTGTTGCTTGGCCTGGATACCCGTTATCTGCGTTCCCAGCCCTATATACCTGTAGCAACCCATTTTCCCCCGGTGAGGGCCAGGGAAATCGGCATTGATCTGCCGGCCCACGTGAGACTGTTCCTTGCGCCATGCGTTGCCAGTTACGTTGGAGGGGATATCGTGGCCGGAGTGGTCGGGGTTGGCTTGAACCATCAGCCCGAATTGACCCTGTTTATTGATATCGGAACCAACGGAGAAATTGTGTTGGGCAACCAGGATTGGATGGCCTGCGCAGCCTGTTCCGCCGGTCCTGCCTTTGAAGGGGGTGGCATCGTGCATGGCATGAGGGCCACAACCGGCGCAGTGGAGGTTGTTCATATACATCCCGAAAGTTATGAACCCATGGTTCTCACCATCGGAGGGAAAAAGGCAAAAGGCATCTGCGGTTCCGGAATTATCAGCCTGTTGGCCGGTCTTTTTACTGCCGGTATAATAGACCAGCAGGGAAAATTCAGAAGAGATCTTGATACGCCGAGGGTGAGACCGGGCAGAGAGGGCTGGGAATACGTGGTGGTGGAGGCCGAGTCCAGCGCCACTTCCGCGGACATTGTTTTCACAGAAGCCGATATGGAAAATCTTATCCGGGCAAAAGGGGCCATGTTTGCCGGCTACCTTACTTTACTGGAATCGGTTGGAATGGGGCTTGAGGATCTGGAAAGGGTGATCCTTGCCGGTAATTTTGGCAGCTACCTGGATCTTGATCAGGCCATTACCATAGGGCTTTTGCCGGATATCCCAAGGGACAGGTTTTTCTTCGCTGGTAACAGCTCCCTAATGGGGGCAAGGGCGTCAGCACTTTCATGGATCGTATCAGGAGAACTCGATGACGTGGCTCAGATGATGACCCACTTTGACCTGAGCAATAATCCGAGTTTTATGGATCATTACGTTTCGGCACTTTTCCTGCCCCACACGGATTCAAGCCTTTTCCCGTCAGTGGTCCGGATGCCTCAGGGCGACTGAACCCGGGGCAGGGATTTTCTGAATGCCTCTGCAAAGTCTTCCGGAAAATGTCCGGTGATCCAGCGTTGCTGACGTTCGCTGAATGCCCCCGGAGATTGTGGATGCCGGGGGAGAAAGTAGTAAAAGAGCCTCTGGTCCGTATCCTCAATACCGAATCTTTTTGATACCTCGCAGCAGGTGACCATCTCTGCTCCCATCTGGTGAAACGCGCGTATTATCATAAAGATGGAGCGGTCAATGGCCGTACGGATGCTGGTGTCGGCCTCCAGCACGTTTCCAACCGGTTTGTCCAGTATTATCTGCACCTCGCCCTGGGAGCGCTGTGCCTTGGGAACGGTTATCAGAACCCCGCTGTCTTCATGCACGATAAGGCTTTGTGGCAGGTCGTGTCGATCATCCATCCTGGTATTGGATTTTATAGCTCGCAGGTAAGCCTGGAAGAATGGAGTGCCGTGGGCCTTACAATAGTCAGAGCAGAATTGCGCCACCTGGTCGCCTATGACATAGGTTGGAATTGTTTCTGCGCCGTGGGCCGTTACCTCCGGCGGGATCAGGGCAAACTGGTGATGGATCTGCTGATGAGAGGCATGTAGCCTGTAACCAGAGGGAGAAAAGTCAAAGCCGTAATTCCATCCCCACATGGTGGCTGAAAAGGGCAATGGCATGCCCCGCCTTACCCTGCGAAATACCATATCGTTGACCTTTTTTCTGATCTCTTCCAGCTCAGGCCCTTTCAGGGCAGGGGCTCCAGGGGAAGGGATGATGTCTTTCATATCCATGCTCAGTGCCATCTGGACACAGACCCTTTGATAATACAGGTGCCTTAATCCGGTTACGTCTTCCATGGAAAGCACGGATGCGCTGTAGCGCTCGGAATCCTGGGCCATGTTTGAGGCATAATGTCCCCATGGAACGTAGCTGTTGGCCCTGAGATATTCCCATACGTGTGTTCGGGACCCTGAGAGGAATTCTCCGACAA
>JALVVK010000071.1 GCA_027023445.1 Deltaproteobacteria bacterium | reverse complement strand
GGTCATAGCCCATATCGTCTATAATGATCGCAACCCTTGGTACCTGACAAGGTACCTTGTGGGCAGGCACTGACTGTTTTGGCGGTCCAGGAGCCTTGGGTTCCTCAAACGGGGGCCTGACTCCCGGAGGGAAAAGGCGGGGCAGTGGCAGCAGATATATCAGTACGACTATACAGGTCAGAAGTGCCCAGATAACGGCTGTCCAGAAGAAAAGTTTTCCGGGATTTTTACCGGGCCGTCTTCTGGTTTTACGCCTTTTAGCCACCGACCCGACCGCTCCTGATCCCCAAGCAGCTTAAAGGACGGGTATGGCCTTGATGAAGAAGGAAGACTTCATCAAGATTGCCCGTGGTTTACACTGGAGAATATTGTCCATGCCTTGAGAATCCTCAAGGCCTCCCTGACCTGATTATCCATCGCCTGGTTTTCCTTATGGTCTTTCTTAAGGGTGGCGTTTGCGTCTTTTTGCCCCTTTTTCTCATCCTCTCCGGGCAGATGGCCTTTAAGGTCCTTTTCCTTCAGGAAATGGAAGGAGTTGTTTGCCGCCTTCTGTTCCTCGAGTTTTTCCTCTTCTGGTGGAATGAACGGAACGACGATGTCAGGCACTATGCCTTTTGCCTGAATGGACCTTCCGCTTGGTGTATAATATCTTGCTGTGGTAAGGCGCACTGCGGAACCATCTTCCAGCGGAATAATGGTCTGAACCGACCCCTTGCCAAAGGTCTGGGTCCCGAGGATTATGGCCCTTTTATGGTCCTGAAGGGCGCCTGCAACGATTTCAGACGCACTGGCGCTTCCTTCGTTTACCAGTACCACCATTGGATACTCGTAACATTGGCCCTTGTGAGCAGTAAAACGCATTTGCTGGTCCTTAACTCTGCCGTCTGTATAAACAATGAGCCCTCCGTCCAGGAATTCATCCGCGACGGCTACCGCCTGATTCAGAAGCCCTCCGGGATTATTCCTGAGATCCATGATCAATCCCTTGATCTGGTGGGTTTTCTTCATTTTATCAATGGCCTTTTTTAGTTCTACCGAGGTGTTGTTCCGGAAGGTGGTAATTCTCACATAGGCGTAGTGGTCATCCAGCATCTTTGAATGGACACTGCGTATGGGGATTACCGCTCTTACCAGGGTAATGTTCTTGATCTCTCTCCAGCCCTTCCTGAATATGGAAATGGTGACCTTTGAACCCTTTGGCCCCCTGAGAATCTTTACCGCTTCCAGCAGGTTCATGTTTTTGGTACTCTTCCCATTGATCTTAAGGATTTTATCATTGGCCTTAAGGCCCGCTTTATAGGCAGGAGTACCTTCTATAGGGGATACAATTGTCAGGATACCGTCCCTGAGGGTAATTTCTATTCCTATGCCGGTGAAGCTGCCTTTTGTTTCTACCTGTAGTTCCTTGTAGTCATCAGGCCTCATAAAGGAGGAATGAGGATCAAGACTGCTCAGCATGCCCTGAATAGCCCCATAGATCAGTTTCTTGGGGCTTACTTTTTCCACGTAGTTTCTCTGGACCAGATCGAGGACAGACGCAAAGACCTTTAACTGCTCATAGGTTTCGTCAACCTTTGCAGAAGCTATGCGATTGGCCTGATAAAAGCCGAAAAAGACAAATATACCGCAAAGCAGTATGATCAGAGACCAGAGCCTTAGAGACCTTCCGGTTATTTTCATCTACAACCCCCTATGAAAGAAAAGAGCTTTATCATGGTATCCATAAAACAAAGTCGGACTTTCAGCAATTAAAAAATAGCCGCTAAAGGCAGCCGGATCGCGTTTTTAATTTTTAGGTAATTCAATATCAAGTCCCCGGGTGTCTATCCATGCAAGAGGATCCTCATATTTTCCATGCTTCCTGATTTCAAAATATATACCCTCATCAATCCAGGGACCACCGCCTGTAAGACCTATAAGATCTCCCTCCCTGACCTCTTCCCCCTCCTTTTTAAAGAGTTCACAGGCCTGTCCCACCAGGGAAAGATAGCCGCCGCCATGATCCAGGATAATTACCTTGCCATAGCCCCTGAGTTTGCCGCTGTATGCCACTGTACCGTCAAAGACCGCGGTTATTTCACTACCCCAGGGAGCGGATATGACTATGCCCTTTCCCGGTTTTCCGTTGACGATCGGCCTGCTTATCCTGCCGAAAACAGGTGGGGCCAGTTTGCCTTTTTGAAGGGAAAAATCCGCAGACTGCGCGCGCGAGATAAAGTCCTTGGGATCATCCGATGCCCGGACCCGTTGCTCAAGCCTTGAAATAACCTCCTTGAGCGAGTCGCCGGCATCCTCCATCTCGGCTATCATCTTTGCGTACCTGACGGATTGATGCCTCAATTCATCCAGGAAGGCCCTTCTGGCCTGGCGTCGTTCTTCCAGGTCCAGGGCCTGTTGTTCCATGTCCGAAGCAGCCTGCTTCAGTTCAGCCTGCTCTTTTTTAAGCCTCTGCCGCATTTCATCCAGATGCTGAAGCCTGTTCAGAAATTCTTTCCTTTGAGCTGCATCCCGGTTTAACAGTAACTTGAGGTATGTCTCCCTGGAGAGAAGCTCCGGCAGGCTTTCCGCGGCAAAGAGTATGTTAAGCGTGCCAATGGTGCCCATGTTGTTCAGCGCGGACAGCCTGGCCTCCACCTGCTCCTTCAGATCTTTCAGCGCCTTTTTCTGGGCATTCAGTTCCCT
>JALVVK010000070.1 GCA_027023445.1 Deltaproteobacteria bacterium | reverse complement strand
TGTTCATAAATTGATTGATGGTCCTGTAAAAAGACATCATAGTTAAAACAGCTTCACCTTCTTGCCCCCGCAGGCCCTTTTTATTTCCTTTTCAAAAAGGCCTTTGTCCCCTGATAACTCCGGCCTTCTCAGAATAAAGACCTCTGTAACCAGTTCCTGGCACGCAAGCTCTGAGCAGAATTCCCTTTTAAGAACATTTATTTTGCCGGATTCCAGGGCCTTTTTTATGTTTGAATCTTTCCATTCGATTATCTCGGACAGAAGCCCGGCTTTTATGGATGGCTGGGGGCCACAGTCGCAGCCGCTTGTCTGAACTACCGCCTTGCCCATTTCCAGGTCCACCGTCCAGGTAGCAACAATCCTGATGTTCTGGTAGTTGTAGTTGAGCGGCAGAACCTCAAGAGGCGTAATCCCCTGTTTTATAAGGCATGTCTGCGCAAGGTGCAGGCCGTTCAGGATGTATATTTTCTGATTATCTTTTTCCATGCTTCGCTTCGTTATAGCTTATAGCCCCTTTTTTTCAAACCCCTGGTTGGACTCTTCCTGCGTTCCCGCGCGCTGTTTGAAAAAGGCAACCGGACTTCCGGACAGCATAAGCCCCCCGGCCAGGCTGAACCCCAGGCCGAGATTGCCTGAATCTCCCAGGAAACCTATCATGGCGGGAATCAGGCCCGCCCCTGCCACAAATGACAGGGGAACGGTCAGCGATATGGCCAGGTTTCGCGCCTCGGGAGTCGTGGTGGAAGAGATAGCCGCAAAGGCTGAAGGGAAAAAACACACGGCCAGCACCGGCTGCAGGAATACCAGGATGGACATAAAGTGGATATCCCTTGTAAGGCCGAGGAGAATGGTCATAATTCCTGTTACCAGGAGCACCACGGACATGGTTTTTCCAGGGCCGAACCTGTCCGCTGCGAAACCTCCCAGGAGTGCGGTTCCCAGTGTGGATACGCGTGAGAAGGCCAGGAGATTGTTGGCATTTTCTGGGCTGAGACCTCTTTCGACAAGGTACAGGGGCAACATGTTGTATATGCCAAGGGTACCTGTTATGCCCATGGCAAAGAGGTACACCATGATCCAGAAGGCCGGCGTGGACAGGATCTGCCCCAGTGTGCTGAAACCTGGGGCATGCCCGGGAAAATCACCAGCCTTTACCGCTACCGGAAACAGTACCCCGCCTACCAAGGCAACCACGCCAATAGCTGCCAGGAAACCCTGCCATCCCATAAGAGGGACAAGGTGGTCCGCAAGAAAAGGCGCGGCAATAAAGGCAAGGTTAGGGGCGAGTTCGTGAACGGCTATAACCTTGCCCCATTTGTGCGGGCCCGCAATATCTGTAAGGGTGGCAATACCTGAGGGAAGATAGAGCCCTGCCGCCGCGCCTACCATGAAAACCCCTGAACGGACGTAAGCAAAACCAGAGGCAAGGGAAAGCGTAATAAGCCCGATCCCAAGGCTCGAAGCCGAAAAGGCGATGGTTTTCCGGTGTCCCAACAGGGATGCCACGTATCCGGAGCCTAACAGAGACAGAAAGTAACCCAGGCTCAGGAACAGAAACAGCGAGCCGGCGCGCGTGTGGGTAAGCCCAAGATCCTGCTCGATCCAGGGCATCAGCGGGGAAAACGAAACCCTGCTCAGAAAATTAAGGAAAAATATGCCTGTCAGGAACAGGGCGGTATAAAACCATGGCCCCTGTTGCTCTTCTCTTTTCAGTTTGTTCAAGTCGCGCTTATTCCTGAAATATGACCCGTATCTTCGAGGCAGCCGCCCGGTTTTATCCGAGATACGCCTTCACGCACGCGTAATCCCGGATCATGGATCATCCGTTCAAGCTGGCCCAGTTCCTGTTTTTTTGTTATGATCTTGTTATGTAGCATATTCTGTCTCGTGGAGCATGACTTAGCGGAGATATTATTTTTCCCCTCTGTCTTTTTATGTATTTTCCCTGTCTTCAGTTCATTGGAGAGGCGGGGCTCGTGATTTTCGTGCCAGGAGAGGACAACACCATTACCATGGATGTTTGATTATCACCGGTTATTAATACAAGAGCAAAAGAGAGGAGGGAACATGGCAGGGCGTTATGCCTGAAAAGACAAAGATTGCGGCATGTTTCTCCGATCCGGGGGACCGGCAGCTCGTTGCCGGTTATCTTGCCGGATCTGGCTACGAATTTGTCGATTTTTCCGGAAAAGTCCCTGACCGCACTGATCTCGTTATCCTGGATGTTGCCTCCGCCCGGCGCATTGGAGGACAGGTTCTTGCCCAGGCAAAGAAGGCAGGGGATTTCTTGCCTGTGCTGCTGGTGCTGGGGCGGGATGAAGATATAGGCCAGTGGTTTGAATCCGGATTTGACGACTACCTGAGACGGCCCCTTGTCAGGTCTGAGCTCAAGGCCAGGGTGGAAATCATACTCCGACTGCGTCAGCAGTCCAAAAAACTTGCCGGAAAGAGCGAATATATACATCGTGCCCTGATAGAATCTTCAAGCGACCATATCTTCATGCTGGACGCAAAAGGCATGTTGCGTTCAAGTAACAACAGGGTGGCCTGCCTCGATTTTTCCAGCGGCGATGAAATTACAGGTAAATCCCTTGAGGAAGTCTATCCACAGGACATTGCCCGCAGATACAGGGAACATCTGGCAGAGGTGCTGGCCAGCGGCAGCACCAGGACCTTTGAGTACGATTT
>JALVVK010000069.1 GCA_027023445.1 Deltaproteobacteria bacterium | reverse complement strand
GTTATCATATATTTCGACCGCCCGACCCAGGTAAAGCTCTTTGAGAAATTCTATTCGCAGCTTGTTCCCGGAGGATACCTCTTCATCGGCCATTCGGAAACACTTCACAACATTAACGACCAGTTCGAGCCTGTCGCGGTCGCGGTCTACAGAAAACCGCCATCAGGTTACAAGACTTCTGCGGTATCATCAGCATAACGTGATGATCATTATAATAACAAACCAACCGTTTCCTGGATTATTACCTTAATTCAGCATTTAAAATTTACCATTCATCATTGCCTTTCCTGCACTATTTCCCTGTCAACAGCCACTGCGCAGACCTTGTATTCCGGGGTAAGAGAGATTTCATCGAGTCCGGGGCTGGTCAGGATGTTTGTAAGGGTGTCCGGGAAGTGAAAGGCCATGAACGTCGTGCCGGGCCGTACCCGTTCACTCAGACGTGCCCTCACCTTCAGGCTTCCGCGGCGCGATCTCACCCGCACTGTCTCCTCATCCCGTATTCCAAGACGTGCCCCGTCACGCGGATGGATCTCCAGGAATTCTCCGGGGACCAGAGACATGAGCCCTCGGCATCTTCTGGTCATGGAACCGTTGTTGTAATGCACAAGACGCCTGCCTGTAACGAGAACCAGCGGATAGTTCTCATCAGGCTGTTCCTGGGACGGTATATCGGGAATAATGGTGAACCTTCCCTTTCCCCTGACAAAGGCGTCCCTGTGAAGGATCGGGGTTCCGGAATGATCCTCGTCCGGGCAGGGCCATACCAGTCCGTCGTCCTCCAGGCGTTCATAGGAGACTCCGGCCATGCTTGGGGTTACCCTTGCCACCTCATCCATGATCTCACCGGGATGCGCATATTCCCAGCGGGCGCCCATCGCGGTCGCGAGGAGGGATATAATCCGCCAGTCGGGCAGGGCCTGTCCGGGAGGCTCAACGGCCTTTCTTATCCGGCGGATACGCCGTTCGGCATTGGTATAGGTCCCGTCTTTTTCATACACGCAGGCGGCCGGGAAAACCACATGGGCCATACGGGCGGTGGGTGTCAGGAAGAGGTCCTGCACGACCACAATGTCCATCCGCTCAAAGGCCTTTTTTACCCTGCCTGTATCCGCCTGGGTCTGTAGTGGATCATAGCCGATACAATACAGACCCTTGAATCGGCCACTGACCGCTGCCTCGTACATCTGAGGCTCGGTCAGACCAGGGACGCCAGGAAGGCGGCAGCCCCAGGCCCGTCCCAGCTTTTCTCGTTTATCCCGGTCGCTTACATCCTGGTAGCCGGTATAGACATATGGTAACGCCCCCATGTCACAGGAACCCTGGACATTATTCTGCCCCCTGAGCGGGCATATCCCCGCATGACTCCTTCCGACGTTCCCGGTGACAAGCGCTATATTAGCCAGGGCCATGACGCCATAGGTGCCGGCGCGATGTTCGGTAACACCAAGGCCGTAGAGTATCATGCCCCTCCGCGTGGCGGCGTACATCCTGGCCGCGTCCCTGATCATGTCCGCCGGGACGCCCGTCCCGGATTCCACGGCATCAGGCGCAAAGTCCCTCAGGTGTTCCCTGAGTTCATCCAGGCCCTCTGTCCTTTCCCTGATAAAGGCCTTGTTTTCCAGCCCCTTTGCAAGGATTTCGTGTGTTATGGCATTAAGGAGCGGTATATTTGTGCCGGGTTTTAAATTCAGCCACAGGTCGGCCATGGCGGCAAGCTCGGTGCGCCGTGGATCTATTACGATCAGACGGGTTCCCTTTTTAACGGCCCTTTTGACCTTGTAACCAATGACCGGGTGTGATTCCGTGGTATTGGACCCGCACACTAATAATACCTCGGCGCCTTCGATTTCGTGCAGCGGGTTCGTGGCAGCGCCGCTTCCAAGGGCAATTCTCAGGCCGCTGACAGAGGGCGCGTGGCAGACTCGGGCACAATTGTCTATATTGTTGGTGCCGAGTATGGCCCGGGCGAATTTCTGCGCCAGGTAATTCGATTCGTTTTCGCACCTGGACGATGAAAGCACGCCCAACGCGTCCGGGCCGTGGCGCTCCCTGACACGCTGGAATTCCTTCGCAACATATTCAATGGCCTCATCCCAGGACACCTGGCGGAAGGGTTCGTCCCTGTGTTTCCGGAGAAGCGGCATGGTGAGCCGGTCCGGATGGCGATAGAAGCTGAAACCAAATCTGCCCTTCAGGCAAAGATCCCCGTTGTTTGGCGGATCTTTTGATTCTGCCCTGGCTTCGAGAATCACTCCATTTTTTACCAATAGATTCACGCTGCAGCCCGTGCCGCAGTAGGTGCATACGGTCCTTACGTGCCGGGCTTCCCCCGGCGGCAACGGAACCATGATGGATTTTTTGGCAAGCGCCCCGGTGGGACAGGCGTCCACGCAGGCGCCGCAGGATACGCATCTTTCGTTGATGCGAAGGAATACCTCATCCATATCCTCCCGCTCCGTGGATGTGGTTAACTCAATTGCCTGATGTTCACAGGTCCTGCTGCATCTCTCACAGGCAACGCACTTGTTCGGATCAACGATAATGAACGGGTGGGAGGTATCGACAGGGACGCGCAGCCCTGAAGGGGATCTTGAGGCGTTGATCCTGTACCTGATGGAAAGCTCCCGGTATTCACACTTGGAAAGGCCAAGGCATCCGCACTGCAGGCATCTTTGCGCCTCTCTTCGCGCCATCTCCTCGGTAAAG
>JALVVK010000068.1 GCA_027023445.1 Deltaproteobacteria bacterium | reverse complement strand
GGCCATCCACCTCCACGTGGTAGTCTATGTGAACCGTTGCCTTCTTCCAGCGGGCAAACTCGTATGGAACCCGGGGCAATGGCTTCAGGGCAGGCGCATCAACACAGTCAAACATGCTTTTCCTGCTTCCTGTCATCTTTTGGAAAGGCCTGTTATTCAGCTCCTTATACCATTCGTTATCCCCTGCCGTTATCGACCAAACCTGGATGGCCGGATTCACGTGGAATCAGTGGCCGAGATGCCGTGGAATACGCATCTTTACGAGGCGCTTGGAAAAATTTACATAATGAGGACGCAGGAGGATGACCAAACCGCAGGTTTATAATATGGAGATCCGCTTTTTAACCGTGGGCCGGGAAACACCCATGTCAGTTGCCAGGGCATTGTAGTTCAGCTGTCCACTCCTGGCGGCACAGAGCCTGACAAGTCGGGAGAAGGCTCTTAGATCTCCAATCCGCACGAGGTCCCGCATATCCCTTTCCAGGTAGATCCGGATGTAGGCCCGGTACCAATCGGCTGGCTTCATGTCTTTGTTATATATTTCAGGGAAAAAGCCCTGTGTGGGCATAACGCTTCCAGGGCCTTTCAGGCATGGTCTCAGTGCCTATAATTTCCTGAGAGATAATGGAAAAAGTTGGGTAAGGGCTGTGCGTCCGGTCAGGCTCTGGCTGATTCGTTCCATCGGTAGGAAATTCCGGGAGCCGGCAAGTATCCATTTCCCCAATATCCTGTCTTTGCCAACTAAACCTTGAAGATATGAAAAAAGCTCGGTTACACGCTGGAGCTCATCTAATATGACCGTGTTTTTGAACCTGGACAGAAAGCCCCCGGGATCTTCGCGGACAAAACTCTGTTTATCCAGGTCCTCAAGGCTGATATATGTTGCATCAATTTTGGAACAGCCAAAAATAATCACCCACTAAACCGGATTATGCAGCTCGCAGGTTTGCCGAAGATGCAAGGCGAAGGGCGCCCGACTGGAGGAAATAGCTCAAAGCTGAAAGCTCAAGGTTTAAGGTAAGTTATAACCGCACTACTATGGATGGTGGCTAAAACATTTTCAGGAAATTTCAGATAATTTTATACATAAACAAAAAAGGGTTAGGCAACATCGCCTAACCCCTTGATTTCATTGGTGGGCCGTCAGGGTCTCGAACCCCGAACCTACTGATTAAGAGTCAGTTGCTCTACCAATTGAGCTAACGGCCCGAAACGCCGTCCTTATTACCCTCAAATAGAGGGCTTGTCAAGGGGCGAAGGCCTGTTTATTTGTTTCCCGCCTTGGAAACGGTGCGTGGTGCAAGGTGCAGACTATAAGGTGGAAGGTGCAAGGTGCTGGGTATAAGGAAGGCGGCGGATGGGTGGTTTTGTGTTGGGTGTTACTGATCTTAAAAATTGGTTACCATGCCGTTATGGGCTATAGTTGGCCCATAATAAAAAATAGGAGGTTTTTTTATGAGGAGCAGGTTATCTTTGAGGTGTTTTTTGGCGCTTGTGGCTGTGTTTTTCCTTGTTTCCGCGGGCCGTTGTTTTGCGCATTTTGGCGTGATACTGCCATCTGATGACATAGTCCAGGTAAATGATTCGCACAGAATTACCCTTTCGTATCAATTCATGCATCCCTTTGAGCAGAATTTCATGGAGCTTGCAAAACCCCTGGAGGCGGGTGTGGTTGTCAGGGGACAGCGTCAGATTATTACCTCCCTTCTAAAAAAGGGCAGCATGAAGGGACATGTCGTCTGGTCTGCCAGCATGGTCCTGAACAGGCCGGGAGATTACTTGTTTTACATGATTCCCAAGCCATACTGGGAGGCCGCGGAAGGCAAGTACATCCAGCACTTTACAAAGGTAATTGTGAACGCCTTTGGCCTTGAGGACGGTTGGGACAAGCCCGTGGGCCTCAAGACGGAAATAGTTCCCCTGACAAGACCCTACGGCCTGTGGACCGGCAACGTGTTCTGTGGACAGGTTCTGCTGAATGGAAAGCCGGCGCCTAACAGCGACGTTGAGGTAGAGTATTATAATAAGGGTGAGAAGGTTAAGGCGCCTGCCGGGGCATATGTTACCCAGGTGGTTCACACGGATTCAAGGGGTATTTTCTGGTATGCCATGCCCAGGGCCGGATGGTGGGGGTTTGCCGCACTTAACGACAGAGAAGGGATGGTCAGGAACGGCAAAAAAGTGCCTATCGAGCTTGGGGCAATACTTTGGGTTCGCACAAGGGATATGAAGTAAAATGCATATATCAGAAGGCGTACTGACACCAGAGATCCTTGTCATCGGGGCTGCGGGAGCGGCCGTTGGGCTTGCCATAGGTCTTAATGGGTTGAAGTCCGAAGATATCCCCAAGGTGGCGCTGCTCACCGCCGCGTTTTTCGTGGCCTCGCTTATCCATGTCCCGGTGGGGCCTTCCAGCGCCCACCTGATCCTGAACGGGCTTCTGGGTGTTATCCTTGGCTGGCAGGCATTCCCCGCCATATTCATAGGCCTGACATTGCAGGCCGTGCTGTTTCAGTTCGGAGGGTTGACAACGCTCGGCGTTAACACGATGAACATGGCCTTACCCGCCGTTTTGGCCGGTTTTGTTGTGAGGCCCTTTCTTAAAAGTGGAAGGCCCACTCCTCTTGCCCTGATCGTGTCCGGGCTGATGGCAGCCTGCTGCATAATGTTGAGCGCCCTGATGGTCTCCCTTGCCCTTGCCTTTTCCGGTCAGGGTCTTGAGGCCATAGGCAAGCTGATTTTTATGGTGCATATTCCCATTGCGGCCATAGAGGCGGTTATTACCGCTTCTGTAGTGGGTTTCCTCCTCAAGGTGAAACCCGAGGTTATTGTAGGAGAACAAATGAACAGAAAGCAGGATACGAAAGGCCGGACCGGTGTGGCTGCGGCTGTTTTGCTCTTTTTGAGTCTTTTTGCCGTTCCGGCCCACGCGCACAAGGTTAATGTCTTTGCGTGGTATGATGGGAGCAAGGTAGAGCTTGAGGGTTATTTCTCCTCAGGGGTCAAGGCCATGTCCAGTCCGGTGACTGTCACGGATGAGGCCGGCAAGGAGGTCTTCAGGGGAAAGACCGACGATAAGGGCCGGTTATCCTTTGTTCCGCCCGGAAAGGGGAAATATCACGTGGTGTTAAATGCGGGCATGGGACATATGGCAGAGACCGATGTGGAGGTGGATACCGAACCTGTGGGCAAGGCCGGGGGGGTGGCTGCGCCGGCAACTGAGAAGACCCTGCCGCAGACGCAGGCCCGGGATAAATCCGTTGAACCGGCCGGTTCCGTCCGGGGGGCGGCTCCTGTGGCATCCGGTGCGGCCTCCGCAAGTGAACTGCAGGCATGTGTCACTCCCCATGAAATGGAACAGATACTTGATCAGAGGCTGAGCCCCATAAGGAGGGAACTCATGGTTCTTGCCGAGGAAAGAGACAAGATCGGGATGAGTGATGTAATCTCAGGTTTTGGTTACATAATGGGGCTTATGGGTATTGCCCTTTATATCTCTGTGAAGAGGAAAGAGAATTCCTGAATGGACCGTAGAAGATATGACATGTGAGGCCTTTTCATCAGGTTCATCCTACCTGCACAGGGCCGATCCGAGGGTCAAGATCCTGTGCGCTATTTTTTATTCAGTGGTGGTGGCATGCCTGAGCGGCATGCCACTGCAGTATGCCGCGTTTATTTTCAGCGCTATACTTCTGTCCACTGCCCGCATCCCCTTCCGGATGATTTTAAGGCGCCTGGCAGTGGTGAACGTGTTTGTGCTGGCCCTGTGGCTTGTCATACCCTTTTCCACTCCCGGTCATGTGCTTTTCCATGCCGGTCCGCTGGACGTGTCCTCGGAAGGGATTTGCGCCGCCTTTTCCATAACCCTCAAGTGCAATGCCATCATCATGGCCAACCTGGCCCTGCTCTCAACATCCTCCATGTTTTCCCTTGCCCATTCGCTTGCCCACCTCAAGGTGCACAGCAAGCTGGTCCAGCTTTTTTTCTTTACCTGGCGTTATCTGCACGTACTGGAAGATGAGCACAGGCGCATGGTGCAGGCCATCAGGATCAGGGGATTTTCTCCCCGGACCGACATGTTGACGTATCGCACATACGCCTATCTTGTGGGGCTTCTCTTTGTGCGGGGATACGAAAGGGGAGAGCGGGTTTACAAGGCCATGCTTTGCCGCGGATTTGATGGTACATTCTGGTTGCTTCATCATTTTCATCTGCACGGCAGGGACATCATACTCGCGGTGGTGATGGGTCTTGTTACCGTGGCGCTGGCAGGCATGGAATGGATGGGAATACCTCACTGATACATCTTGAAAATATAAATTTTTCTTATTCCTCCGGGCAATTGGTCCTTGATGATGTGAACCTGACCATGGAAGAAGGTGCCCGTATTGCCTTGAAAGGTGGGAACGGGGCGGGCAAGACAACCCTTTTTCATATCATCCTCGGGCTGATAAGGCCCTTATCAGGTTCTGTAACCGTGATGGGCCGCACGTGTGTGGGGGAAGAGGACTTCAAACAGGTCAGGAGGCAGGTGGGCCTGGTGTTTCAGGATCCTGATGATCAGCTTTTCTGTCCTACCGTGATAGAAGATGTTGCCTTCGGTCCACTGAACATGGGGCTTAAATCCTCAGAGGCAATAGAAAGGGCGGATTCCACCCTGAGTTCCCTTGGCATTTCACATCTGCGTGACAGGGTTCCCTACAGGCTATCCGGCGGAGAAAAGCGTCTCGTTTCAGTGGCCACGGTCCTTTCCATGAAGCCGGACGTGCTGCTCCTGGATGAACCCACCGTTGGCCTGGACCAGTGGGTGACAGAGCGGCTTATCAGGGTGATAAGGGACTATCCCTGCAGGGGCCTGCTGCTTATATCTCACGATTCAAGAATCGCGGACGCCCTTACCACGAGGTCCCTGGTCCTGAAAGGCCATAAAATCGAAGAGGAATGCCTTGCCGTCAATTCGCAATCCAGGGTGTCTGTGTCAGGTTCCTGATCCTGAACATCCTGATGCTTGCCGGAGGCCCGGCCATTTTACAAAAATGGACGGTCTTGCCTAAAGTCCCTGGATAAGATAGAGAAAAAGCGGCCAGGAAGAGCGGGCCTTGAGCTGAAGGATACGTTGGCGTAGCTTCTTCGGTTCCTTGATGTCTCCCCTTAACGGAGAAATATATACAGTCCCCTTGTATGGCCCAGGGGTATTTTTACACAGCGTCCTGGTAAGCAGATCCCAGTGGTTTTCCGGCAGGGAGTCTCCTGCCACGAAATTCAGGCTTATTTCCAGGGGACCAGGCATCCTGTTCAGCTCCAGGGCCTTTTCCATGCAATTCCAGGCGGTTTGTGCGGTCAGGGGCTTTCCGAGAAGTTTCAGCGCCGCCTCGTCCAGGGATTCGATGCCAACATTTATATGCACGTTGGAATAGGGTAGGGCATTCAGGGCGGATATTGCCACAGGATCCAGGGAGAGGAGGGCCTCTGCCCCGCTGAACAGAAAGAGCCTGGGACAGGGATGGCAGGAACGGCTGATTTCCAGATATTCCCATGCCATCCGGGCCGCGCTGATAACCCGGTCAATTCCTGCAGACAGGGCATCGTTCTGGCCCAGGAATACCGAATTGAAATTTACGAGATCAGGGCCATAGTAGTTTTTGATATGTTTTATCTGCGTTGAGATGTCATCCAGAGGTCTTGGCGCAAGGCCGGTTCCGGTCTTTATGCAGCAAAACCTGCAGTTGCTGGTGCATCCTTCCGCCACAACAACCGGCACCACCCGGTATGCCACCCTGTGACATTCAGGTGGAAGTACCGGGATCGTTGCCTTCAGGAGCCTCTGAAATTCGAGCGCCCTGAGGTTGAGCGCCCGTGGCGTCATTCGGAGAATTTTTTTTATGGCCTGAGCCTCTTTTTCGGATACCTCCATTACAGCTTTTTCAAGACACGCCATGAGCCTTTCCCATGCCTTGAGTGCTTTTCTGACATGCGGCTGTTCAAAGGGACGGTCCTGATCAAGCAGGTTTTCCTGTCCCTGCGTGTAGGGATAATAATAAAGGCCGGTGAGCGCAAAGATGTCCTCGTAGCTCCGCCCGGAATAATATATCCAGCGATCTGTCTGGGTCCTGGCCAGCCAGTCCTCGGGGTAGGGCCATACGGGGTGTTCGCCTGATATTTTTTGTACGCAGCCGTTTAAATCAAATTCAAAGTTGTATCCCTGCCACTGTATTTTTGTATACAGCCCCAGACTCGCGGGAAAACTTACAGGTTCAAGGCCCCTGTGCCCCTTGCAAAGCGGAAAAATCTTAAATTCATGTGATGAAGCCCGGTTTCCCATTGCAAACTCAAAACATCCCGGCTGACGGTCGCTGGCCGTCCGTAGTGAGGTGTTTCTCCCTTGACGGTAGGCCTATCTGCGATGAAGAAGACGGCAGTTCAGTTGATCCCATTAACTTTTTTGGGGCCTTCATGATTAAGAAGAGGCTGGATTGATTCGTCTATGTTTTCCTGATAAGAGATTTTACCTCCTCCAGAACCACATACATACTCGGTATCAGAAGCAATGTGACACCCGTTGCGAACAGGATGCCAAAGCCCAGGCTTATGGCCATAGGGATCAGGAACTGTGCCTGTATGCTTGTCTCCATGATCATGGGGGTGAGGCCGAAAAAGGTCGTGAGCGAGGTGAGCAGAATGGGCCGGAAGCGACGGATGCCCGCATCAATGACCGATTCTCTCATCCCCTTTCCATCCCTTCGGTCCGAGTTGATCTTGTCTATCAGGAGAAGGGAGTCGTTTACAACCACGCCCGAGAGCGCGACTATGCCGAACATGCTGAGTATGCTGAGGTCATAACCCATGATCATGTGTCCGAGCACTGCCCCCACCATGCCAAAGGGAATGGCAACCATGATAATGAGCGGTTGGGTGTAGCTTCGGAAAGGTATGGCAAGCAGGGCGTAGATGGCAAAAAGCGCCAGTGCGAATCCCCTCATCATGGTGTTCATTGATTCGTTTTCTTCTTTTGCTTCTCCCTGCATGCTGTAAGTAAGGCCGGGATAATCTTTTTTCAGGCGGGCAAGAGGTCCTGCCTTTAGATCCGCCAGAATTTCCTCAGGGTTTGCTGTCTTGCTGTCAACATTTGCCGTTACGTTTATCACCCTTTTGCGGTCGTAGCGGTGGATGGTACTGAATCCATACCCCGGGATTATTCGGGCGGCCTGCTCAAGGGGGATTTCGCCGCCATCCGGTGTCCTGATTCTCATTGACATGAGATCCCAGATATGGGTACGTTCTTTTTCCGGGTAGCGCACCATGACCTTTATCTCGTTTCTACCGCGCTGGAAGCGCAAGGCCTCCGCGCCATAAAAGGCCGCGCGTATCTGGCGCCCGAGGTCCTGTTCGGTGATGCCCAGCATGCGGGCCTGGGGTGTCAGGCGGAGTTTGAATTCCCTTTTCCCAATGCTGTAATTGTCCGCGATGTCTGTCACGCCCGGATACTCGGCAAGGATTTTTTTCAGACGTTCAGCCGCTGCGGCAAGGGTTTTAAAGTCTTCATGGGCAAGCTGGACATTGATGTTTGCCCCCATATGGACCAGGTTGGATTTAAATTTTATAGAGTCCACCCCTGTGATACGGCCTACCTTTTCGCGCCACCTTTTCTCCACCGTGGTGGTTGATATGGCCCTGTCCTCGGTTGGCTGCAGCAGCATGGCAATGTTGGCAATATTAGATGCCGAACTGGACGTGCCGCCTGTGGGGCCGCCTGTTGCTATGGTTCCCCCGATCACCGCGTATATATGCTTCAGGATGGATGTGTTTGATGGATTGGTCCTGTCAAGTTCAGCAACGGCCTCCCTGCCTTTTTCCACGATGTATCGTTCTACCTGACCGGTTTTGCTCACAGGTGTGCCTACAGGCATTTCTATGGATACGGTTATCTTGTCGCTTTCCACAACGGGCATGAAGCGGAATTTTATAAAACCCGCCTTTACCACGCCCACCACCAGAAGCAGGACGCAAAGGCCAAGCGCGATGGTACTATAGCGGTGTTCCACGCAGGTTTTGAGGGCGGAACGGTAGGGGCCGTTGATAAAATTCTCAAGCCAGGCGCTGAATCGCAGACGCACAGACCTGATCGTGCCCAGTATCCTCCCTGTCTCTTTGATCTCACTGCCGAATGACAGATGCGCGGGCAGCACAAATAGGGATTCCATAAGAGAGACCAGGAGGATGGAGATAACCACAAGCGGGATTACCTTGATGAATTTACCCATGATGCCGCTGACAAAGATCAGGGGCACAAAGGCGGCAACCGTGGTGAGGACAGAAAATATGACCGGGATTCCCACCTCTATGGTCCCATCTATCGCTGCCTTTAAAAAGGTTTTCCCCTTTTTACGGTGTTCAAATATATTTTCTCCGATGACAATGGCATCATCCACCACGATGCCAAGGGCCATGATGAACGCGAAAAGGGAGATCATGTTGATGGAAAGATCAAGGCCGGGCATGATAAAAAGCGCTCCCAGAAAGGACACAGGGATGCCCAGCATAACCCACAGGGCAAGTCTGATCTCAAGGAACAGCCCAAGGACCACGAATACGAGGATAAGCCCGAACAGCGCGTTTTTTTCCAGAAGGTTTATGCGGCTTTTCAGCTTTTCAGAGGTGTCATTCCACGTGGAGATCTTTACCGATGGAGGCAGGGTGGCTGATTCCCTTGCGACGAAATCCTTTACCTCCCTGGATATGTCAAGGGGTTTCTGGTTCCCCACCCTGAACACCTTTATCATGGCGGCGGGTTTCTCATCAAATCTTGCGAATTCGTCGGTGTCCTCGAATCCGTCACGGACTTTCGCGATATCCCTGAGGCGCAGCTTTGTCCCGTCGTTCTTGGCAAGAATGATTATATTTCCGTAGCCAGGACCATAATATCGCTTTCCATTTGTGCGGAGAAGTATTTCCTCTCCCCTGGTCTTGATGCGTCCGCCGGGAAGGTCCACCGATGCCTGTCTGATCCTGCGCGCAATCTCATCCAGGGTGAGGTTATAGCGTCTGAGTGTGTCCTCGGTGACGTTAACCGAGATCTCGTAGGGCCTTACACCTCCAAGGTCCACCTGGGTGATTTCCGGCAGCTCAAGAAGCTGATTTTTTACGTGTTCTGCCTGTTCCCTGAGGGCCTTTGGCGAGAGATCCCCGTAAACAATCACGGAGATTACCTCTCTCCTGTTAAGAAGCTTGCTTATAATGGGCTTTTCCGCGTTTTCCGGAAAGGTGATGATCCGGTCCACTGCGTTTTTCACATCCTGGAGTACAAGATCCGCGTTTGCTCCTTCCCGGACTACCACGTCCACGTTCCCCATACCTTCAGATGCGGTGGATCTTATTTCCTTGATTCCATCTACACCTGTGAGGTTTTCTTCTATTTTCAGTATGATTCCATCTTCCACCTCTTCCGGGGTGGCTCCCGGGTATGGCACGGAAACGCGGATGGTATCAAGGCTTATTTCAGGGAAAATCTCCTGCTTTATGGAGTGACTCATGACGATTCCGCCAACCACAAAGAAGAGCATCAGCAGATTGGCGGCAACGTGATTACGCGCCATCCAGGCGATAGCCTTTTTCATGGGGTGTGCATCCTGTTGACAGGCTTAATCCGGAGTCCTTCGGCGGCGCCGGAGATTTTGGTGAGAATGATCCTTGTGCCCTGGGGAAAATCCGCTTTTACCAGGACATCTTCTTTTTCCCTCCTGAGCACCGTTACCGGTTGGATGTGGAGCCGGTTATTCCTGTCGGCGATCCAGATGGTGTTGTTTTCCCGCATGGCAATCGTTGGGATTAAATATACATGGTGAAGGACCTTTCCCCTTATCTCAAGGTTAACGAAAAGACCAGAGGCAAGGCCTGTTTTCAAAGTATGTTTTGTGGAACGTTGAAATGGATGGGACACGGTTACTATAATCCTGGGCATGCGTCCCAGGGGATCAACGTCCTTGAGGATGCGGTCAACCCGGCCGATCCAGGTGAAGCGCATGTTGCCGGCCTTAAGGTAAATCTGTGCCCTGGAGCCCTTGTGACCATGCCCGGATGCCGGCACATCCACCCACTCCAGATCCTCCAGGGGAATTGGGACAAGGATTTCAGCCCTGTCCGTTCCAATGACAGTGGCTATGGGGTCTCCCGCGCGGACATATTGGCCTGTTTCGACCTCTTCAGACTGGACCGCGCAGTTAAACGGGGCGTACAGCCTGGTTCTCCGCAGGTTCAATTCGGCCTGTTCCAGTGTTGCCTTCGCAGAGGCTACTTCGGCCCTTGCGTTTTTTAACTGGGGCTCGTAGAGGAGGAGCGGGGATGGCTTGCGCTGCGTGTCTGACGAGAGGCGTTTCCATTCTTCCCGTGCCACATCCGCTTTGCCTTTTACTGTTTCGAGGTCAAGCTCCGCCTTCGAAAGGGCGGCACGGGCCTGCTCCACCGCGAGCTCATAGTCACCGCGTTCTATTTCGAGAAGAAGCTGCCCCTTTTTAAAGACTCCGCCTGCCACCAGCTGTGGTGACATCCAGGTAACCCTTCCGCTGACCTGGGGGGCTATGGACGCCCTGCGCGCTGCCTGGACCGTGCCGGTGGCAAATATGCGTGCCCTGTGATCCGTAAGGCGTGCGGGAAGTACCTCGACAGGAACTTCGGTTTCTTTCATGATTTTTTTATGTGGAGGTTGCCGTAGGGATGAAAGGATCATCATCCCCGCGATCCCGGCCAAAAGTATGAAAAAAGGAAGGCCGATTTTTATAATTTTTTCCCTGGCGCTCATCTGGAATTAACCTCTTGTGTCTGTCTGGCAGGTGCTCGGTTCTGTCGGTGGGGTTTAATCCAATCCCCGCCAAGGGCCCTGATAAGGGTTATGCGTTCAGAGATCAGCTCTCTTTTCGCGGTTACAAGGGAATTTTCCGCGTCAAGTCTGTGTATCTTGGCAGTAAGCACCTGAAGGTAATCGGAAAGTCCATTCATGTACTGGTCTTTAGCAAGTTCAAGGGCTCGTGCGGAGATCTCCGCGTTTGTATTAAGTTCCTTCAGGCGTTCCTCTCCGGCGCGGTTGGCTGCAAGGGCGTCTTCCACCTCCTGAAAGGCCCTGAGCACGGCCTGTCTGTATTTCGCGAGGTTTTCCTCTGCCTGTGCCCTGGCACGGTCTGCTTCTGCCCGCCTCTTGCCCGCGTCTATAATGGGAAGCATTGCGTCAAGGGCCATATTCCAGAAATTTCCTGTGATGGCCCCTGTGCTGAAGGCGGTGCTTGAGCGGCCGTATTTCCCGATCAGGTTAATGGAGGGAAACCTGTCGGCAATGGCGGCAGCGGTCCTGGAATCACTTGCCCTTAATCTCAGATAGGCGGCCCTGACATCAGGACGTTTCAGCAGGAGCCTGCTCGAGAGACCGTGGGGAAATAATTCCCTGATAAAGGGTAGTTCGATGATATCTGTTTGCGGCGGGGATTCAGGGTATCTGCCAAGCAGGACGGAAAGGGCGTGTTCCGCCCTGGCA
>JALVVK010000067.1 GCA_027023445.1 Deltaproteobacteria bacterium | reverse complement strand
ATTGGCTATTACCCTGCCCCTGGACTGATACCAGTAATAAACCAGTTGACGGTTTTCCCCCTTGGCAAGAAGGTATTCATTTATCCGTATTGATCGACCGATTGATGGAATTTCAACTTTTACTACCTTTGAGGTTATCGGGTGCCATCCGCTTCCGGGATAACAGTGTTTGGGAGAGTGAATCATGGCCCCTTCTTTCTGGTCCTTAAAGTAACCTATGTAGAGCCAGAGGGGATAACCATCAGGACCATCGTAGGCCCTCATAATGTAGTTATCCACACCCAGGATCTTTATTATCCGGGGATCCATAGATTCGTCTGCCACCCTGTGAAAATCATCAATTTGTGAAGGCAGTTTGGATAGCGGCATCAGGAGAGGTGTGGCCTGTACCCGGGTCGCCACCAGGTTGAGACAAAAGATAAGGCCCATCACCCCAAGAGAGACCCATGTTGGCCACAAAAAACGCACCCCAAGATCAAGATGATGGGGTTCCATGGTGTTGGCAGACATACACCTTTCGGAATGAAACATTTTTTCATCCCTGCACATTAAAACGCCTATTCCAAACACGATGGCAACACCCACCAGAAAAATCAGTTCACCTGAAAATGCGTGGAAAAAGCCCACTGACAGTTCAGGGGCACTGGATGCCAGGATACCGGTTATGATGATTCTTAACATGTTACACGCCAGAACAACCGGTATTGAAAGAAACATCAGGATCAGGCGTTTGGGCATGGTACGTTGGGTGTATTTTGCGATTATTACTGTGAGTGCCAGCACGGAAATCAGGGAACGGATGCCGCTGCAGGCGTCCGCTACCTCCAGGGTGGTGTTGGGAAGAAATATCAGGTTGCCCTCGCTGTATATTGTAACGCCAAGGAGCTGGAGGATATACGTACTTGCCTTTGTGGCGACCAGTTTCAGTGGGAATGCTATGCTGTCATATACGATGTAGGGAAGAGGAATCATGAAAACCAGGTAGCAGACCGGACCCCACATTAACCGCCAGAGGGGAAGGCCGCCCCACGAAAAGACGAGCCCCACCAGGGTCATGACAAGAGAGAATCTCTGGGTAAAGAGTTCTCCTGCCACCTGCCCGATGATGTAAAGCGCCCCTGCCAATATCAGGATAACAGGGCCAAGCACGGATGGCCGGAGTTGAAGGTGCCTGATGGCAGCGCGGCGTTCCCATATCAGGTAGGCGGAGATAATCGGTATGAGAAAACCATGTGAATAGTTTGGATCATCCCACCAGTCAAGGACCATCTTCCAGAAGATGTCATGATACAGGGCGATAAGAAGGGCCGATGACAAAGAAAATAACAGCCACTTCAAGCGGTTTGCAGAATTTGGTGCATGGCCTGGTGCTGGTGGGATTGAGTTCATGTTTTCGCCGGACACTTCCGAAGATACCTTTTTACCTTGCCGAAATTCGTTTTGGGCAGTTGCTCCACAGTGACAATTTCATGAGGTACCTTAAAGGCCTGCTACGCCCGACAATGCTGGCTAAGGCCTTTTTGATCAGTTGTTTCGCCATGTTGAGGTATCACAAAGGCCACTATGTGCTTTTCCATGGTATCGGGTCATGTTTCCCAACAACCGCGCTGTCCTGGGTATGTCCGCATAGTCCAGCATGACATCTTCTATCTCCCCGGGACTGATCCTTTGGGCGCTACTCTTAATCATATCGGTCTTTATGCTCACAATATAAATGAATCCGTCTTCGTCCACTGTAGCGAGGTCTTCGATCTAAAGCCAGCCGTCTCTCAGATTTTTTTTCGTTTCATCCTCAAGGCCTCAGTAACCCTTCATTAAGTTGGGGCCACGATCCCGGATTATGCACTTTAAGAGGCTGAAAAGGTGATTTATCGTGAAAATAGCTCATAGTTCATGGTTTAAGAAACAAGGTGATTTTTTGTGACTATCACCTATGGGACATAAGCCAACTTTCATGCTCTGGTATACGAAGCACCACTTGGCATGAAAGTCTGGTTAAGGATATACATGGATAAAAAACAAGATGTTTCCAGATATGCATTTTATAATTCGAGACGCATAGAAGAACTAAATGCTATGATCTATCACCTGAGCTTTGATCTTATTCACGGTAAAGTGACAACCCATAAAGCGGGCATGCTACCGCCATTTGGGTGAATTTAAAAACCCACCGCCACTGTAATAGCTTAAAAACAATGTTAAGTTGTAAATACTGAATCTTGAATTAAGATAAGAAGATATTTTAATATCTTAACTCAAGCCTCTGACTCAAAATAACCTGGTTAAAGTAGAGATAAATAATGCATTCAAGATCAAAGATTTCTTTAGCCATGGCCCTACATAAAAAATGGGCGGTCCTGAGTAAGGCCGTCAGTGGTCCCAGGCCAATAGTTGTTTCTTTGGGGCCTTAGTCATGCCCAGTCAGGGATGAATAAGGTATTAGCCTATTCAGGTCCATGTGTGTCCATGGCTAATCTAATGTTTTTTAAGCTAATTTAAGTTATCTAATTTAGATTCATACTCAGGGCCGTGAAGGCGTTTCACAGTCCACAGTCCAGGTGCTATGCGGCCCACAGGCAGCCTACTGGTACTACCGTCCGTACCTGCCTCTTTAATATATTTAAAAGGATTAATGCCCTGTCTTCTCCCCTTTTGGCCAGGAAAATCCCTTCAAGATCTTTGTAGTCGAGCCATTCCACCCTCACTCGATCTCCATGAGAAAAGTTGTTTTTGCCAACACCCAGGTGTGACACAAATCCCTTATCATCCATTCGTGATTTTATGCATTCAATTATCCGGCGAGGGACAGGGGGATGGTAATCCCCGAATCTTACGGGTCCGATGGAGCCTATTGTGCTGTAAATGGCCGGCATGCGGCACTCTGTTTCTGTAAGGAATAAAAAGAGATATCCTGGGAAAAGAGGCTTGGCGACCCTTTCTATGCGCCTTGCGTGTCGCCTGTAGCCCAGGACCATGGGGGTAAAGGTCTCAAACCCCTGATTAATATAGTGGCTTTCGGCCAATTTTTCCTTTCTGGGCTGGGTTCTGATGGCATACCATTGTCGATTGACCGCAACGCCCTCCATACAGCAAGTTACCTCCTGGAACACTTATCGACCCGGAGCCAATAAGGATAAAGGTGCCATATATCTATGCCAGTAAGTCAAAAAAAATTTAACGGAACCATGGCTGACCCTCTAATCCTGAGTTCTGTTCCACTGTGCGGGACAGACAGGAATCCCGGCAGGCGAAGTTTCGCCATGATCCTGGTAAGGCGGCAATAATCCCGACGCTATCCCGCCCCGGCTGGGCGAGTGTCAACCCTCTACCTCCCTCAATGCGTAGGATGGATTTCTGCCTGTGTCTTCCCTGACAACCAGTCAGGCGCATCAGCAGGGCCAGGCCCGACGAAGAGGCTCTCCGGATCCTCTATGGACAGGGCCTGCTTCAGAACTTCATCCATATGTTCGACCAACTTTATATCAAGCGACCTTGTAATCTTCGAGGATATCTCCTTAAGGTCCTTGTCGTTTTCTTCTGGAATCAAGATCTTTTCTATCTCTGCCCTTCTAGCCGCCAGGAGTTTTTCCTTCAGTCCGCCTATGGGCAGGACCCTTCCCCTGAGGGTGATTTCACCCGTCATGGCCACGTTGTGTCTGACAGGCTGTTTAAGAAGGGCGGAGGCGATAGCCGTCGCTATGGTAATACCGGCTGACGGGCCATCCTTGGGGATCGCGCCCTCAGGGACATGCACGTGAATGTCCACCCGCTGGTAAAAGTCCCATGGAAGCCCGAGTTGATAGGCTCTGGAGCGGACATAGCTCATGGCCGCCTGGACCGACTCCTGCATTACCTCTCCAAGTTTGCCTGTAATGGTGAGCTTGCCCTTGCCCGGCATCACCGCTGCCTCTATCTGGAGGATGGCGCCTCCTGTCTCGGTCCAGGCAAGGCCCGTGGCAACACCTATCTGCTCCTTTTCCTCACTCTGACCATGGCGGAACCTGGGTATTCCAAGATACTTCTTCAGGGAGGACTGGCTGACCTTTATGAGCCTGTCCCTGTCGCCTGACTTTACGATTTTCCGTGCCACCTTCCGGCAGATGGACGCAAGGGATCTTTCCAGGTTACGCACGCCGGCCTCCCTTGTGTAGGAACGTATGACCTCCAGGATTGCCTTGTCACTTATCTGGATATTTTCAGGGGTGAGCCCATGGGCCTCCAACTGCCTGGGCAGCAGAAAGCCCTTTGCTATTTCAAGTTTCTCCTCCTCTGTGTAGCCCGGGATCTCAATTATCTCCATCCGGTCCTGAAGGGGCAGAGGAATGGTATGCAGGGTGTTCGCCGTAGTAATGAACAGGACCTCTGAAAGGTTGTAATCCAGGTCCAGGTAGTGATCGTTAAAGGCGAAATTCTGTTCAGGATCCAGGACTTCAAGAAGAGCAGCGGCAGGATCACCACGGAAATCCATGCTCATCTTGTCCACTTCGTCCAGGCAGAAGACAGGGTTGTTGGACTTTGCCTTTTTGAGAGACTGTATGATCTTGCCCGGCATGGAGCCGATATACGTGCGCCTGTGCCCCCTTATCTCCGCCTCGTCCCTTACTCCGCCCAGGGACAGGCGGATGAAATTACGGCCAAGGGCCCGGGCGACGGATCTTGCCAGGGAGGTCTTGCCCACACCAGGCGGGCCCACAAGGCACAGGATCGGCCCTTTCATCTTCTTTACCAGGCTCTGCACGGCCAGATATTCAAGAATTCGTTCCTTGGGCTTTTCAAGGCCATAGTGGTCTTCATCAAGGATCTGTTCGGCCTTGACTATGTCGTGTTTGTCCCTGGTCTTTTCAAACCAGGGCAGGGACAGTATCCAGTCAATGTAATTCCGGACCACGGTTGCCTCGGCGGACATGGGAGGCATCATCTTGAGTTTCTTGAATTCCTGACGCACCTTGGCAGCCGCCTCTTTCGAAAGCCTTTTGCGTTTTATCCTGCGTTCAAGGTCCTTGAGATCACTCTGAGCATCTTCCTTCTGGCCCATTTCCTTGTGGATGGCCCGGATCTGCTCATTCAGATAGTAATCCCGTTGATTCTTCTCCATCTGCTTCTTGACGCGGTCCTTGATCCGCTGTTCCATCTGGGCGATATTTGTCTCGGACCGCATAAGCTCATAGAGCTTTTCCAGGCGTTTTTTGGGCCTTGTCTGCTCAAGCAGCATCTGTTTATCAGACACCTTGATAGGTATATGTGCGGCAATGGTGTCTGCCAGGCGGGAAGGATCGCTGATGGACGAAATGGAAAGGGCTACCTCCGGGGGAATCTTCTTGTTGAGTTTGATATACTCATCAAAGGCCTCAATGGTAAGCCTCATGAGCGCTTCAACCTCGGATCCGGCCTGCCGGGGCTCGTTCAGGATTTCCGCCTCAACGGTAAAATGATCGGGATTCGGCACGAATGATTTGATATGCGCCCTGCGTTTCCCCTCTATAAGGGCCTTGACTGTGCCATCCGGCAGACGCAAAAGCTGCAGGATGGACCCGAGAGTGCCCACCCGGTAGATGTCCTTTTCTCCAGGATCATCTATTTTGGCATCCCTTTGCGAGGCAAGCAGGATCTCTTCTTTGGCCGACATGGCGTATTCTATAGCCTGGACAGACTTTTCCCGCCCCACGAAAAGGGGGGCCACCATGTGCGGAAATAATACTATATCCCTTAAAGGTAACAGGGGGACAACAATTTTACCCTTGTCTTTTGATTCAGTCATAATCCTTTATAGTGAATAGTAAATAGTGATTGGTAAATGGCAAATCAATGTTAAGTTGATGTAATGATCCATTATAACATTCCTTGTAACATCCCTACAATTCACCATCTACCATTATAACCTACACTCTACGATCCACCATTCACAATCCACCATTCAAATTTTCATGCTCAGGATGCCTTGGCCTGGGATTCGTAAAGTAATATAGGATCGGCCTTGTTTAATATTACGTCTTCGCTGATAACACATTCTTTGACGCCTTCCATGGAAGGCAGATCATACATGACGCCAAGCATGGCTTCCTCCAGAATGGCCCTTAGGCCCCTGGCCCCGGTCTTGCGCTTTATCGCTTCCTGGGCAATGGCCTTTATGGCTCCGTCAGTAAAATGAAGCTCAATATTATCCATTGCCATAAGTTTCTGGAATTGCTTAATCAGCGCATTCCTGGGCTGCTGAAGTATCTTTACCAGCGCGTCTTCATCCAGCTCCTCAAGTGTGGCGGCAACAGGTATCCTGCCGACAAATTCCGGTATAAGGCCATACTTCAGGAGATCCTGCGGCTGGACCTTTTTCAGTACCTCGCCCAGGGGCATGTCTCTTGCTCCATGCACGTCCGCGCCAAAACCAATGGACGATTTGCCCAGCCGGGACTTGATGATGGATTCCAGCCCCACAAAGGCGCCGCCACAGATAAACAGTATATTGGTGGTATCAATCTTGACGAAATCCTGCTGTGGGTGTTTTCGTCCTCCCTTGGGCGGGACATTGGCAAGGGTGCCCTCGATGATTTTTAGAAGCGCCTGCTGCACCCCTTCACCGGAGACATCCCTGGTAATAGACGGACTGTCGGACTTCCGGGCAATCTTGTCTATTTCATCGATATAAACGATTCCCCTGCTGGCAAGTTCAACATCATAATCCGCGGACTGAAGAAGGTTAAGGATGATGTTTTCCACATCCTCTCCCACATAGCCTGCCTCTGTGAGTGTTGTGGCATCGGCAATGGTAAATGGAACATTTAATATCCTGGCCAGGGTCTGGGCAAGCAGGGTCTTACCGCTTCCCGTGGGCCCGATGAGCAGGATGTTACTTTTCTGAAGTTCCACATCCTCCATGCCTATGTTGGAATCTATGCGTTTGTAATGGTTATGTACCGCAACGGAGAGGATTTTTTTTGCGGATTCCTGCCCTATTACATAATCATCAAGCAGGGCCTTGATCTCTGCCGGCTTCAATATCTGGTTGCTTTTGCCCGATTCTTCTTCGCTGTCGTATTCCTCTGCAATGATGTCATTACAGAGTTCAATACATTCGTCGCAGATATACACATTCGGCCCGGCAATGAGCTTTCTGACTTCATCCTGGCCCTTACCGCAGAAAGAACAGTGAAGATCGCCTATGTTTTCAAAGTCCTTTTTTTTAGCCATCAGGATTTTCCTCCTGGCGCCCAACGATCACCTGGTCTATAAGACCGTAACCCTTTGCCTCCTCACCGCTCATGAAATAATCACGCTCGGTATCGGCCTGAATCTTTTCCATGGGCTGTCCGGTGTGGTGGCAGAGGATTTTGTTAAGTCTCTGACGTAATTTCAATATTTCCCTGGCATGAATGTCAATGTCAGTAGCCTGGCCCTGGAAACCGCCCATGGGCTGATGAATCAGGATTCTTGAATTCGGCAGGGAATAACGCTTGCCCGCAGCACCTGCGGCAAGCAGCAAAGCCCCCATGCTGGCAGCCTGGCCTATACATAATGTGCTTACATCCGGTTTAATATACTGCATGGTATCATAAATAGCCAAACCCGCGGTTACCACTCCACCCGGGGAATTGACGTATAAAGTGATATCCCTCTTGGGATCCTCAGCCTCAAGGAACAAAAGCTGGGCTATTATTACATTAGCTATATCGTCATCAATTGCACCGCCCAAAAATACTATCCGTTCCTTCAGGAGCCGGGAATATATATCATAGGCCCGCTCACCTCTTGGGCTCTGTTCTATAACCATGGGTATCAGTGGCATGTTTTTCTAAAACCTCCGGTTTTTTAGTGGGTCATAGCTCATGGGTCATAGCTCATGGGTCATGGCTCATAGCTCATGGCTCATGGGTCATGGCGTATGGTCGGTGGAGTATGGCTCAGTCTGCCGCGGCCTGTACCTCATCTGTCTGGGGCATATCCCCTTCTTCTTTAAGATTGGCGTGCTCCAGTATAAAGTCCAGGGTCTTCTTGGCCCTGAGCTTGGGCATGATATGCTGCATTATTGCGGATTCCAGTTCATCCCGGTTGACATTTAACTCTGCTGCATGCTGATTCACGTACTGAGTAAGGTCCTCGCGGGAAACAGAAATATCCTCCAGTTCAGCAATTTTATCCAATACCATTTCTGTTCTGGCCTGCTGTTCCGCGTCCTTCCGCATCTTTTCCCTGAGGCGGTCCTCGGTTATACCGGCCTGTTCAAGGTCAAGACCTCGTTCCTGGAGATGGCCCGCCACGTTATCAATCATTTGAGTGAGTTTTGCCTCGATGACCCGCTCCGAAATGGGAAAGTCCATCCCCTCTGTTATTTTTTCAATGATCTGTTTCCTCATAACGCTGTCCGCAGCCGCCTTTTTGTCGTGCTCAATCTGCTTCCGCAGCCGTTCTTTGAGATCCTCCAACGTCTTGAAACCAGCGCCTATTCCCTCTGCAAATTCGTCGTTCAGTTCCGGAAGCATGCGGCGCTTGATATCCCTGAGGTGGACCCTGTAGGTAACGGTCTTGCCGGCTACTTTGCCGTTTATGGAATCATCAGGATAGCTTACGACTATTTCTTTCTCCTCGTCCTTGGCCATCCCAACCATCTGTTCCTCAAAGTGTTCGTTGAAATATCCGTTGCCCACATCCAGGTAATAGCCCTCCTCAGAGAGCCCGTCCGCTTCTTTACCGTCGATGAACCCGGTATAATCTATTATGGCAATATCCCCTTTGGCCAGAGGACGATTTTCCTCCAGGTCCTCCACCTTGGCATAGTGTTTTCTCAGCGCCTCCATCTGTTCCTGGATCTCTTCCTCCGTGACCTCCACGGAAGGCCTGATTATCTCAATTCCCTTGTACTCCGGGACCTCAAACTCGGGCCACAGATCCAGAAGTGCGGAATAGGAAAAGGCCTCACCTGCCCTGATGTCCGAGGCGGTATCCAACTGGGGCTGGAGTATAAGGGTTACGCCTGCCTCTTCAATGGCCTTGGGCAGGGTGTCGGCTATGAGTTTCTCCAGGATTTCGGCCTCCACTTCTTTACCATACATACGCTCCAGGACAGACCTCGGGGCCTTGCCTTTGCGGAACCCCTTGACCCTGACCTGACCCTTAAGGCGGCCGTAGGCGCCATTGAGTTCTTTTGAGACCACATCCGGAGGAATCTCCACCGAAAGTTTTTTCTGGACCGGACTGACTTCTTCAACTGTTACCTTCATTGATATTTACCTTCCATAAATAAACTTTGCCCAAAACCGGGAATTATATCTCAAAGATTTCCGGGACTAAAAAGCTATATCCAGGAGATGCATTGGATGCGCAGGGACACTGACGATAACAAACCGGCTTCCTTGGTGCGAGAGGCGAGACTCGAACTCGCACGGGGTATCCCACTGGATCCTAAGTCCAGCGCGTCTACCAGTTCCGCCACTCTCGCACGACATTTTGGCCAGGGTGAACGCTTAAACTGTCTGATTTTATCAATATAAATTGTCATGCCATCCATGCCAGAAGGGGTTTGCCCCCCAGCATGAAAATAAAAAATGTTTAATATCGTTCAACTTAGATTTGGATAATCTAATCAAGGCCATTTTTGAAGTCAATAGCGCTTAACAAACGATATCGGGCACGTCAAGGCCCGTGTCAATTTTAAGCGGATTATGCACTTCAAGTGTCCGAGAAAAGGATTTTAGGCGAATAATTAAAGGGTTAGTCGCAATTCAGCCAGGCATTTCACTCATCCAAACCTTTACGTGCGCCTCCGGGCATAAAAGTTGGCCCAAAGCTCAAGGTCGGAAGCTCAAAGGGATAAGATAAAAAAAATCATATCGTTAATCTTTTACTTTGAGTCTTGAGCTTTCAGCTTTGAGCTGTTTTCCCCAGTTGCGTGCGCCCTGCTTTTTGCATGTTCGGCAAACTTACGGGCTGCATAATCCGATTTTAAAGGTGGAGGAAGGCTAAATTTCGACTGACACGACTTCTCCTTTTTCGAATTTAAACTTGGCGGCTTCCACGTCGTGATTCAGGTAAAGTGAGGCCTTGTCAATCAGGATTTTTGTGTTTGCATGGGCCTTTTCATGGACGGTTACGGTAGCACTTTGCAGGGGTGTCATGCGGACCTGGAGGGCGTCCAGTTTTTTTTTGTTGAGCGTCTGGTATTGTTCCAGCGCTTTGAGCGCATTCACAAGTTTTGTCTTGATGGCCTTCGTTTTCTGGCTTAACCTTCCCTTTCTCTCCATCATCTTTAATTTCCAGAGGCCGTCATTAATGTAAGTTATTTTAGATCCGGTATTCTCGATTTTTTCAATGAGCTTTTCCAGTTCTTTTTCCAGATGCGGGGCATAACCTACGTGAATAAGCGTTGGAACATTGGCCGAGCCTCCAAGGACCTTGGCTGTCAGGGATCCTGCCGCGTAGGTCTTTCCGCCCAGAAGGAGTCCTTTCCCGTGTAAGATATTTATACTGCCTCCCACCCTGCATCTGGCATCCAGGATATAGTCTTCCACCTCAAGGTTGCCCTGGACCGATATCTCAGAGCGTTCGATGGATTTGCATTTCATGGATTTTTTTACGGTTATGCTGGTTTCCTGCGCCCTCACAATACCTTTGACTTCAAGGTTGCCTTTCACCGTTACCGTGGCTTCATCCTCAATTGTTCCGTTTATTGTCAGATTCCCCCTGGTTTCCACCTTCATGCCGCCCATAACCGAACCGTTTATCTCCAGGTGCCTGCCCCAGAAGGTTACATGCCCGGTGGAAATATCCACGGGACCTTCAATGACCCATTCGTCCTTTACGTGGATTTTGCCGTCCTGATCCAGTATGACGATTCCGTTTATGGTGGATTTGAGTTGGAGGTCATCACCGCTTACTTCAACTCCTTCGCCTATTTTGAAGGGAATCCACTGGCCCGGGGTTGCCGGAACCTCTTCTGCGAATAAGTTTTTGCCCGGAGTACCGGGGGTGGGAGGGATTTTGACTGCTATTACCTGGTCTTTATGTACGTTCACAAACTGATTGGTCTGCTTGGGGTCCTGATACAGCTCCGGTTCTTCTGCCTTGGCCCCTGTTTTCTGCCCGGATGAGCCGGGCAGGGGTATGTGGTACTCAATGACACTGTTGCGGCCATTCTGCGGCGGGGTTCCCCTCGCGACGACAATGGAGCCGTCCTCCCTGAATATGGGGGTATCCAGGATTCCGTGCCGGATCCCGTAGGATTCCAGCGCCTTGGTATCTAATTTGTTGATATCTATGAAGTCTTCTGGGTTTTCGGGAATCATCAGGAGCTCCATCCCGTCCTTGTCACATTTTAATATGGCAAGGTCGTCCAGCTCTCTGACCTTGATGCCGTTTTTAAGGCGTTCCCCTGGTGTGGTCATGGGTTTATATCCAAAAAAGTTTATTTGTTTTCCGCATTATTATTCTATTGTTCGGCATTTTTGCCTGAAAAACATAAAATACTAAAGTTTCCCATTTTTTTTAGGGCGGATTGGCTGGAGTTTTCCAATGGCTGGGGGGATACCAGGAAAATCTAACAATATCAATAAGTTATTGCGGAGCATAACTTGTTGATATTATTGAAGAT